>QBMN01000088.1 GCA_003241845.1 Shackletoniella antarctica | reverse complement strand
ATTTGGGGGCAGCACGGCGGGCGGGGTATGTGGCGATCGCGATCGCCGCCAGCTTCATGCTGCTGGCCACCCTGGGGCTGCTGGGGTTTCGCCAGTCGATCATTGGCCTTTACCTAGATCTAAGCGATGCCACCAACGACCCGGTGGTGGCCCTGGCGTTACCCATGCTGTTTGTGGCGGCGCTGGCCCAGATGACCGATGGCGTACAGCGGGTCGCCTCGGGGGCGCTCTACGGCCTGCAAGATACCCGCATGCCCATGGTGCTCAGCGGCCTAGCCTTCTGGGGTGTGGGGCTGACGACGGGCTATGTTTTGGGCTTTCCCCTGGGGCTGGGCGGCGTGGGCCTCTGGATTGGTCAATCCTTTGGGGTAGCTGTGGCTGGCGTTATTTTTGTGGCCCGGTTTCATCGGCTGACCCAGCCAACGGACCAGGGGAGATAGCCTGACAGGCCCCTGCCCAACCGACTGGGCGACACCAATGCCGATCCTCTTACCTCTCCAGGGCATCTATTCATCATTGCCGGTCATCGCAGGCAGCCGATTTAGACCAAGGTAGGGCAGAGCTGCAATCTCGATTACCTAACCAAAACGGGGAGCTTGCCGAGCCAGCTTACCTAGATTCTTCGCCATTCTTAACCAAAATTTAATTTATAGCTCTGTTTCCTGCCGACAAAAGCACCTTTCCAAAGCAGACTTAAACATACGTTTAGCTTCTCTTAATCAAATTTTTAACTATAGTCCTTAAGCTAAATTACCTGTTCCGAAGGCACCGCAATGGGTCAACTTTAACTCATCTTTCAGCGTTGCCCAATGGCAGCAGGGTTTCACGGCATTTTGGCCGAGGCCGCAGGGTTTGCAAAATTGGGTTTGCACGTTGAGTCGGCAGCGCTCCATGCTTCGGCATCCTTAATTAGATTTTAATCTTTATCCCTGAGGCAGTCCGCTTAACTTGCAAGGTGAGCAATACCAGTGCCAGTCTGGCCTAAAAATAATCTGTTCTTTACCTTGATGGGGTAAGAATATAAGTGATCGCAGGTATGGCCTTGCTTAAGGACATTGCTCTTTCGCTGTGAAACCAAGGCCGACATGTTTGTTGTTGTATTAGCGCATAGGTTGCTAAAGTTTGAGATGCAAACGAGAAAGTTATGCGGCTGTCAACTAGCTTATTTTGTCTGAGGTTTTGCCTGGAATTTTGGCCTAACTCTTGGTTTAGCCGCTTTCGTTTGCTGATATGGTTTGAGAAAGACTTTTTAGCTGTAGATAGGTTGATTAACCATGATTCAAAGAATGCCAAAGTTCAAGTTTGATTTACGATTGGCCGCATCTCTGATGTTGGTAGCTGGCGTCGCGGCCTGCGGCGGCGGTACCACTACCGATGGCACAGCAACGGAAGGCGAAGCGATGGAAGGCGAAGCGATGGAAGGCGAGGCCATTGCCCTAGGCGGCGATGTGGCATTGACTGGTGCTGGCGCGTCCTTCCCCGCTCCCCTTTACCAAAACTGGTTTATCAACCTCAACGGCGAAGTGCCTGAGCTACAGGTCAACTACCAGTCTGTGGGCAGTGGCGCCGGGGTTGAACAGTTTCTGGCCGAGACCGTAGACTTTGGCGCTAGCGATACCGCCATGAAAGATGACGAAATTGAAAAGTCAGCTCGGGGTGTCATCATGCTGCCCATGACCGCTGGCAGCATCGTGTTTGCCTACAACCTACCGGGCATTGACGAGCTAAAGCTCAGCCGCGAAGCCTACTCGGGCATCACTACCGGCGCAATCGCCACCTGGAATGACCCCATCATCGCCGCCGACAACCCCGATGTTGAGCTACCCAGCACCCCTATCACCTTTGTGCACCGTTCTGACGGTAGCGGCACCACCGCAGTGTTCACCATGAACATGGTCGCCATCTCCCCCGAGTTCGAATCCGCCATTGGCGAAGGCAAGAGCGTGGAGTGGCCCAAGATCGGCAACTTTATCGGGGCCAAGGGCAATGAGGGCATCACCGCCCAGATTCAGCAGATCGAAGGAGCCATGGGCTACATCGAGTACGGCTATGCCACCCAAAACAACATTCCCTTTGCCTCCATTGAAAATAAGGCTGGGAACTTTGTGCTAGCCAACGACGAGACCGCTGCGTCCACATTGGCCAACGTGGATCTGCCCGACAACCTGCGGGCCTTTATTGTTGACGATGCCGGGGCTGAATCCTATCCCTTTGTGACCTACTCTTGGCTCATGGTGTACGAAGAGTACCCCGATGCTCAGAAAGCAAAAGCCGTTGAAGTAATGATTGAGTATGGCCTCAACCAGGGTCAGGAAGAGGCCGCTTCTCTGGGTTATGTACCCTTGCCCAAGAACGTGCGAGACCGGGTGGCGGCGGCGGCTGATGTTCTCAGCCCCGACTACACCATCACGGTGCGCTAGGGTCTGACTCCGCTGGGGGAAGCAAGTCTGCTTCCCCTTTCAGCATTAATTCAAACGCTTATTGCAGGTGAGGTCGCTGTGACTGCTGATACGCCATCTTCTCCGCCAAGTAAACGAACCCGCACTCCCCTTGAAAAGGGCCTAGACCGCTTGTTTGAGGGCACAACCATGGGGTTTGCCCTGTTTATTTTGCTGCTGCTAGTGGCCATTGGCCTACTGATTTTGACTCAGGCCTGGCCCGCCATGCAGGAGTTTGGGCTAAGCTTTTTGTGGACGAGCAGCTGGAACCCGGTAGAGGGTCGAGAGTCCTTTGGGGTGCTGCCGATCATCTATGGCACTCTGGTCAGCGCTGCGATCGCCCTCCTGATCGCCGTACCGCTGGGCCTGGGTACCGCCCTATTCCTCAGCGAAAACTTTATTCCGCTCAAAATTCGCACCGTGCTGGTGTTCATGGTTGAACTCCTAGCCGCCATCCCCAGCGTGGTCTACGGCCTTTGGGGTATTTTTGTGCTGATTCCCGCCCTGAGGTGGTTTTTTGACCTGTTTGGCATCTTCTTTACTGGCCCCAGCATGCTGGCAGCATCGCTGGTGCTGTCAATTATGATTTTGCCGATTATCACCGCCATCTCCCGCGACTCGCTGGCGGCGCTGCCGCCCGAACTACGTCAAGGCTCCTACGGGCTGGGGGCCACCCGCTGGGGCACGATCTTTCGAGTGCTGGTTCCAGCGGCGATTTCGGGCATTGTCGGCGGTGTGATGCTGGCCCTGGGCCGGGCCATGGGCGAGACCATGGCCGTAACGATGCTGATTGGCAACGCCAACACCATTAGTCTCTCTCTGCTAGATCCTAGCAACACGATCGCATCTTTACTGGCCAACCAGTTTGCAGAAGCCAGGGGCATTCAGGTAGCCGCGCTGATGTATGCCGCCTTTGTGCTGGTGATTTTGACCCTGATTGTCAACATCCTAGCCGACTGGATTGTGCGCAAGCTCCAGGCTAAGTACTAGGGCAATGACGAGGGTTTTGAGGCATTACGCAGCAAGCAGAGGCTAACTATGACAACGATTTCCGGTGTTCCAGGCGATAGCAGCGATACCTTTGATATCCAGAGCCTGAAGGCCAAGAGGTCTAGATCCCGCAACCTGTTCAACATCATCATGACGGGCCTATCGGGGTTGTCAATCTTGATCGCCCTGGTTCCGCTGGTGCTGGTGCTGTTCTATGTCTTTATCAACGGGGTAAATCGGCTCGATTTAGACCTGTTTACTCAGCTACCGCCGCCGCCGGGCTCAGCGGGGGGCGGCATTGCCAACGCTATTGTCGGTACCCTAATTGTAGTGGCGATCGCAGCGGCGATTTCGGTACCCATCGGCGTGCTGTGCGCCATCTGGCTGTCAGAGTTTGGCGGCGGCGACACCTCCATTGATGAGTATGTGCGCTTTGGGGTCAACATTCTCGCCGGGGTGCCCTCGATTATTGCCGGGGTATTTATCTATGGCATCATGGTTCGCCCCGGTCGACCGGGCTACTCTGCCCTGGCGGGGGGAGTGGCGCTGGCGGTACTGATGTTGCCCACCATTGTTCGCACCGCTGACGAAGCCCTGAAGATTGTGCCCCAAGAAATTCGCTGGGCGGCCCTGGCGGTCGGGGCTTCTAATTACCAAACTATACTCAAGGTGGTTTTACCTGCGGCAATTCCATCTATTTTAACCGGGGTGACCTTGGCGATCGCCCGCGCCGCTGGAGAAACTGCGCCGCTGATTTTTACCGCGCTGTTTTCACCCTTCCGGTTCAATGGCGTTACCAACCCCATCGCTACTCTGTCAGTCCTGGTATACAACTTTGCTACCTTGCCCTTTCAACCCCAGCAAGAGCTGGCCTGGGCGGCTTCCCTAGTTCTGGTGCTGATGGTGCTGCTCACCAGCATCATTGCCCGCGTCGTAACCCGTCAGAAAACCTACTAGTAGAGCCAAGTTTTGGAGAGCCTGAGCAATGGTTGACACAATGCCCATGACCGGAACGGCCACCGATGTCGTGCTGAGGGCCAAGGACTGCGATATGTACTACGGGTCTTTAAAGGCCGTGCGGGATGTCTCGATCGACATTCCTAAAAACAAGATTACGGCGTTTATTGGCCCCTCGGGCTGCGGTAAGAGCACCGTGCTGCGCTGCTTTAACCGCCTCAACGACCTGATTGAGAGCTTTCGCCTTAAGGGCCAGATGACCTACCACGGCCAAGACCTCTACGCCTCCGACGTAGACCCCGTCGAGGTGCGCCGCCGGATTGGCATTTTGTTTCAAAAGCCCAACCCCTTCCCCAAGAGCATTTACGACAACATTGCCTACGGCCCCCGCATTAGCGGCTTTAAAGGCGATATGGATGAGTTGGTAGAAACCTCCCTGCGCCGGGCAGTGCTGTGGGATGAGGTCAAAGACAAGCTGCCAGAGAGCGGCTTTTCGCTCTCTGGGGGGCAGCAGCAGCGCCTTTGCATTGCCCGCACCATTGCGGTGCAGCCCGAAGTGCTGCTGATGGACGAGCCCTGCTCTGCCCTTGACCCCATTTCTACCCTCAAGATAGAAGAGCTGATGAAAGAGCTGGTGCAAAACTACACCATCATCATCGTCACCCACAACATGGAGCAGGCGACCCGAGTGGCCGATTACACTGGCTTTTACAATGCTCAGGTGGTTGAGGGAGCCGGGGGCAAGGTGGGCTACCTGGCCGAGTTTGGCGAGACCCAGAAAATTTTTAACGACCCCACCTTAGAAGAGACTAAAGACTATGTGACAGGTCGCTTTGGCTAAGCCTTGGCCGATGAAGAAACCCGCCATCGCTGTGACTTAGCCGCCACAGCGATGGCGTTTTTTTGGGCAAGCTGCTTGAGCCCCAGCCCATGAACCGCAACGCCTGCTAGCCGAGTCTGGAGGCTAGCAGGCGTTGCCTTAATTAACGCGCTTAGTTTTACGCAGCACCTCGCTAAGGGTCAGGTTGGGCTGGGGCTGACCCTCAAACACAGTACCCACTTCTCCTCCATGAAAGTTCACCAGGGCGATATTGTATGCCTCTTCTGTCAGAGGAATATAGCCTACCGTTGGCACAGCCTCGGGGGCAGCTTTTAGGTAGTATTCCACAAATTCTCGCACCGCCGGGTTGCGCTGGGCCGAGGTGTAGTTGACGTAGATAAACAACGGTCGAGAGAGGGGCTGATAGGTAGCTCGCGCAACATTTTCTGGGGTGGGGGCGACCGGGCCACTGCCGCCATCTACGGCAAGTGCCTTGAGAATGCCAGAGTTTTCTTCAAAGTAGGCCAGGCCAAAGTAGCCCAAGGCTCCGGCAGTCTGAGCCACCCCCTGCACCAGCAGGTCGTCGTCTTCACTAGCCACAAAGTCGCTGCGGGTGTTTTCGCCGACAATCACGTCGGCAAAATAATCATAGGTACCTGAGGCTAAGCCGGGGCCAAACAGAGTCAGCGGTTGGTCGGGCCAGCCGGGTCGCACCTGGCTCCAGTTGGTAATTTGGCTTTGGGCGGTGGGTTGCCACATTTTTTTGAGCTCAGCCACGGTAATGTCATTGGCCCAGGTGTTTTGGGGATTGACCACCACAGTGAGGGCGTCAAAGGCCACTGGCAGTTCAAAGTAGCGGACGTTTTTGGCATCGCAAGCGGCAATCTCTGCTGTCGTGATCGGGCGCGAAGCATTGCTGATGTCCGTCTGCCCAGCGCAAAATTTCTCGAAGCCTCCACCAGTCCCCGAAAAGCCCAAGGCTACCTCAACTGGTTTGCTGGCCTCGGTGTTGTAGGCTTTGGAGATCGCCTCAGTAATGGGAAAGACTGTGCTAGAGCCGTCAATCAACACGGTGCGGCGCTGCTGAACGGGGTCGTCTGGCTGAGGCGAAGTGCCCTCGAGTGCCCCGCTGGTGGTTGAAGAACAACTGGCAACGAGTAACGACAAGCCGAGGGCTAACCAGCCCCAATGGTGTTGAGCCGTCATATCTTTCACGCTAGCCCTCTATAGTGAATGAGTGAATGTTCAATTTCGCCGCCGGCAACTGCCTGGGGAAATTAAAACCATCATTTCAAATAAAGTGGATGCATCAATTATGACGAGGTTAAGGGGAGAAACCTTGTCATATAACTTGAGGCTTTAGCCTCGACTAGGTGGGCGGCAAGTTTGTCTAGGGCGACAGGGGGGCGCATTTAGAGCACAATAAGTAGCGCACAATAAGTAGCGCACCATAGGTAGCGCACCATAAGAGCTACTTCCCCCCGCAGCCACCCTGATCGTCATGGTTCAAAATCTCAAGTTTGATGCGGTCAGCGATCGCCTGCCGCCCCAAAATATCGAGGCCGAAGAGGCCATTCTGGGCGGCATTTTGCTAGACCCCGAGGCCATTGGCCGGGTGATGGAGATAATCACCCCCGACGCCTTTTACATCGGTGCCCACCGCGATATTTACAAGGGTGCCCTGGCCCTGCACGCCAAGGGGCAGCCCGCCGACCTGATGACCCTGGCGGTGTGGCTCAAAGACAACGGCAAGCTCGAGCAGGTGGGGGGCCAAACCCGCCTGGCTCAGCTGGTTGATCGCACGGTGAGCGCCGCCAACATCGACCAGTACGCCACCCTGGTGATGGATAAGTACACCCGCCGCCTGCTGATTCAAACCGGGGGCGAGATCGCTCAGCTGGGCTACGACACCACCCTGCCCATTGAGAACGTGATGGATCAGTCGGAGCAGCGGCTGTTTGGCATTACCCAGGCGCGGCCCCAGGGAGGGCTAACGGCCACCTCAGATATTTTGATTGAAACGTTTTCTGAGATCGAGCAGCGATCGCTCGGCGTTGTCCTCCCCGGCATTCCCTGCGGCTTCTACGACCTCGATGCCCTCACCCAGGGGTTTCAGCGCTCTGACTTAATTATTGCCGCTGCCCGTCCGGCCATGGGTAAGTGCCTTAGCACAGACGCCCAGATTGTGGTGGCCGACGGTAGCCTCAAAACCATTGGTGACATTTACCGGGAAAAATCCGCCTTGCTGCTTACCCTGGGCACCGACTGGCGCTTTAAACTCACCGAGCCTAGCGCCTACGTTGACGATGGCCACAAACCTGTGTTTCGGGTGCGAACGCGATCGGGGCGAGAAATCGAGACGACGCTAACCCACCCCTACCTGACCATCCAAGGATGGCGACCCCTGGCGGAGCTGGCGGTGGGCCAAAAAATTGCCGTACCTCGAGCGTTGCCGGTGTTCGGCATTGAAACCCTGCCTGAGCATCAGGTCAAACTGCTGGCCTACCTGATCGGCGATGGCTGTCTGACGGGCACTTCTCCCCAGTTCACCAACGAAAACCCAGCCATCCAGGCCGATTTCACCGCCGCTGCCCTACAGTTTCCAGGGGTAAAGGTGCGCGAGGAAACCTCCCAAGGCACTCGCACACCAACGTTCTACGTCACCTCCGACAGCAAAGACGTGCAGCAGGCTCGTCAAGTCTTTGGTCAACGGCTAAAGGACTTGATCCAGGCCAGTGGAAAACCAGCCCGCTGGTTAGCCCAAACCCTTGAGGTCTCTCCTGGCTTAGTGACCCTGTGGCAGCAGGGCATCTGTGCCCCCAGCCCAGCCACCTTTGAGCGACTCTGCCAACGGCTCCAGGTATCTCCTGAAACTTTGGCCCCCGGAGGTCTCGCCACCATCCGCTGGATGAGCCAGAACAACCTGACGCTCTGGCTTAAGGGCCAGGCCCTCTGGGGTAAATCGGCCCGTGAAAAAACCATTCCACCAATCGTCTTTCGACTGGAGAAGGCGCTGGTAGCCCTTTTCCTCAATCGCCTTTTCTCCACCGATGGCTGGGCTACCTTACTTGCCTCTGGCCAGGCTCAGCTGGGCTTTGCCAGCGTCAGCGAAACCCTGGCCCGCCAGGTACAGCATCTACTGCTGCGGTTTGGCATTTTGGCTCAGCTCAGGTTGAGATCAGTAAAGTACCTCGATGGCCGTCGCCCCGCCTGGCAGATCGACATCACCGATGCTCCCTCAATCAAGACGTTCCTGAGCGAAATCGGCATCTTTGGGAAAGAAGCCGCCCTGGCCAAGGTTGAAGCCGCCCTGGCCCACCGCCGCTACCAACCCAACCGCGATCTAATTCCGGTAGAAATTTGGGACACCCTCCACGCCGCCAAGGGTGCTGAATCCTGGGTATCCCTGGCCACCCGCGCCGGATTTCAGGGCACCAGCAATATCCACGCTGGCAAACGCGCTCCCACCCGCGATCGCCTCTTTGCCCTGGCCACTGCCCTAGAGCACAAAGAACTTCAGCACATCGCCACCAGCGACGTCTACTGGGATGAAATCGTTGCGATCGAGCCTCTAGGGCTAAAACAGGTCTATGACCTTACCATTCCCGACACCCATAACTTCGTCGCCAACGACATCTGCGTCCACAACACTAGCTTTGTGCTAAACATAGCTCGCAATATTGCGGCTGTTCAAAAACTGCCGGTCGCCATCTACAGCCTAGAGATGTCGAAGGTGCAGCTGGTCTACCGCCTGCTTTCCAGCGAAGTCGAAATGGAAAGCAGCCGCCTGCGCGCCGGGCGCATTGCCCAAAACGAGTGGGAAAAGCTGGGCCACGCCATCAGCGTGCTCTCCCAAATGCCGATCTTTATCGACGACACCCCCAGCATTTCGGTGACCGAAATTCGCTCGCGGGCGCGTCGCCTCCAGGCCGAGCAGGGCGGTGCCCTGGGGCTGATCTTGATCGACTATCTGCAGCTGATGGAGGGCGGCGGCGACAACCGGGTGCAGGAACTGTCGAAAATGACGCGATCGCTCAAGGGCCTGGCCCGAGAGCTAAACGTGCCGATTATCGCCCTCTCGCAGCTTAGTCGGGGGGTCGAGTCGCGCACCAACAAACGCCCAATGATGAGCGATTTACGTGAATCTGGAGCGATTGAACAGGACGCCGACTTGATCATGATGCTCTACCGAGAAGAATATTACGACCCCGACACCCCCGATCGCGGCATTGCCGAAATTATTGTCACCAAGCACCGCAACGGCCCCACCGGCACCGTCAAGCTGCTGTTTGAGCCGCAGTTTACCCGCTTCCGCAACCTGGCCACCCCTGGGATGTAGGCCTACACCTCTAGCCGCACCGCCGTAATGCCCTGGCGCAGGGAGATCTGCTGGCTGACCCAGACCCGCTTCACCAGGGGGCCAGCCACCGGCGAGAGGGTGCTCAGCCCCCGGCGCAATAGCCCAAATCGCCGCAGTAGTTCGCCCCGGCTGGCCTCGTGGGCCTGGAGCTGCTGTGCCTTGATAATCTCTGGCTCTCGCTCGGCCTGAATGCGGGCCAGGGCTTGGTCAAGGGCCGCCGGGTCAGGGGCTGAGACACCGGCCAGCACCGGCACCAGGTGGTTAGCCGCCACAATCACGTCCCGCAGGGCCAGGTTAATGCCCTGGGCGCGCACGGGCGACATGGGGTGGGCGGCATCGCCCAGCAGCAGCAGGCCGGGGCGGTGCCAGCGGGGGCAGCGGCCCACCACCACCGAGAGCCGCATTGGGGGCGAGATGCTGTCTGTCGCCGACCGAAAATGTGCCACGAACTCTGGCGGCACCAAGTTAGCGAAGGTAGTCGCCCAGTCTTTTTGCTCGGTGGGTTCGCTGGGTGAAATAGCCCAGGCCAGGTGCAGTTTACCCGCCTCTGCCCCGTGAAACAGGCTAAACACGCGCCCTTGTTTCACCACCGTGCAGAAGCGATTGTCGGTCTCATAGCCAGCCGGGGCGGGCAGCTTAAACCAGAGTACGTCAATGCTTTTTGGCTGGGTATCCAGCGTCAGATCGGCCCGCTGACGAATCGCAGAGGCGCGGCCATCGGCCCCGATCACCAGGGCGGCCTCCACGGTGCGATCGTCGCTCAGCTGAACTCCCACCACTCGCCCATCGCGCCACAGCAGATCCTTCACCGCCGTCCCCGCGATCCAGTCAAAACCGGGTTTGGCCTGGGCCAGCTGTACCAGGGCCGCCAGCAGGGGCGGCTGGGAGACCAGGGTGCAGGGGCGAGCAGCGCCCATCGGCTCGTCGGCCCGAAACAGGCGGCGATCATTGAGCCAAAATTCCCAGGCGCTGAGGGGGCGGTGGGGAACGGTCTTGAGCAGCGAGTCTAGGCCCATCTGGCTGAGGGCATCGAGGCCGCTGGGCATTAGCCCCTCACCGCGAAACTGCCGCTGAAAGTCGCGGGCGGCTTCCACTAAGGTTACAGGAATGCCTCGCCGGGCCAGCACTAGGGCCAGGGTGGCCCCGGTAGGGCCAGCGCCGACAATGACGACTTTAGCCATGGTTCGAGAGATATTCTGTCAATGAGTTAATCATCGGGTTAAACCTCTGCTCTGCCAATGGGCCTGGTGGCGACAATCAAACCGGCGGTTTCACACCCTTTCCTTATCTAAACTCAGTTCACCACTAGTTTCGCAATGAGTATTGAGGAGATTTCTCGCAAAGAACAGGCTCCCGGTAGGGGCGCAGAGCCTGCGCCCTCAGCAAGCAACAAAATTCTCGGACATTTTCGTCACCAAAATTGTCCTAAACAAAAGATCGGCAGGCATCTCCCCTCCTCAGCAAGCAGTCAATCCAAAGTCCAAAATCGCCAATCTAAAACCGCACTACCGATCAAGAGAATCATACTGTTCGCCCACCCAGGGCATGGCGGCCAGGTCTTCAAAACTCACCTGGCGGTCTTTCTCCAGAGTCTCAATGCGGCGTTTTTCGGCGTAGATCTGGCGCTGGTATTCGGTAAATTGTTCGGGGTCGGTAGTGCAGTCAGTCTTTTCCCACAGGGCGAGAAAATGGCGATAGCGCTTTTCGCAGAGGTTCTTTTCCATACAGGCGGCGGCGGCGCGAATCACCAGCGGAGCGCGGAGCACGTCGCGCTTGGTCTTTTCGCTCAGGTGCATGAGGGTTTGCAGGGGCGTGGTGGCCAGGCCGGTGTCGGCCAGCTGATTGCGCAGCAGGCCCACTAGGTCAACCCTGGGGTCGGTGGCATCGCTTAGCAGACGCTGCATCTGCCGCCACAGGGCGCGGTGGTGGGAGTAGCTAAACTGCAAGTCGCGGTCTTCGAGCACCTGGCGAATCTCGTCGCGGTGGCCAGCGGCGTGAAGAAAGATGCGCAGCAGGGCGGCCTCGGCCTGCTCTAGGGAACTGGCGCTGGGGGTAGGGTTGGGGGCCGACCTTTGCGGGGCCTCAGAGGAAGTGCTGCGGCGCTGGCGGCGCACCTGGGTGACGAGGTTTTCAGCCAGCAAGGGCACCAGGCGGCTGTCGCCGGTGCTAAAAATTTCGGCGCAGTAGCGGACGTAGTGGGTGCGGGTGTCGGCGTTGGCGATGTCGCTGAGCAGTTTGACCACCGCCTGGCTGGTCTGCTGAAACTGGTCGGCCTGGCGCAGGTCTTTGCCGCCGATCAGGTTGTGGATTTGCCAGTCAATCCAGAGGGGGGCGGCGTCAATCAGGGCGCGGTAGTCGGCGGCGCTGTGGTGCCGCAAAAACTCGTCGGGGTCTTTACCGTCGGGGATATTCAGCACCCGCAGCTGCACGTCGCCTCGGTAGGCCATCTCTTCGACTTCGCCGATCGCCCGCTGGGCCGCCTTGACTCCGGCGGCGTCGGCGTCGAAGTTAAGCAAGATTTGCTTTGATTCGGTGTAGCGCAGCAGCTGGCGCACCTGGGCGGCGTTTAGAGCGGTGCCCAGGGCGGCGACCGAGTTTTCTAGTCCAGCGGCGTTGAGGGCGATCACGTCGAAGTAGCCCTCGACCACGATCGCCCGGTCGTCCTTGGCGATCGCCGCCCGCGCCAGATCTAGGCCGTAGAGGGTCTTGCCCTTGTCAAACAGCGGGGTATCGGGAGAGTTGAGGTACTTGGGCTTTTCGTCGCCCAGGGCGCGGCCACCAAAGCCAATCACCCGGCTCTGGCCATCGCGGATTGGGATCATCAGGCGATCGCGAAACCGATCGTAATAGCCATCGCCTTTTTGGCGAGGCACGATCAGCCCAGCCTGCTCCACCAGGGTCACCGGGTAGTGCTTTTGCTCGACCAGATAGCCGTAGAGGGTCTGCCACCCCCCCGGCGCATACCCCAGCTGAAACTGCTGAATGGTGGCGTCCTCGAGGCCGCGCCCGTAGAGGTAGGCCAGGGCAGCGGCCCCGTCAATCTGCTGGAGGGCGTGCTCATAGAACCGGGCGGTGACCGCTAAGATCTCGTAGAGCTGCTCCCGCAGGGTCAGCTGCCGCTGGAGTTCTTGGCGCTTGGCGGGTTCTAGGGTGGTGACCGGCACCTGGTAGCGCTGGGCCAAGTCCAGCACTACGTCGGCGAAGGAGCGCTTGTTCAGCTCCATCAAAAACTTAAAGGCGTTGCCCCCCGCCCCGCAGGAAAAGCAGTAGTAAAACTGCTTGCCGGGGCTAACGCTAAAGCTGGGCGACTTGTCTTCGTGGAAGGGGCAGAGGCCGACAAAATCTTTGCCCTGCTTTTTTAGCACCACGTGCTGGGAGACCACATCGACTATATCGGCGCGATCGCGCACCGCTTCAATGGTGTCGGGATGGAGACGGGGAGTATCCATAGGGTTAAGCAGGGGGGTGGTTGGGGGCTAAACCACCAGATGTGGAGAAATGGCTTGATTGTAGAGGAGTTTTTCGTCAACCAGCAACGGAGTTAGCGCGATCTCGCCTCGAGCCAATCTGTCGACTAGGAGCGGTGACGGGGCGATCTCAACCGTCTTCTACAGGCTACAGCGCAAACCAACGCCCCAACGCGAAAGCACTATGGCCAAAAACAGCGGTGCCGATCTGCAACGGATAGTGCCAATCGCTGTAGTCCTACTGGAGGGTCTTAAAGATTCTTAAACAAACAACCCGCCTTAGAACCCCCTGGGTAGGGATCGCAAAGACAGGCTGCTTAACGCTGTTAAATTTGTGTTGTCTAGTTTTTCGCCTATCTTTCTGGGCAGCGGCTCTGGGCAGCGGCTCTGGGCAGTGACTTAAGGCTGGTAGACCATTACTCGGCGGTCACCCGCAGGTTAACAATGGCCGTCACCTCGGGGTGCAGCTTCAGCTCAGCCTGGTACTCGCCCAGCTTGTTGATGTCGGGCACCGAGATGTCGCGGCGGTCGACTTCTTTGCCAGCCAGAGACTTGATCACCTCAGCCACATCGGCGGCGGTGACGGTACCAAAGATCGCCTCGTTTTCGCCCACGGGCTTTTGGATGGTGAACATGCCGATGGTGGTCAGGGCCATCTTGGTGGCCTCGGCTTCCTGCTTGATCTCTAGCAGACGCTGCTTTTGCGCCTCGCGCCGACGCTCTACCTGCTTCAGCACGCCGGGGGTGGTGCGCACCGCCTTCCCGTTGGGGATAAGATAATTACGTGCATAGCCGGGGGCCACCTCTACCAGGTCGCCGTTGTAGCCCAGCTTGCGAATATCTTCCGTAAGAACTATCTGTACCCGTTTTGCCATGATTTTTCTCGTATAGCCCAGTTGACTATACTACCTAAAGGAATTGTCTCTTGGCAACCCCTGCCGCCCCTATCCATCTTGGCGCTTGACCCATGATTAGACTCGTTCTGGCACTGGTGCCCGCCGTTTGGGTGATTGCGATCGCCGTGGTCGCCGTACAAAACGCCACCCCAGTCTCTTTTCGACTGCTCACCCTGCAATCCATAGAGATTCCCTTTGGGGTGCTGCTGGCCTTTTGCGCAGCGGCGGGCATGGTGGCGATGGCTCTGCTGGTACTGGGCGGCAATCCGCTGCCAGCGCGCCGCCGTAAACAGCCGTAAACAGCAGAGGCTCGAGCCGTAGCCCAAGCCTCCAAGAGTTTCTACCTTAGGCAAAAGCCCGTTACCGGGCAAGCCGAGCTAGTTACTCGGGGCTGAGGTCACACTGTTGCCGCCCCGCGCCTCCTGAATCTCTCCATTTAGCACCCGCAGAGCTTCGGCAAACTGAGGATCGGCCTCGGTGCCAATGACATCGCGCTGGGTAGATAGCTCCTCGCGCTGCTCGTCGGTCAACTCCACCGGAACATCGGGATCAATGCCGGTTTTATTGATATCGGTGCCGTTTGGGGTCAGATACTTAGCCACGGTAATTGCCACTCCAGAGCCATCGCCCAGGCTGCGCACCGACTGCACCAGCCCCTTACCGAAGGTGCGCGTCCCCACCAGCACCGCCCGTTCGTTGTCCTTCAGTGCTCCCGACAAAATTTCGCTGGCGCTGGCTGACCCGCCATCGACCAGCACCACCAGGGGCTTGTCGGTGAGGGCGCGGCTGTTGGCCGCCTCTTCGTCAACCACCCCCTGGCGATTGACTGTCGACACAATCACGCCGCTGTCGAGCCACATGCGGGCAATGTCAATGCTGGAATATAGCAGCCCGCCGGGGTTAGAGCGCAGGTCGAGAATGTAGCCGGTTACTCCCTGAGCCTCTAGGTCTTCAATGGCTTCGCCCATTTCTTCGGCGGCGTTGGCGCTGAATTGGTTGAGGCGAATGTAGCCGACCTGCCCTTCAGGCCCCGCCTGAACGTTGTAGCGCACCGGGTGAATTTCAATGCGGGCTCGCACCAGGGGCACATCTAGCTCCTGCTCACCCCGACGCAGGGTGAGGGTCACTTCAGACCCCTCAACGCCGCGAATTTTGCTCACCGCATCGTTTAAATCCATCTCGGCGGTCGATTCGCCATCGATGGCTAAGATCACATCCTGGGGGCGAATGCCAGCGTCAAAGGCGGGGGTATCTTCGATCGGGGCCACCACCAAGATTTCTTTGGTTTCTTCATCTTGGGAAATTTGAATGCCCACCCCGGTTAGCTCACCGGAGGTGTCAATTTGCATGCTGCGAAACTCTTCAGGATCCATGAAGCGGGTGTAGGGATCCTCCAGGGTCTCCAGCATTTCGCGCACGGCCCCGTAGGCTTCTTCCTGATTGCTGTAGTCGCGACCTAGGTATTCGGTACGCACCGCTTCCCAATCGGTCTGGTTAAAGGTGCCGTCAACAAAGTTTCGGTTAATGAGCTGCCAGACCTGATCAATGAGCTCTTTCGGGCTCTCTTGAAAAAAGGCTTTGCTCTGGGACAGGTGAATCCCGGCGCCGGTTACGGTAACCGCAGCCACGGCCAGGGCGGTTGCACCGAGAATCAGTCCGCGCTTTGCAAGTGTCATGTGATATTGGTTCTAGCAGCAAATTACGCCCAATCTAGCACAAGCAACTGAGAAGCAAGGGGAAGATTGGATGAGGGATTTCAGCCTCGTTATCAACGGTAACAATAGACACATCGACTATCACCCCAGCGCCGTCATCAAACCAGGCCAGTGCATGCTGAGATAGTTTGTGCCGAGCTAGTTTTTTCAGGCAGACTCGACTTAAAGACGGGTTTATATCGTCAGCGCGATCGCAGCCCGACTGGGCAAATGTAGTTTCTCGCCATCCCAGGTGGCCCCCCGGTAGGTAAATACCGAACTAAGAGGGGCCTCCGCAGCCACCACCTGTTGCCCTAGAGCCAAGGCCCCCAGGGCAACGGGTTCAACCCCGACGTTGAGGGCCACTACCACCTGAGCCTGCCCGAGGAGTCGCCTGAATATATAGACATCGCCCTCGGCGTGCAGCACCTCGTAGGTGCCGGTGCGCAGGGCCGGGTAGCGGTGACGCAGGGCAATGAGATCGCGGTGAATTTTGAGCAAATCTTGGTGCCACTCTGACTCGGGCGGGAAGGTGCGGCGACAGTCGGGGTCTAGCTCGCCCGGCAGACCCACCTCGTCGCCGTAGTAGATGCTGGGTGCTCCAGGAAAGGTAAACAGCAGCAGGGTGGCTAGCACCACGCTGGCCTGGTCTTCACCCACGACCGAGTAGAGGCGGGCCACGTCGTGGCTAGAGAGCAGATTGAGCTGGGTGAGCGCAATTTCCCAGGGGTAGAGCTGGATCAGGTGCTCAATTTTGTCGGCATAGCCCGCTGCATCTAGGGCCGGATAGGGGTAGTAGGGCGGAATTTCGACTTGATCCATCCGGACGCGATCGCCCCCCGCAAAGGCAATGGTGGGGGCGGCAAACAGGTAGTTCATCACCCCGTCAAACTGGGTGCCGTCGAGCCACTGGGTCGCGTCGGTCCACACTTCGCCGACGATGTAGGCCTCGGGGTTGATGGCTTTGATGCGATCGCGAAACTCCTGCCAAAAGCCCTCGGTCTTGACCTCGTAGGGCACATCGAGCCGCCAGCCATCGATGCCCTGGCGCACCCAGTACTCACCTACCCGCATCAGGTACTCGCGCACCGCCGGGTGGTCGTGCTTAAAGGCCGGTAGAGCGCGGTTGTCAACCCAGCTGCGGTAGTTGGCCGGCCGCGACCCGTCGTAGGCCGACAGCGGCCACCCCTCCACCTCAAACCACTCTAGCCAGGGAGAGCTGGGGCCGTTTTCGAGGATGTCGTTAAAGAAGAAAAAGCCCCGGCCGCAGTGGTTAAAGACCCCATCTAACACCACCTTGATGTCCTTGGCGTGGGCCGCCTCCAGCAGGGCAGAAAAGGCTTCATTTCCCCCCAACAGCGGATCGACCTGGTAGTAGTCGTGGGTGTGATAGCGATGGTTGCAGGCGGCCTGAAAAATCGGCGTCATGTAAATTGCCGTAACGCCCAAATCGACTAAGTAGTCAAGCTTTTCAGCTATCCCCCACAAGTCACCGCCCTTGTAGCCAAAGGGAGTTGGCGGCGTCTCCCAGGGTTCTAGCGTCACGGCCATTGCTGGGTTATCTAGGTGCCGATGGGTACGGGCAAACCGGTCGGGAAAGATCTGGTAGAAGACCGCGTGCTTCACCCAGTCCGGGGTTTGAAAAGCCATGGGGTTTTGTGCCTTGGTTGCTACCGATAGGCTACCGTCATCTGGGCAGAGTGGCTATGGCGGGCCGTTCTAGATTTTGGATTCTAGATTTTGGCCTTGGGCAATCTACTCACCCACCCATCCACCCACTTCATCACGTCTCCACCACATGGGTACAAACCCCCAAATAGCAGCCGCTAGAATGCCGCCCCAGCAGATACAGGGTCACATTCACCCTACCCACCCGAATGCTGTGGAGGTCTTCGAGGTGGGTTTCAAGCACGTCGCGCAAATTGGCATATTTTTGGGCTAGGTGCCCCCCCTGTTCGCTGGCCCAGTAGGGGTTGTTGAGCACAGGCCGAAAAAAGTCTTCGGCGGGCTGAATTTGCAGACTGTCATCGCCTGCGCCCAGCTTTTGGGCCAGGGCCTCGGTGTTGGGCAGGGGGTCGGCGTAGATCACCAGCGATACCAGCGCGTCAGATTCGCTGGGGTACCACAGCCCCCCCAGTGCCCCCTCTAGGGCCGACAGGGCGATCGTCAACTCATAGTGTTCGGGCTTGATTTCCATATCTGTGTCAGACGGTGTCTATATTTCTTCTATATCAATCAGGATCAATCAGGCGGCTTGTAGATCTTTGAGCATGCCCAGGGCCTCGGTCACATGGCCCTGGGGGTTGAACTGAGAGTTAAACACATGACGCACGGTGCCCGCTTTGTCGATCACGTAGGTGACGCGGCCCGGCAGCAGCCCCAGGGTAGCCGGCACGCCGTAGGCTTTGCGCACCGCCGACCCCATATCGCTGACCAGGGTAAAGGGCAGATTGTGCTTACTGGCAAAGGCCCGGTGCGAGTCGGGCGAGTCGCTGCTAATGCCGATCACCTCAGCCCCCGCCGCCAAAAAGTCTTCGTAGCGATCGCGAAAAGAGCACGACTCCACCGTGCAGCCAGGGGTGTCATCCTTGGGGTAGAAGTACAGCACCACGGCCTTCTGGCTCCGAAAGCTGCTCAGGCTCACCGACTTGCCCGCCTGGTTGGGCAGCGTAAAATCTGGGGCGGCATCGCCTACTTTAATCGCCATCGGTGGTTTCTCCTGCACGGGGATAGATTGCTCTTTAGAATACTTAATAAATGAATCCTCCGCCCAGCGGATAACCGTTGGATGGTGCCCTGGCGGAACTAACCCATGCTGCTGCCGATTTTTCCCCAGCATGAACCCATGGGCAGACACATAGGTC
>QBMN01000087.1:8005-19010 GCA_003241845.1 Shackletoniella antarctica | reverse complement strand
CTCGGGGGGGCAGCGGCAGCGCCTGGGCATTGCCCGCGCCCTGCTGGTGAACCCTGACGTGCTGGTGTTTGACGAGGCTACCTCTAGCCTCGACTACGAGTCGGAGCGCTCGATTCAGCTGGCGATGGGCTCGATCTTAGGAACTCGTACGACGCTGATCATTGCTCACCGGCTCAGCACCGTGCGAGATGCCGACCAGATTGTGGTGCTAGACGAGGGCCGCATTGCCGAGGTGGGCAACCACGAGCAGCTGCTGGCCCACGGCGGTATTTACCACCGCTTGCACGTGCTGCAAGAAACTGGCGAGCTGTTGGGCTGATCAAAGGCCCCTGGATGGTTCTATCCAGGGGCTTTTTCAGGGCGATATGCTTTAGCTATCTCTGGGCCGGCAGGGCGCATGCAGTGCGCCCCTACGGTTTGGCTTTTGGGGAATCGGGGTTGTGTGATTTGGATTGGGTGTAACCAGAATTGTTTTAGGGCAGTGGCCCAATGCGCGACAGGAGGGAGGTGCGATCGCGCGCCGCACTGATCATGGCATCTAGACCCAGCCCGCCAATCGCCAAGGCCGCGCCGTAGGCACCCACCCGATTACTGCTGTCGGCGGTATAAATTATGACGACGGCAATACCCGCAAACAGCAGGCCCACCATGGCCGTCACCCATCGATAGGTCTTAGAGCTTGGGCCTCGGGAAGGTTTGGGTTTTTCCACTGGTTTACCTCTGGAGCTGCGGGATGGCTGCATGAATTGTGCCCAATTAAACCTTTGCTCACCTAAGGACGAATGGCACTGAATTAAGGCTGGTGGGCAGTGCCCACCCTACGGCAGATCAAGGCTTCTGGCGATCTGCGAGGGTTAATTTTAGCTTATGTCAGTGCCATTCACCTAAGGACAAGCCTGGCAACGAAAATACCCAAGGTTTTTGCTGCCTTATAAGGACGCAGGCTCTGCGCCCCTACCTGGGGGTATTTTTTCTGGAGACCTACTTACCGGGGCCGCACCTTTTGCCTGAACTGTTCAATATCTACCACCTTGGGTGCCTGGGGCCTAGCCACCGCGCTGGCAGATTCTATGTCTAAGGCATCGAGCGGGGGCAGCAGCCCCATGGGGCTGCTGCCCCCGTGGCTGACCAGGTGAATAATTTGCGGGGCGGCCACCCCGGAGCGCACCCAGCTGACCCCGTGTAGGTTGATGATGAGGTGTTTATCGCGCAGGGTGCAGCCCCCGTCATGGTCGTCGAAATACTGTAAAATTTTGCGCATGGTCTGAAACGATAGGTGCTGGCGCAGCCGACTAATGGCGCGAATTTCGAGAATTTGATCCCAGGAGTAGAGGACGTCTAGGCGGGGCGGTTGCCCGACTCGATGGGGCACAACAATCCCGGTTTTTTCGAGGTAGGCGAGTCGGCCTGGGCTGCTGCGGGCTAAGACAACGGCATGGCGGCGAGGAAACCAGTCCATAGCGGGCGCTCCAACACAAACGCTAGATGTGGGGGCAATACAAGTCACCTTACGCTATGGGCCTGGAAATGTCCGGAGGATAAGAAACCTTTTTAGGATTTTTGCAGCTATTCTAAACCCGAGGAATTGGGGATCGCCTGTGTCTTTTGGGGTGCAGCTAATCTAACGTTTTTTAAAGTTTCCTTGGCAGGATAGGGGTTTTACTCTAGGTAGTTTGTACTATGTCTAGCCGCCGCTCACCGGGGGAATCAGCACCACCTCGTCGCCGTCGTGGAGCGGGGTCTCTTCGACAACAAACTGAAGGTTGAGGCCTAGACGGGTGCGATCGCGCCATGGTTCGAGCTGGGGGTGGTCGCTCAGGGCGCGATCGCGCACCGCGCCCACCGTCGCCCCCGCAGGAAACTGCCACTGCACCTCGGGCAGGCCATAGGCTTCTTGGTAAATGGCAAACAGCTTAATGGTGACGGTGATGGGGTCTGGCACGGGGGGCGATCGCTCCTGTCCTTAATATCCTAAAATTTTGCCTGGTGCTACTGGGCTACATTCACCCTCGCTGAGCGCAGCACCGCCGTCGGCATAGCCAGCACTACTGTTCACATTTTAGGCCGACAAAGCACCAAAGCTCTGCTGTTTACCGGGCAGGCGGGGCCCGACCCGGTTTCATTATTGGTAACGTTCTGCTCAGCCTCTTTTGACCGGGCCATAGTAAAGCCATCCGAATTTGGCTAGGCCACCCCATGACCCGTTCTGCAATCTTCCGACTTAGCTCCCGTCGCACTCAGCTTTTGGCCATGGCCCTAGGGGCGGCCCTAGTGACTGGCTGTGCCGAGATCCCCGAGATTGCGCTCAAGCAAGAGGCCATGACCACCAGTGCAGACTCGACTATGGGCGATGGGAGCATGGGCGATGGGAGCATGGGCGATGGGAGCATGGGCGATGCTGCACCCAACGCAGAAAACCAGGCGATCGCTCCCGATGCCGCCGCTTCAGATTTGGCCCGAGGCGGCGGCATCACTGCACCGCCCACCGCCGACATTGGCCAGCCCAACCCTCAGCTGGTCAAGCAGGCCAGCCTGGTGCTGCTGCTGACCGATATTGATCGGGCGGTAGACCAGGTGCAAACCATTACCCAGCAGGCCCAGGGCGATGTGCTCAGTCTGCAAGATTACCGTTCTCCTGAGGGGGCAGCCCAGCAGGTTGCTTTGACCCTGCGGGTGCCCCAGGCGGAGCTAGATAGCGTGCTCAAGGCGCTACGGCCTTTGGGGACGGTGCAGCAGCAGTCGCTCACCGCTGAGGATGTGTCTAGCCAGCTGGTTGACCTCGACGCTCGGCTCAAAAACCTGCGTCAGTCTGAAACCGCCCTGCTGAAAATTATGGAGCGATCGGGCGAGATCTCCCACGTGCTGGAGGTGGCGCGGGAACTCAGCACAGTGCGCGAAACCATTGAGCAGCTGGCGGCTCAGCAGCAAAACCTCAGGCGTCAGGTGGCCTATGCTCAAATTAGCCTAACCCTGCAAAGCCCTGTAACCCAGGTGCCCCCCCTGCGGCCTGTGGGCGAAACCCTGGGCAATACCTGGGAAGCTGCTGCCCAATCGGTAAAAGCGTTCACCGTTGGCGGGTTGAAATTGGCTCTATGGCTGCTGGCCTTTGGCCCCTACTGGGTAGTGCTGGCGACGGTTGGCTATGGCGGCTATCGGCTGTGGCAGGGGCGCAGCATTCAGCCTGCGATCGCCGAAACTGACGAGGGTTAAGCGTCATCAGGGACAATGGCCACTCTAGGTAACTCACCTCCATTGAGGTTAAAAGCGGTCGTTTTATCTCATCCCCAAACTTCCCTCTCTGAGGTAGAAGCCTTCCAAAAATCACCTCGGCATTTCTAGTCCTTCTCCTAGAAGCAAGAAAGACTAGAAATAGAGAATTCTAGAGATAAAAAGAGCTGTACCAAACCCAGCTGAAATTCTGTAGTTTTTCTCGGGCAGAATTCCGCCTTGGGATTTGGATTTTTTGATTAAATATTCAGGCCTCTGTCATCGTTTCGGCCACCTACGACCACCCATGCATAGTTCACCTGAACTACTAAACTCCAAAACCTTGTTCCACAAGGGCTACGGCCACTCAGACTAAGCAAGCTTAGTCTGAGTGGCCGAAACGATGATTAACGCCAATATTCACAATAGTTTATGTAAGCGCAATCACATTTATTGGGCATTAAGCATCCCTAAACCGTTCTAGAGAAATGTCTCAACTAAGAAGACTTCTTTAGGTAGATGCGGGGATTAATTTTGCATGGGAAAATTTAGGCAAATGCGTGGCTGTCGAGGAATTGCAGCGCAGAGCATAACTTCTAGAGCATGATCTTAGGTCGCTGAGTTCAGATTAATCAAGATCTGATGCCCAGTCAGAATCCAGTAATACCGCTTCAAAAAGATAATTCTGTAGGGTGAACGGCCCCTGTAGGTCGAACTGATTTTAGGACTGTATTATTTTCGTTATTTTCGTGGGCCAAGATTTATCGGCCTTGCGCTAAACCGTCTGGCTTCACATTATTGAGAGGCTGATATGAGAGTTGCCCAGGTTACACCCCTGTGGGAGCAAGTGCCGCCACTGGCCTACGGCGGTACCGAGATAGTGGTGAGCCTACTCACTGAAGAGCTAGTGCGCCGAGGCCATCAGGTAACGCTGTTTGCGTCGGGAGATTCGCACACGCTGGCCTTGCTAGAGCCGGGGTGCGATCGCGCCCTCCGCTCCCTCGGGGTCTTGCCGCCCGCCTATGCCGGGTACGAGCAGCGCCAGCTAGACAAGGTCTTTAGCGGTGCCAAAGACTTTGACATCATTCACTCCCATATGGACTCTGCGGCGCTATCCCACACCCACCTGAGCCGTACGCCGGTAGTGCACACGCTGCACGGGCCGTTTAGCGCTGCGTCTGAAAAAACCTTTAGCCGGTATCGACAACAAAATTTGGTCAGCGTGTCGAAGTCTCAGCAGCGGCACGAGCTGGGGCTAAACTATGTGGCCACGGTCTACAACGCGATCGCCATCGACCAGTTTGATTTTTATCCCCAGCCCCAAGAGCCTCCCTACCTAGCCTTTTTGGGCCGCATGTCGGTGGAAAAAGGCCCCCACCTGGCGATCGAGATTGCCAAGCGCAGCGGCTGGCGGCTCAAAATGGCCGGCAAGGTCGATTTTGAAAACCGCGATTTCTTTGACCGCGAGGTGGCTCCCTACATTGATGGCGAGCAGATTACGTTTTTGGGGGAGGTCACCCCGCCCCTGAAAAAAGCTCTGATGGGCTACGCCACGGCGACGCTGTTCCCCATTACCTGGCCCGAACCCTTTGGCCTGGTAATGACTGAGTCAATGGCCAGCGGCACCCCGGTGATTGCCATGGCCCTGGGGTCGGCCCCGGAGATCGTAGCGGATGGCGAGACCGGATTTTTGTGCTCTAGCGTTGATGACTGCGTGGCGGCGGTGGCCAAGGTCCATAGCCTGAGCCGCCAGGCCTGCCGCGACCATGTGGCGCTCAACTTTGGCGTGGGGCGCATGGTAGATGGCTATGAGGCGGTATATCGGGGGGTGATGGGCGCTCACAGTCAACCCACCAGCGCAGCCCGCACCCTGGATGTGCGATCGGAGCGAGCCGAGCGATCGGGGCCGGTGGGGGTGGAGGTGTAGAGGTTATTTAGAGGGGCCGACGCTCCAGCAGGCTTGGGTGAGAAGACACTGGCGTTCAGCCTGGTCAATCTATTGCCGGACTGGTGAGGTCTAAGCTAAGCGCAATGGACAACATTCCAAGGAACTGACCATGACCGAGTCTACTAATTTGGGCGCGCTGGGGTTTGACTCAGCGGCATCGTCCCTCAATATTGTCGAGGTGGATGGTCGCACCTTTGCCCCGGCCCAGCAGGTGCCAATTCCTGAGTGGCCCTGCACCACCACCCGGCGGCAGCAGCCGACCCTGACCATCAAAGACAACGACTTATTTTTAATTACCGATACCCTGGGCAACATCGCCTGCGGCGATGATCAGGCGCTCTTTAGCCTGGGTTTGTTTTGCCGAGATACTCGGTTTCTCAGTCGCCTAGAGCTGCAATTTGAGGGGCTGACCCCGATTTTGCTCAGCAGCACCTCCCAGCGGGGGTTTGCTCTGTCGGCCCTGTGCGGCAACCCCTACATTGCGGGGGAGCATGGCCGGGGCGAAATTCGGGCCGAAACCATTGGCATTCAGCGCGATCTGGTGCTGCAAGGGGGGCTGTTTGAGGAGCTGGCCCTGACCAACTACAGCACCGAGCCGGTGGAGTTTGAGCTCAGCCTGAGCTTTGACGCTGACTTCGCCGATCTGTTTGAAATTCGCGGGCGGGTGCGGCGGCATGCTGGCACGCTGCTGCGCTCGATTCGCCTCACGGATGAGACGACTGCTGAGCCAATCCCTGTTTTTCCTGTCTTTAATGACGGCATGATGACAGGCGCAGAGGCCGAACTCACCCTCGCCTACCAGGGGGTAGACCAGCTGCTGATGGAGGCGAGAATTCGGTTTTACCAGCGGCCTCCCGACCGGTTGAAAGGCTATACGGCGATCTGGCGGGTGGCCCTCCAGCCCCAGGCTACCGAGGTGTTGGGCTATCGGCTCCAGCCCTTTTTAGACAGCCACCCGGCTTCGACGGTGGGGCTACCCGCCACCCTGAGCCAGGCGCTGGCGGCCGAAACCATGGAAGAGCGGCAGTGGCGGGAGGGGGTGACGGCCATTCGCACCGACAACCGGGCGCTCAACCAGATCATTGAGCGGGCCGAGCAGGATACCTACCTGCTGGGGCAGACCTTTGGCGAGGGCAAGGTGCTCTCGGCGGGCATTCCCTGGTTTGCCACGCTGTTTGGCCGCGACTCGCTGATTGCGGCGATGCAGACGCTGATGTTTAACCCCGCTCTGGCGCGGCAAACTCTGGTGGTGCTGGCCGAGTACCAGGGGCAAAAGGACGATGACTGGCGCGAAGAAGAACCGGGCAAAATTCTCCACGAGCTGCGGTTTGGGGAGATGTCGCGCAGTGGCGAGGTGCCCCACACCCCCTACTACGGCACCGTCGATGCCACCCCCCTGTGGCTGATGCTCTACGCCGACTACTACGCCTGGAAGGGCGATCGCACCCTGCTCGAAGACCTCTGGCCCCACGCCCTGGCCGCCATGGACTGGATTGATCGCAGCCTGGAGAAAACCGGCTACGTCACCTACCTGTGCAAGTCGCCGGGGGGCCTGGGCAACCAGGGCTGGAAAGACTCGGGCGACTGCATGGTCGATGGGGCGGGGAAGTTGGCGACCGGGGCGATCGCCCTTTCGGAGGTGCAGGGCTACGTCTACGCTGCCAAAATGCGGCTGGCCCCCCTGGCGCAGCTGATGGAGCGGCCCGACCTGGGCGATCGCTGGCGGGCCGAGGCCCAGGCCCTCAAAGTGCGCTTTGAAAAAGACTTCTGGCTGCCCCAAAATGGCTATATTGCCCTCGCCCTCGACGGCCAGGGCAACCCAGTGGATAGCATTACCTCAAACCCAGGCCACTGCCTGGGGTTGGGCATTCTCTCGCCGGAGAAGGCCCGCAGCGTGGCCGAGCGCTTGCAGGCCCCAGACATGTTTAGCGGCTGGGGCATTCGCACCCTGAGCAGCAGCTCGCCCGCCTACAACCCCATGGGCTACCACGTTGGCTCAGTCTGGCCCCACGACAACGGCATGATTGCCGCCGGGCTCAGGTCGCTGGGCTATATCGATCAGGCGCTCGAAATTGCCCAGGGCATTTTTGCCATGACCAGCCTGCAACCCTACCAATGCCCACCGGAGCTATTTTGCGGGTTTGAGCGCACCCCCACCAACCGGCCCGTGCGCTACCCGGTGGCCTGTTCGCCCCAGGCCTGGGCCACGGGTACGGTGTTTCAGCTGCTGCAAATTATGGTCAACCTGGTGCCCGACGTGGCCAACAACTGCCTGCGGATTGTGCAGCCCACCCTGCCCGACTCGATCAGCTATATGTCAATTAAAAATTTCAAGGTGGGCCAAACCCTGCTCGATCTAGAGTTTGAGCGATCCCATAAAGCCACCGCCTGCCGGGTGGTGAAAAAGCGCGGCAACCTGCGGGTGGTGATTGAGGCGTGATGCGCCAGTGTGATGCGGCAGTGTGATGCGCCAGTGTAATATCCAGCACTTTGACGCCAAGGAAAGAAGCGCCAGCATAAACCCCATATAAGAAGACTGCTTTTTAATCTCGGTTTACATTCACGTTTAAGATGAGTTTCTTAATCTATGGCCAAGCGATCATTCGAGGCCTCCCCCGCTGGTATTCAGCGGGCTAAGCGCGCATTTTCTCTCAAGGGCTGGA
Source organism: Shackletoniella antarctica (assembly GCA_003241845.1). GTDB lineage: Bacteria > Cyanobacteriota > Cyanobacteriia > Phormidesmidales > Phormidesmidaceae > Nodosilinea > Nodosilinea antarctica. Next base: position 11,192 of record QBMN01000087.1, on the reverse strand, counting down.
CCCAAGAAAACCTGGCGGGGGAGGTCAACCTCAAGACCCGTCAGCCGATCTGGCGCTTTTTTACCGGGCAGCCGGTTGATCGGCAGACTTTTATGGAAATTTGCCAGGTTCTAGACCTAGATTGGCGAGAGACCACCGATCACCCGCCCGCTGAGTTTCTAGAACCGGGGGAGGTGCTGGAGCCGCGCCCGCTGACGGTAGATCAGCTGGTGGCAGAGGTGCGATCGCAGCACCAAGACACCATTCAGCACCAGTGCGGCATTTTGCAGCTGCTCGACATCAACCACCCGGTCAACCTCGACGACATCTATGTAGATGTCAATATTTTAGAGGCCATCGCCAACCAGCAGTGGCTAGAAATCACCGAGCTAAACCGCCTCAGCCCCACCGAGTTTGACCGGGTGGGCCTAGGAGCCGTCGATCAACCGCAAATACTCGGTCTAGAGGCCGTTAAAGCCCACGGCAAACTGCGGGTGCTGGGCAGGCCCGGAGTGGGCAAAACCACCTTTCTCCAGCACCTGGCCGTGCAGTGTAACCAGGGCGAGTTTGCCCCGGAGCAGGTGCCTATTTTTATCGCCCTGCGGGAGTTTGCCGAAGCGGCCAAACGCCAGGGCGACTTTAGCCTGTTCCACTTTATTCACCAGGCCTTGTTGACCTCTGGCATCACCGACCCCGCCCAGGTCGAAACTCTACTCATCGAGGGGCGCATGCTGGTGCTGATGGATGGCATGGATGAGGTGCTCAACCCAGATATCACCACCGTCATTCGAGAAATTCGCACTTTCTCAGACAAATATCACCGCAATCGCTTTGTGGTGTCTTGCCGCACCGCCGCCCAAAATCTAGCCCTGCGCGGCTTTACCGATGTCGAAATTGCCCCCTTTACCCAGGCCCAAATTGCCACCTTTGCCCAAAAGTGGTTTGTGGCCCTGGGCAAAACCGCGACGCCCCTAGGCCAGGCCCAGGCGGCTGAGTTTGTGCAAAAGCTTGACCTGCCCGAAAACTGGGAGTTTCGCCAGCTGGTGGTCACACCGCTGTTTTTACACCTAGCCTGCTGGATGTTTCAGGGCGAAGGGCAGTTTCCCAGCAAGCGCACGGCGTTTTATAAGCAGGGCCTCGACCTGCTGCTGGGCAAGTGGGATGAAACCAGAGGCGTCGAGCGCGACGAGGCCTATCGCGGGTTTTTGCTGCCCCAAAAAATGAAGCTGCTGAGCCAGCTGGCCGCCGTCACCTTTGAGCATGGTCAATACTTTTTTGAGCAGCGCACCATCGAGCGGTACATCGAAGACTACCTGCAAAATTTACCCGGTGCTACCCAAGAGCCCGAAGAACTTCAGCTCGAAAGCGAGGCCATGCTCAAGGCGATCGAGGCCCAGCACGGGCTGCTGATCGAGCGGGCGCGGGGCATTTTTTCATTCTCTTATCTGGCGTTTCAAGAATATCTAACGGCGCGAAAAATCGTTGCTACCCACAACCTCAGCGCCCTAGAGCAGGCCCTGGGCGGGCTGGTGGGCCACATCACCGACCCCCACTGGCACGAGGTGTTTTTGCTCACCGCGGCCATGCTGCGCAGCGCCGATTCTCTCGTGCAGCTAATGAAGCAAGAAATCGACGCGCTAGTCGCCCAAGACCCCCACCTGCAAGACTTTTTGAGATGGGCCAGCGAAAAATCCCAGACTGTTCCCACCAAACCTAAGCTGGCTACCACCCGCGCCTTTTACCTGGCCCTGGCCCAAAGCCCCCACGCCGCCGACCAGTTTGCCCTGGCCAGCAGCCTCGATCAGGGCGTCTTTTTAGATGCTGCCCTAGAGAATCTGCTGGTAGAGTTTGCCATTGACCACAGCCAAGATTTTGCCTACGTCCACGCCTGTAGCGAGGCGCTCAGCAATATTTTGGTCATGGTGGTCGACGCCGGGTTTTATCAGTCGCTGCAGAAAATTAAAGACCAGCTGCCCAATGCTCATCAAAATCAGGAGCGTCTCCAAACCTGGTGGCGAGACAACTACCCCGCCTGGGTCGATCAGCTCAAACGTTCGATCGTTCAATACCGCAATATTCACCATCTCTGGCAGTTTAGCCCCGAGCAAGAGCAGGTGCTCAAGCACTACTACGATGCCAATCAGCTGCTGGTGGATTGTTTGAACAGCAACTGTGAAGTGACGGCCACCATTCGCAAAGATATTGAAGATACGCTGCTGCTGCCCCAAAAAGAACTAGAGGAGCGAGAGTGGCAGGGCAATTTATAGAGAAATTGCTGCCTTCTTATACACATCAACCGATTCAAACGCTGTCCTAGACCGCAGCTCAACCACCGCCGCGCCATGATCTATCAAACAATAGCTGGTATGCTGCCCTGATTTTGGTGGCTGCGATCGCAGCAGCAGGCTCCCTCGAATACCTCGGCGTGATCAACGTCATCCTTGGGTTTGGAAGCGCGCGATCACTAGGCAAGCAGTCTTGCCCCTATCGTCATTGTCATTAAAATCCGCACTCCTTGTCTGTTTTCTCCCTCAGTTACCCCACCAATAAAAGGAACTTTTAGGCCATGTTTAAGGGCAGAGATGTAATCGGCAAGTCTGTTATTGCCTACGACGATGGCAAAAAGTTTGCCGAGGTAAACGATCTGATCTTTGACCACGATAGTCATCAACTGCTGGGTTTCTTACTGCGCGAGGCAGGCTGGTTTAGGCCCGCCCAGGTGCTGCTGTTTAGCGACGTGCAGGCGATCGGCATCGATGCGGTGATCACTAGCTCTCGGGGGGCGATCGCCCAAGCCAGCCAACCGCCCTCCGTCAGCCATATTCTCGACCACCGCACCATGCTCAAGGGCACCCGCATGCTCACCATAGATGGTCGAGATCTGGGTGTCATTGTTGACCTCTACTTCAGTGAAACCAGTGGCCAAGTCGAGGGCTACGAGGTATCTGGGGGGGTATTTGCCGACGCCTACTCAGGGCATTCTCTGGTGCCCGCCCTGCAAACCCTCAAGATCGGCCGCGACGTGGCCTTTGTGCCCACCGAGACCGCCCAGCTCATGAAAGGACAGGGCGGCGGGGTCAACGCTGCTGTACAAAACACTATACAGAGCATCGGCAATAAAATTTACCCGGTCACCCAGGCGATCGGTAAGCCACTCCACGCACCGGGCCACGCCGCCAGCGCCTCACCCACAGACGCTGCCCCAGAC
>QBMN01000087.1:0-7995 GCA_003241845.1 Shackletoniella antarctica | reverse complement strand
GCCCCAAACGCCGCCCCAAACGCCGCCCCAAACGCCACTCCGGTCACCACCGAGCGTTTACAACACCTAGGGCGCTTTACCAACGAACCCGATCAGGATATCGCTGAGGCCTCCAAAAAGCCCCGGCACGGCCTAGGCCGACCTGCCATCGTCTCACCGACCCTCGCCATTACCGACCCAGCCGAGCAGAAAAACTTTGTGGCTGGCCGCACCCTTGAGCGGGATGTGATTACCAATCGGGGCAGCGCCCTCGCCATTCGAGGGCAGCCCATTACCCACGAAATCGCTGACGCGGCCCAGGCCCTCGGCCTTTTAGATGATCTCTATAGAGCTACAGGGGGGTGTTGGTCGGTGTCCAACTAAAGCTCTTCGTCAGCCAGCTCACGTTCTTCTACCGTCAGCTCTAGGCCGATCGGTTCGGCTGTTTCTGCCGCCGCTTCAACCAGCACCGGCTCAGCTTGGGCTGCTTCTTGCTTAACTTCCAGGTTGAGGGGCATCCGCAGGGGTTGGAGCTGCTCTTGCTCCATTTCCATCACCGGCAGTGAGTCAACCAGGTCATCTAGCGGCCGGGGAATAACCATGACGGCGTGGAGTTCGCCGATACGCTCGGCCTCGTGCATACCGGCCTCGATCGCGATCGCTACATTGGGCAGCGACCCCCGAATCAAAATCGTGCACAGCCCCTCACCAATCGCCTCGTGGGACATCAGCTGCACATCGGCCGATTTGGTCATCGCGTCGGCAGCTCCCACCATCGCCGGAAAGCCTCGGGTCTCTAGCAGGCCAATGGCCTGACTGCCCAGCTTGCCGCCGCCTTCGCGACGCAGCTCGTCCCAGCGGGCGCAGATGGGCAGCACCGCCTCCAGGTTGGGCAGCGGGCGAGGTATTAGGGTTGAAGAAACAAACTGGCCAAACTCCTGGGCGGTGGCGACCCCGGCCTCTACGGCCATGCGCACATCGGCGATGCCGCCCCGCACGATCGCAGTGCAGTGGCCGCCGCCGGTTTTTTCGTAGCCCACCAGCAGCACATCGGCGGCTTTGAGCATCGCATCGGCCGTGCCCACCACCGCTGGAAAGCTTTCCGTCGACACCAGGCCCAGGGCCGCGCCGCGATATTTGTCGCGCCGCTGGGCCTCCGTTGGCCCCGGCGTTGGCCCCGGCGCTGGCGTAGCCAGGTTCAGCCGCTTGGGAGCACCGGGCTTAAGCTCAAGGGGCGAGGCTAGTTGGCCGTCGGGTTGCATAGGGTGCCTCTGCACGGTGGTGTCTGCCTCTCCATTCTACGGCCTGTCCTCTGGGCTAGCGCCATTGAGAGCCTGTCGCTGGGGAAATAGAGTGGTCAGCAGTCGATTTATCTGGGCTTTGCCGTACACAGATTTGCCTTGCCCAGAGCTGCCACCAGAGCTGCCACTGGAGCTGCCACTGGAGCTGCCACTGGGGCTTTCACCAAAGCGGCCAGATACCGAGGAGCCGTTTGGGGCGCTGCCATTCTGGGCGCTGTGGCCCATACCATGGGCAGATGAGCCGTTGGCGTAGCTGCTAGTCTGGCTCGACGGTGCGCTCTGGGGAGTTGATGCTTGGCTCTGAACCTGTTTCTGGGACTGGCTCGGGTCGCCCAGTAAAGAACCCGGCGCTACCACCTGAGACGCCCCTAGGGCCGGGTTAATGACGGTGCTGTTAGCCCCAATGCAGGTGTGCTGCCCGATCGACCCGTGCCCCACCACCAGCACGCCGCTGCCCAAACTCACCCCTGGCTCCAGCACCAGGTCTCCGTGGCGGGCCTGCACCACGACGTCGGCTGCCAAACAGACCCCAGACGAAATCACCAGTCGGCAGCCCGGTGCCGCCCCCAGCAGCACCCCAGGCGCAATGGCTACCCCAGGGGCCAGATCCACATTTCCCTGCACATGGCCGTTGGTAGACGAGTTGTTGGCCTGGGCGGATACTGCCACAATCAACGATCTTTGCTTCAGGGTTTCCGATAGATGGACTGGGGATGTCTCAGGAATATCTTGGGGACGCTATCCTATCCCTGTTAAGGTGGCTGTCCAATACAGCAAAATCTCCAAAACGGTGATGATTTGCCTGTCTTCGGCTACGACCACCAGGGAGTGAACTCTCTGGCTCCTCACTCAAGTCTGCTAAAGCAGACTGGGGTAGTCGGCCCCCCCAGCCTCTTCAGAGGAATGTCACTGAATTAAGGCTGGTGGGCAGTGCCCACCCTACAGCAGATCAAGGCTTCTGGCGATCTGCAAGGGTTAATTTTAGCTTATGTCAGTGCCATTCCTCTTCAGAGGATTTCTGCTTGGAGCCTGGGACTTTTAGTCCTAGGCTCAGCGGCCAATCTGGCGATCTCGACCTGCGGTCTGGGCGACCTTAACCGGGGTAGGACGCTAACCCCAAGAGCGCAACCCTAGGGACGTTGAATCGTGGCTTCCAGCACTCGCTTCTTGGCCTTGGGGTCGATGCCGATCAGGCGAACATACTTACCAGAGTGGCCTCGGAGCTGAGACTCTAGGGCAGCTAACACCTCCGAGGCCCGGCTGCCTTCTAGGGCTCCACCGTTTTGCCAGGCACCACTGCGATAGCGACGCACATCGGCATGCTCAAGGCTGAGTCGATAGCCCTGGTTAACCAGTTGGTTGACCTGCTGCACCACGTCTTGAGACAGACGGGGGGCAGCGCCGCCGCTGAGGCGATGATCGCCCGGTGCCGGTGCCGAGTAAGCAGGCGCTGATGCTGCCGGTGCGGCCTTAGATCCTGGTCGTTGAATGGTGACAGCCGCCATCCGCCGCTTAGCTTTGGGGTCAATGCCAAACATGCGCACATACTCGCTGGGGTGCTCGGCAATGCAGGTATTGAGCGCTGCGATCACATCGCCCTCGCGGGTGCCGGTGATGGGGGTGCAGGTCTGCCAAACATTGCTGCTGTAGCGGCGAGAGTCGGCATGCTCAGCCCCAATGTGATAGCCCTGGCTGAGCCACTGGCGCACCTGCTGAACCGTATCGCTCGAGGCGGCCTGGGGTGCCCCACCGCCTGAACTGGGGGCAGCAGAGTAGGCGGCGCTAGGAGCATACCCCGACCCTGAGCTAGCTACGGTGGGTCTGCCGTCGGGGCGCTGAATGGTAATGGGCGCAACCCGGCGCTTGGCCTTAGGGTCAATGCCAAACAATCGGACATACTCGCCCGAGTGCTCAGACAGGCAGCGCTCTAGGTCACCAAACACCTCACCCTCGCGGGACGAACTGATGGGGGAGCAGGTCTGCCAGACATTGCTGCTGTAGCGACGAGCATCGGCGTGCTCGGTGCCGATGTGATAGCCCTGACTGAGGTACTGACGCACCTGCTGCACCACCTCTGACGACAGGGGGCCAGCAGCGACAGGGCCCGCTGGGCGATAGGCCCCATTACCATTGCTAGAGAAACTAGAAGAGGAGGGAGAAGACACCGTAAAGCCGCTGCTGGCCTCGACAGGTTTGCCATCGGCCCGCTGAATCGTAATCGGCGCCACCCGCTGCTTGACCTTGGGGTCAATGCCAAACATGCGCACGTACTCGCCCGAGTGCTCAGACAGACAGGCTTCTAATGCGGCCAGCACCTCAGGCTCCCGGTGAGACTGAATAGGACTACAGGTTTGCCAGACCCCGCTGCGATAGCGGCGAGGGTTGGCGTGCTCGGTGCCAATGGTCAATCCCTGGGCCAAATACTGGCGGGCCCGCTGGACAACGTCGGGAGGTAGCAGTTGAGAAGTCATAGTGCCTAATCCATCGCGTTCGTTTGATTGTGCTGTTGCGCCTGAAGAAGCTGTTGCGCCTGAGAAATCTAAGCTAGCCGCGCCGTGCCCGCCGCTGGAACCACCAGGGGGAAAGCCCTGGTAAGCCATGCCCGCCAGCTCTCTGACTAGGGAAATGTCGGCGGGGCCAACGTCGGAGAGCGCATCGGCCTGATGCTGCTGAGTAATCACAGAACCAGAGGGCACTAGCTTGCCCGGCGGCACGTCCACATCCTGCACCAGGGCGTGCATCATGACCACGCAGCCAGCCCCGAGTCGGGCGTTAAATAACGTTGAGCGAAAACCGATAAAGCAGTCGGCCCCGATGTAGACCGGGCTTTGCACCAGTACTTTGTGGGTCAGAGTGGTGCGATCGCCCACCCAGACGGCATAGGCATTGCGATCGTCTCCCAGCACTCGCCCCTGGGCACGACCGTAAACCGTCGCGCCTTCCTGCAAAGTGCTAGCAGCACCCAGCCGCACGGTGGCGTTGGGGTCAGCCTGCACCACAGCCCCAGCCGCCAGAGTTGCCCCAGGCTCGACTAGAACCTGCCCCAGCACCTGGGCCAGACCATGCACCTGGGCCGCTCCAGATGCTGAACCCCATGCCTGGGACGGAGATGCCGCTGGTGTGCGGATCGCCATTGCCGTAAACCCTCCAAAAGACCCCCAAAAAACTAGCCCGCTCCGCCATTTCTATTTACAGAAATATAGAAACAAGCCAGCTATGGGGCGAGTGCAGTGCTTGGGCCTGATGGCCGACTTGCCCAATGGCCGATTTGCCCAATGGCCGATGAATAATGCCAAAACTAGCTAAAGTCGTCCCGCTTGTCATAGAGGTTGCCACTGTCGAGACTTACCGTATCGACAATGGCAATTACCACCGCATCTACAGGGCGATTTTCGTAACCCTGGTGCTGGCGTGCGCCACTGCCCTGGCTGATGAGCACCCACTCCCCAGAGCCAGCCCCCACCACATCGGCGGCTACCGTGTAGTCGGGCAGCAGGTCGCCAGCCTCGCTAATGAGCTGCACCAGCAGAAACTTAACGCCGCTCAAGCTTGGATCTTTGCAGGTGCTGACTACCGTGCCGCGAACCTTGGCCAAGAGCATGATCTATCTGCCGTAGGGGCGAATGCCGCTGACGCTCTCCCTAAACTGCTCTACCGCTTCGGTGTAGCGAATGGGCAGCACAAACTCAAGGTTTTCGTGGGGTCGGGCAATGATGTGAGTCGACAAAACTTGGCCACCGTTAACCCGCTTGACGTTTTCAACGCCAGCGGCCACAGAAGCCTGCACCTCAGACACGTCGCCGCGAACAATCACGGTGACCCGGCCGCTGCCGATCTTCTCGTAGCCCACCAGGGTAACGCGGGCTGCTTTTACCATCGCGTCGGCGGCTTCTACCACAGCGGGGAAGCCCAACGTTTCAACCATACCAACTGCAATTGCCATACTTTTACTATGCCTTTTTTACAAAGAATACTGGACAAAGAATACGGGAACTCAAACGAATGCTCAATGTAGATTTGCCTGGGTGAGTAGCATCATCCAGGTAGACACCTAAACCTTAGAGTGATAAGGGCCAAAAAAACGAACGTCTCAGGCCTATCTGCTCAGTATCTAGTCAAAATCTAGGTGCGAAACTGTTCTACGGCCTCGGTGTAGCGAATGGGTAGAACAAACTCCAGGTTTTCGTGGGGGCGCGCAATGATGTGGGTAGACAGAACTTCACCACCGTTGACTCGCTTGACGTTTTCAACGCCAGCGGCTACAGAGGCTTGCACCTCAGACACGTCGCCCCGCACGATGACGGTGACGCGCCCGCTCCCAATTTTCTCGTAGCCCACCAGGGTGACCCGAGCCGCTTTTACCATCGCGTCAGCAGCTTCTACCACAGCCGGGAAACCCAGCGTCTCAATCATCCCAACAGCAATCGGCATCGCCAAAATCTCCTTATATACTTCAGACAACCCTGGGTCTATGTAGCACGTTTTTGGGCACGAAAAACAGATCCCGTAAATAAAAAAACGGGAATCACCCTAAGGAGCTAAAACGCCGAATTGCCCAAAAATTCTTGATGACAAATTAAGCATAGATGTCTATGGTCACTATTGCAATATAAGCCCCGATGATTGTTGCTAATGTTGAATATTATTAAAGCTTATGACGTGAAGCTTTTTGTTTTGTAACTTATCTATACCTGCGGCTGAGCGATCGCTCAGCCGCAGGTATAGTAGCGTCCGATGACAGTCTTCGCGGGGTTGGGTTCAATGGGTAATGGCTGACCCTGGCTTTTCCGTAGATTGAGTCAAAAACTCACTATTGCTGGGCTAAGAGGTGCTGGGCTAAGAGGTGCTGGGCTAAGAGGCCAATTGGAAATCAGGTAGAATATCGAAAAGCGTTGTCACCCGTAGACCCAGGGGCTTAGGCTGCTGCGCTCTTCGCCGCTGTATGGGCCAAGAACGCTAAATTCGAGTCATCCAGCCTTTGTTTTAGAGCGTTCTGGCAGGACGTTCTGGATTTAAAGCGATCTGTTGTGGTGGTACGACTGGGGGCGATCGCCCCTAGCTGCTTCTGTGGCTTATTTTTTGGCCGCAGCGCTCTGGTCGTAGCTTTGGGGCCAGACCCCGAGGCTGAGGATGTAAATAGTGCTGCTGGGGCAAAGGGTAAGGTGTTGTCAGAGAGCGTTGAATGACCCAGTTTTTTGTAGAGACCAGCTGGCTGCTGCCCATATACGGCCTAGTGGGGGCGCTGCTGTCGCTGCCTTGGGCAACGGGTATGGTGCGCCGCACCGGCCCCCGCCCGGCGGTCTACCTAAATATTGCCATGACCCTGCTTGCGTTTGGCCACGGTCTCATGGCCTTTCGGGGAATTTGGAATCAGGGGCCGCAGGTGCTGCTGTTTTCGTGGTTTGACTTTGCCGATCTGCACCTCACCCTGGCCTTTGACATTTCGGTGCTCAACTTGGGTGCGCTGGAGTTGATTACGGGATTGAGCCTGCTAGCCCAGGTGTTTGCCCTTGGCTATCTAGAGAAAGATTGGGCGCTAGCCCGGTTCTATGGCCTAATGGGCTTTTTTGAGGCGGCTATGAGCGGGCTGGTGCTGAGCGGGTCGCTGTTTGTCTCCTACTCGCTGCTGGAGATGCTAACGCTGTCTACCTACCTGCTGGTGGGCTTTTGGTACGCCCAGCCGCTGGTGGTGACCGCCGCCCGCGACGCGTTTTTGACCAAGCGCATTGGCGATGTACTGCTGCTGATGGGCGTTGTTGCCCTGGCTTCGCTGGCGGGCAGCCTCAACTTTGACGATCTCTACGCCTGGGTCAAGGTAGAAGATCTGTCGCCGACCCTGGCTACTCTGCTGGGGCTAGCGCTGATCGCCGGGCCGATTGGTAAGTGTGCTCAGTTCCCTTTGCACCTGTGGCTCGATGAGGCCATGGAAGGGCCTAACCCCGCCTCTATTTTGCGTAACTCGGTGGTAGTCACCTGCGGAGCCTACGTGCTGATTCGCCTCCAGCCGATTGTGGTGCTCTCGCCCGTGGCCCTGGGCACCCTGGTGGCCATTGGTACGATCACTGCTCTGGGGGCTTCTTTGGTGGCCTTAGCCCAGATCGACCTCAAGCGCACGTTTTCTTACTCCACCAGCGCCTACCTGGGGCTGGTGTTTATTGCGATAGGCACCGAGTGGCCAGGGGTAGCAATTACCCTGTTGTTGACCCACGCCGTGGCCAAGGCGCTGATTTTTATGGCGGTGGGGTCAATTATTACCACCACCAACTGCCAGAGCCTCACCGAGCTGGGCGGGCTGGGGCGAAAAATGCCCGCCACCACCCTGGCCTACGTTGCTGGGGCCTTGGGCATGGTGGGGGTAGTGCCCCTGGGCTGTTTTTGGGGGCTGCGCATGGGGGCCGACTTTCTCAGCGGCAGCTCTCCCCTGCTGGCGCTAGTATTTTTTGTGGTTAACGGCCTCACGGCCTTCAACCTGACTCGGGTATTTCGCCAGGTGTTTTTGGGGGTGGCCCAGCCAAAGACCCGCCGTGCCCCAGAGGTGCCCTGGCAGATGGCGGTGCCGATGGTAACGCTATCGGTGATTACGCTGCTGGCACCCCTGATTATGGGCAAGCTGTCGCTGCTGCCCCCTTGGGAATATATCAACTGGCCAATCACTGGGCTGATGCTGGCCTCGGGCTGGGTGGGGGTAGCGGCGGGGGGGCGGGGGCCGATATCT
>QBMN01000086.1 GCA_003241845.1 Shackletoniella antarctica | reverse complement strand
GCCGCAGTGGGATGCATGGGGCGGGTCGGGGGCCAGGGCGAGCGTCGTCACCAGCTCGCCCAAAAATACCCAGGAGCCGTACTGGCGGGTAATTAAATTGCCGTTTTTGGCCACCCAGCCCAGCCCAGCCTGCTGAGCCCAGGCCTTGTCTTGCACCGGGCCGGTGTCGGCGTAGTGGCGCACCTGAATCGCACCTTCCCCCGCAGCAATTAGCCAGTCGGCCAGGGCCTTGAGCCGCTTGTGCAGCACCCGGTGATAGTCGCGCCCCCAGGCGTAGCGGGAGATCTTGCCGTGGCGGGGGTCGGCGGAGTGGCGGTGGGGCGTGTAGTAGTTGAGGGCGACACAAACCAGCGATCGCGCCCCCGGCAGCACCTGGCGAATATCCTGCCGGCGCGGGTTATCCATCCACCCCATAGCGGCCTGGTGGCCCTGGTTGAGCCAGGTTTGCAAATGCCCCACCGCTGCTGTTTCGGCGGCGCTGGGGGCTGTCTCCACCGCCGCTATGCCCACCAGGTCAAACCCCAGCCCTAGGGCTTGGTCAATTACCGCCTGGCGATCGGGCAACGGAACCGATGGGGTCATAACCCGAATCCTCTTATATCCTTGTACCAGACACTATATCTGCTACTATCAGCCCCACATACCCAGGCAAGGGCACTATGTTTAAGTTTCTGACTAAGTCGGACTATCTGCTGCGCGAGACCTTTTTGGGGCTGCGGCGCGGCGGCTGGATGAACTGGGCAGCCATCAGCACCATCACCGTGCTGCTGTTTTTGTTTGGCATTAGCCTGCAATCGACCTGGCAGCTAGAGCGGTTGCTCAACCAGTTTGGCAGTCAGCTAGAGGTGTCGGCCTACCTCCAAAGCGGCTTTCAGGCCAGCGACCTGAAGCCCGTAGTTGAGGCATTTCCCAACGTGGTGGGGGTGACCCCGGTGACGAAAGAGTCGGCCTGGGCCGATTTAGTCGCCGACCTGGGCATGTCTGAAATCGCCGGAGCCACCGACCAGCTCAAGGGCAACCCCCTGGTCGACGAGCTCAAGGTCAAGGCCAAAGATTCTGAGGCGGTACCGGCGATCGCCGCCCAGCTCCAGCAGCTCGACGGCATTGACGAGGTGCGCTACGTTGACGAAGCCGTCACCCGCCTGGCCCAGCTCAACGACGGCCTCAAGTGGACCAGCCTGTTTGTGATCACCATTCTCACCCTGACCGCCACCGCCGTCATCACCACCACCATTCGACTAATTGTGCTGGCCCGCAAGCGCGAGATCGAGGTGATGCAGCTGGTCGGCGCTACCCGAGTTTGGATCTATCTGCCCTTTATTTTGCAGGGGGCCGCCTTTGGTCTGGCTGGGGCCACCGTTGCCTGGGGGCTGCTGCTAGCCATTCAGCGCTTTTTAACCGAGCTGGCCACCCAGCAGGCCGACTTCATTCAGTTTGTGGTAGAAGGGCTGCGCCTTACCCCTCAGCAGCTAATTCTACTGCCCGCCGCCCTGCTGGGTCTGGGTACCCTAGTAGGGCTAATCGGCAGCCTGCTAGCGGTGCGCAAATTCTCCCTGCGGTAGCAGGGGTTTAATCACCTCCTCGAGCCTGATATAGCTTGACGGGTAAAAGAGCTACTACAGGGCAGAAATTAAAGTGTTAGAGTTTGCCCAAATTGGCCATAATAGCTACGGAGCAACGGACGGTCTGCTTACCGTCAGCGAGGCATCAGTATGAGTACAGTGCTAATTGTCGACGACAGCTCAACCCTGCGAGAAATGATTGCGGGGCTGCTGCTCAAGGCTGGCCTGACGGTGGTAGAAGCCAAAGATGGGGTAGAAGCCCAGGATATGATTCAGGCGACGCCCCCCGATCTGGTGGTGCTCGATATTGTCATGCCCAACATGAACGGCTACGAGCTCTGCCGGTGGATCAAAAGCAGCGTCGCCACCCAAAATATTCCGGTAATTATCTGCTCCAGCAAGTCCGAAGAGTTTGACCGCTACTGGGGCATGAAACAGGGGGCCGATGCCTACATCACTAAACCTTTTCGCCCCGCCGATATGATCAGCACCGTCAAACAGCTGCTGCGCTAGGTCTTTTCTTGCTCTTCTAGGGAGACTTCTGGGGAAACGTTTGAGAAAATTTCTTCCTCCAGGTTTTCTTTGAGGGCTTCTAGCAGGGCTAGGGGGTCAGTGGAGACCTGCATGACGGCGGCCTCGTGGTCGTAGCGCTGCTCCATGTCGGGCAGGTCTTCCCTCAGCTCTTCTATCAGAGCGATGATCTTGGCAATTTTTTTCTCAGACAGCAGATTGAGCTGAAGCATGAGCTGGGTGCGCTGTTCAGCAAAGCTCTCCTGGCGGTTTTGGCGAATCAGCACCCCGGTCGAAATCAGCAAAGCCGCTGCATCAAGCCCCTGATCTGCCCAGCTAAAGGTGGGCAAGGCAAAGGGCAGCAGCCCCGTTTGATTGAGGGCATCGCCCCCGAGCCAAAGCCCCAGGCCCAGCAGCAGCAGGTACAAAAAGCCCGGCTGACTAAACCAAGCCGCCACCACTTCTAAGCCCTTCTCGGCGACGGTAGCATCCTCAGCCTCCTGCCGGTGAATGGCAATAATTGCCTCAATGTTTTCGGCAATGGGGTCCGGCAGAGGTGCGGTTAAAATGCGCCGTCGGGGGCGACGACTAAACCATGCCTTAGACGAAGCAGGCAAATTTGACGGGGTGGGGTTAACCATGGGCACCAGGCTCAACGGTGGGGGCCGCGATCGCATTGGCGGCGGCTTGGGAGGTCTCGATCTCAGCGGGGCGATTTTGCAGCCAGGCAAAAAAGGCCGCCGCCCCCGTGAGCACCAGGGTCGTGGCGACAACCAGTTGCAGCATGATGCTGTAGCGCATGGGTTCTGAGTTGGGTTGGGTCGCCTGTATTTTATCAGAGGGCTGGGCAGGGGAGATGGGGGCGGCTGTTGGGGAATTGGGCAAATCTGGATATGCTGTTTGGGCCACCTTGCAGTACCATTCCGAAGACTGTGAGTGAAGACTGTGGCGAAGACTGTGGCGAAGACTGTGGCGAAGACTGCGTGCGGCGATCGCCCTAGGCGCGCTAGACGCTGCCCTTCAAAATCTCGACCGCCCTGAGGAGGACTGACCTTGGCTGGCCCGATTGTGTTAGCGGTATTTAACGGCAAGGGCGGCGTCGGCAAAACGACCACCGCCGTCAACCTGGCGGCGGTGTTTGCCCAGACCCACTCGGTGCTGCTGATAGATGCTGACCCCCAGGGGTCGGCCCTGTGGTGGACAGGGCGCAGCCCCGTAGATCTGGGGTTTGAGGTCAAACAAGAGATCAACCCGGCCCGGCTGGGGCGACTCAAGCGGGAGCACGCCCACGACCTGATCGTGGTAGACACCCCGCCAGCGCTGGGGTCAGCCACCCTAGCCGCAGTCATTCCAGCGGCAGATTATCTGCTGCTGCCCACCCCGCCCGCGCCGATAGATCTAGCCGTACTGATTACTACAGTGAATGAAGCGGTATTGCCCAGCGGGGTATCCCATCGAGTATTGTTGACGAAGGTGGATTCCCGCAGCGTCGGCGAAGCCATTGAAGCCCAGAACACGCTGCTAGAGCTAAAAATTCCCGTCTGCAATGCGTTTATTCGCGCCTATAAAGCCCACGAGCGGGCCGCATTAGAGGGGCTGCCGGTGCTCAAGTGGCGGGGCAAAAACAGCCAGGAAGCGCGTTCTGACTACTGCCGAGTTGCCGAAGAACTACAGCGAGACTGGACCCAGCGATGACGAAAAAAAGCCTCTCTGACCTGCTTAAAGAAGAAGTAAACAAGGCTGACGCCCCAGACCCGGCGTCGACTCCAGCGGCAGAAGCTGGGGAAAAAGAGGCGGCCAAGGCCGCCCCCGAAGCCGCTGCCAAGACTACCTCCAAGGCTGCCCCCAAGGCCACCGCCAGCCGTCGGGCCTCTCGCACCGGTGCTGGCCGCCGCACCGCCACCAGCCGCCAAACCGCCAAGCCAGGAGCCAAGCCAGAAGCCAAGCCAGAGGAGCAAGCGGCAGCGCCTGACAACGCGGTGGTGGGGATACCGACTTCGGTGATATCAAACACTGAGGCAGTCGCCCCAGCGGCTGACCTGGCCCAGCGGCTGAGCGCCCTAGAGAAAGACCTAGCCGCCGCGCAGAAAGACAAAACCCAGCTCGAAAAAACCGTCGCCGGTTTGCAAAAAGATTTGGCGACCCAGCAGGAGCGGCTGTTTGAGCTAAAGGACAGCCTCAGCCAGGCCGAGGCGGCCACCAAAGCCAAAGCCGAGGCTCTGGCCAAAACCCAGGCAGAGCTAGACGAGGCGAAGCAAACCATTCTGAAACTGGCGGAGGCCCCGGCACCGGCTCAGGTCTCCCGCCGCATCTCTGGGGTAGACATCACCCGCCGCCGCCCCATAGAGGCCTCCGTAAATGCCAAGGCTAAGCCCACCTACCACCGGGGGGTGCCAGAGGCCACCCTAGAAAAAGGGCAGCCTAACCCAATGCTTACCGATGCCGACATTGGCTGGGTAGACTAGGCAAATTGTCTAGGGGGTGTAGTCGAACAGGGCGTCTAGGTAGATGCGATTGACGTCGCGATCGCACTGACTGTCCTGCATTAAAAACAGCGATAGTGCGGCGCAAAAGACGCGGTGCTGATTCCAGGCGGGGTTGCCCTCGAGATATACCTGAAGCGCGTCGTAGAGTTCTTCGGGCACTTCGGCCATCAGGCTGACTTTGGGGGTGGTTGTGTTCAGGGTCATGGGCGCTGCCTTCTCAGTAGGGAATAGGGTGCAAACGGGCGGTTAAAGGGGTAAATAAGCTCTGGCCATAGGGCAATGCGATTGGCGTCTAGAAGTTAGCGCCCAGATGTTAGCGCCCAGATGTTAGCGCCCAGAAGCAGGCGAGAACCTGAGACTCTCGCTGACCTTAGATCGAGGCTGGGAGCATGGGGTAAAACTTCAGGCAAAACCACCTGGGCTGCGTTGACCCAGGACGAGGTAGCGAACTGTCCACTCGGCAACCGCTGATGACCTGAGGACAGGCTTTGTGAGCGCTAGGGGAGGACGATTCGCTGGGCTAGTCGAATCATTCTGCCGAACTCTTCCAGGGCTGTCAATCTTGCTTAAAGGGCCGGTTTAGGCTAGTCAACTTGATGGCTCTACGGAAACATAGGGGGTTTGGCGATCGCCCTTGGGGAGTCTCATCCCCCAAGGGCAAAAAGGAGGCTAGGGGTAGCCGCGCCCAGGTTTTCCCCAGGGGTGCCTAACCCTAGGTCACACCGTGGCAGCCTGGGGAAAACCTGGGGAAAACCCGAGCCAGCCTGGGGAAAACCCGTGGAAAACTGGGCTTTAACATTTCTTTTTGTAAATTATCCGCCGCCGCTGTCTTGACATGGCGAGAACCACTCGTTTTTTGCTGTGTCACAGGTTAAGCCGTTGAATCAGGTGCCCTACCTGGACGCTCAGCCCCGTCCATAGCCAGGGGGGTGGGGGCAACTGGAGGCCAGCGCAGATCCCACAGTGCCCAGCTGGCAACAGCCAGCAGCAGAGCAATGGTCAGGGTGCGCCAGGGTAGCCAGCGGGTGGTGCTCGACCAGATCAGCTGAGGGCTGCCTTCTCCAGCGATAAACTGGTGCAGCTGGTCGGTGATGGCCCTGGCCGATAGGGGAGTGCGCACCTCAGGCAGGGTGACCTGTCGCCCCGCCCCCAGCAGGGTGAGGCGGTGGCAAAACCGCACGCCGCCCTGGGGGTTGTTGTCGCACAGGTCTGAGGTAATGGTGAAATTTTGCAGCGCGAAGGTGCGGCTGGGCAGCCAAGCCCAGGGACTGGGTAGGGTAGTTTGGCAGTAGACCTGTCCTGGCGCGGCGCGATCGCACACCACCCCGAGCGGCCCAGGCATTCTCAGCCCCCACAGCCCCAGCAGCAGGGCGCTAATCAGCACTACCACCGGCACCCGCCGCAGGCTTGGGGCCCATTTTTCTGCTGCTGTTTTTTGCATAGTGCTCTGTAGGTGCCGCCAGCTAGTTTATTTCATCGTGCCTTTTATCGTGCCTTTTATTGTGCCTTGGGGCTAGCCCTCGGCCCCTTGCACTAGAGTATCCTTACCGGGCGGCAGTTCTAGACTTACGATTGAGTCATTGACACGGCACTAACTCACCATGACCCCAGAGGAAATTCAGGCGATCGCAGCCGAGGTTGTCGCGCAGCTCAAGGCCAGCGAACCCGACAACATCAACTGGGGCGCGGTAAGGATGTCTGACCCTTCCACCCCCAGGCCGCAATGTGGCAAGCTCGACACGCCGACCTGGTTCAAGCTTCAGGCGATCGCGCTCAAGTCTTACGAGGGGTCTATGGCGGGGGTCATTAAGACCGCTGTGATGTGCTACGTCAGGCAGAAGTGGCCTAATCACTGTGAAGACTTCCGGGCGATCGCAGCCCAGCACAACCTGACTCTTGAGGAATGCCTAGAGCAGGTGGTTAGTGGTGAGCTAAAGATTTAGGGATAGTTTTGCTTCAAAACCCATGAAGTCTCCGCAAAGCCTGAGCGCCCCCACCCTGCACAGGGCAACTTAGGGGGCACAGCTTGGAGATTTCATCGTGATCAAATACTTTTTACCCGCCGCCGCTGCGGCTCTGGCTCTAGCCTCTGCCCTACCTGCCCTAGCCCAGGCCACCTGCTACGAAGACGATGCTGGCAACGTGGTGCAACTCGGCAGCATGTGCGGCAGCTATGAAGATCGCACCACCCCAGTAGCACCACGCCCATCGCAGCAGCAAGCCCCAGCAGCTTCAGCGGTTAATCCAATTAACGGTTTCGTCTACGATGTCGCTGCTACGCCGTTCCCCAGCTACCTGTTTGATGGGAACCCAGCCAACGACGCTGCTCACCAGACTGGTCAGAAGCCTTATGTAGACTCAGCCATCTTTGTTTACCAGAGCCGATTTGTAAAAGTCTTCACCGAGTGGCCCTACACTTCCGACTCTGGCAACCATGCCGAGTGGAGCTATGTAGACTGCCAAACCGGATGGCGGGCATTGGATGACTATCCCATGGTGGGCAGCAGCCGAGAGTTCTTTATTCCCCCTGCTCGTACTGCAAGCCCTGCTGTGTACCGCAGCCTGTGCACAACTGCTGGGGTGCAGCCTCGGTTCTAACCGTAACCCCCCGTCACCACACAAAAGCCCCCAGTCCAGCGCTCTGGACTGGGGGCTTTTGTGTGGTGGCCCGACTGTGGCGGCGGGTGAGCTAGTTGCCTTCGAGGTGGTCGCGGAATATCTGCCCAATCTTCTCGGCGTCGCCCGGCTCAAATCCCATGAAGGGGCGGGCGGGTAGGTTGCGCTTGCTGTTGCCGACTTGATGGAAAATGCCATATTCTTCGCTGGGCTTAACGCGCACCTCAGAGCCGCTCACGTTGTAGAAAATCGACGCGGCTAGGAATTTATCGCGGCTCAAAATGGCTGAAGACTTGCCCGAACGCTTTTTCTCGCGCACCGTCGCGGGCCGCAGCGGTGCCCAGGGCTTACCGGCGGGGTCTTGCTCTTTGAGAAATCGCAGTTTGGCCTGGCGTTCCAGGAATGCACCCTCGGCCAAATTGGGGCATGCTCAACCATAGTCTGGGGGATTGTATCCACCGGGCAGCAGGGCTGGGTTTAACGACCAATCACTGTAAGGATAATTCTGGCAACGAAAATACCTAAGGATTTTGCTGCCTCCTAAGGACGCAGGCTCTGCGCCCCTACCTGGTGGTATCTTCTCTTCTGGAGACCTTCTAATAAGACCCGCAACCAGGATTCACACCATGGGCCAACATATTGTTCTTACCGGCGTTAGCCGCGGCCTGGGCCGCGCTATGGTCGAGGGGTTTATTGCGGCGGGCCATACTGTGTCGGGCTGTGCTCGGGGGGCTGAGGCGATCGCCGCCCTAGCCGATCAGTACCCGACTCCCCACCAGTTTACCGCCGTAGATATCAGCGATGATGCAGCGGTGGCGGCCTGGGCTAAGGGGGCGATCGCCGCCAACGGTCTGCCTGAGCTGGTGATTAACAACGCGGGCCTGGTCAACCATCCGGCCCCTCTGTGGACCGTGCCCGCCGCAGAGTTTGACGCGGTGATCGCCGTCAATCTCAACGGCACCGTCAACGTGATTCGCCACTTTGCGCCGCCCATGGTGGCGCAGAAGTCAGGGATTTTTATTAATTTTAGCTCTGGCTGGGGGCGATCCACCTCGCCAGAGTTTGCTCCCTACTGCGCCACCAAGTGGGGCGTCGAGGGGCTGACCCAGGCGTTCTCGCAGGAGCTACCCGCTGGCATGGCGGCAGTGGCCCTCAACCCCGGCATCATTCACACCGAAATGCTCGAAACCTGCTACGGCGACGATGCCGCCGCCTATACGCCGATTGCGGCATGGGTGAAGGCCGCAGTGCCCTATATTCTCAGCATTCAGCCGTCGGATAATGGCAGGGCGCTGACGGTGCCGGGGTAGAGAATGGACGAGATCGCGATTGGATAGGATGGGAAGTGGCAGAAATTGTGTTTCTAGTATTCGCCAACAAAATTTAGATTGGCAATGAAGCGAGCGCCATTGGGCCTAGGGATTGCAGTAGGGACAGTAGCTGGGATCGGCTTGAGGGGGTAGGTCGACGGGTTGACAGTCCTGCTGATAGGGGCACTGCTGGCACCGATATCGAACTAGCCGGGTCAGTAGTGTGGGTGTGCCGCACTGCCCACAGGGCAGTCCTGGCCACCGCTGCACCTGTCTAAACCCAGGGCAGCCGCAGGCAGGGCAGGTTTTGAAAATCACCTGTAACAGGTGCTCTGTGGCCTGGGCAATGACCGTCAACCGGGTGGGGTTGCAGAGGGCGCGCATGTCGGTTTCCAGGCGGGCGGCGCGGTGAGGCGATTGGCTGAGGGCCTTTTCCACCAGGGCCACAAGCTTGTCTACGGCTGTAATGCCCTTCCCCAGGATCTGATCGGTCTCTTCGCCCTTGAGCACTAGCCCATGCTGGGGAAAGCCCACCGACTCAGCAAAGGCCAGAGCATCCTCTGGGCTATGGATGACCTGGCTGCGGTAGTTGGTGTCGGTGGAGAGACACTCGCCGACGATTTCGAGCTGATGGGTGCGATCAATCAGCAAAACCAGCTCGCGATCGCAGGCCACAAACGGAATTTGCGGGTGCGGCCCAAAGCTACCCTCGCTGGCGATCGCCAGACTTTCTCCGGTTTGCCGCAGCGCCGCCGCTGCCTTGAGCCGAGCCGTGGTGAGCTGATCGGACGGACGTTTAACATCGCCCGTAAAGGTGCCAAAGGCATCGGTATCAAAGCCAGCGGGCACCGCCACGGTCACCCCCAGATGAGCTTCTAAAAGAGGGGCGATCGCGTCTTCCTTGCGGTGCATCGTAGCCAGCACCGCTACCCGTCCCGCAAAAAAGTTTATCGGCTCGGTCATGCTAAATTTCCTCGTCGTGGGCGAACCAATTATAGAGAAAGTCGAGGGCGTGGTTGCGTAGCTGGTAGTACGGCGGGTCTGCCATGATCTGATCGCGATCGCGGGGCCGCTCGAAGGGGATGTCTGTTACCTCGCCGAGGGTAGCGGCGGGGTCGTCGGTCATCATCACCAGGCGATCGGCCAAAAACAGCGCCTCGTCGATGTCGTGGGTGATCATCAACTTATGCACCCTACGGGTAATCGGAACTCTTACTTGCGGGCTGGGGCAATCTTCATCCGTAGAAATGCGATCGCGCCGTATCCCCCAGCCAAAGCTGAGAACGCCAGCAGGGGAGCGGTTACTTTTGGGCGCTTTGGGCCAAAAAAAGGCGGGAACCGAAGTTCCCGCCGTAGCCGTATGAGAGGGTGTGAGGCGCAACGCGTGCATCGAAGACCCTCGTGGCGAGGGGCTAAGGCTGGTCTGGGCCAGTGACTGCTTCGTCGGTGTTAACAGCCGTCTGGGCCACAGAAAGTGTGCGCGTACAGGACCTCCGCCTCACAGATATAGGAAATGCCCGCATAATTGTTGAAAAATTCCACTGCGACCCGATCCGCAATCTTCTCGGCTATATCCCGATTGTCGGTGAGCACCTCGAACTTTATATTCGAGTTAGTGTCGGAAACGCTGGGTTGTCCCGACGAGCGCACGCTGCGACTACCTTTACCGCCAGTTTCCAACACCGTATAACCGGTAGCTCCGGCTTCGTCAATGATCTGAGCGACCTTTTTCAGCAGAATCTTTTCCGTGATGATGACGAGCTTGTTGGCTATCTTGCCCATGTCGGTTACCTCCTTATTTGTGTATTCATTGAACTACTTAGTCGTGGGCCAGAGAAGCCCTGGCAGACCGCGACTCGCCTGGGATCAGGCTACATCATCACCTGGGAAAGCCCGACGAAGAGTGGTATGCCTATAGCAATCGCAACTGGCGTGCCGACGGCTGTAGAAGCGCCGATGTAGGCGGAAGGATTGGCCGATGGTATGCCGGCCCGTAACGTGGGCGGCCCCGAGATGTCTGAACTTGAGGCGGCGATGACGGCGAGGAGCGCGACGCCTCCAGGGGTGAAACCCGTGGCGTAGTGGGCAACCATACCGAGACCAAAGCCAATGAACCCATGCAGAAGAGGCGCTACCGCGGCATACAGAGCGTACCACTGGGCCACCTTGCGCAGCTCGTTAATCCTTGACCAGGCCTCCATACCCATGATCAACATCAGGATCGAAAGCAGGCCGCGGAAGAGGGGTTCGTAGAAGCTCTCAACGACACTTTCCGGCCGGGTTATCAGGCCTAGAGCGATACCAAGCAGCAGTGCCGATAGGGCAGACCCCTGGAGGCTTTCCTTAACGATGGGCCAGATCTTGACCCGCTGGCTTGGGGCATCGCCCGGCTGGCTGGAAGACCCGCCTGAGGAACCGCCCCGCTCGCCGGGATATCCGCCTGCAGTGCCGCGCTGGTCGATGGTGGGATATCCACCTGCGGGAACGATCTGCTCGCTAGCATATCCGCCTGCGGCAACCGTTTCCGTACGGATATACTCCTCATTTTTGTGATACTTGTCGCGCTTCTGCTTACTGGTGTAAATACTGGCCAAGACAATCGCCGTCACGAGCGCTGGGATATCCATAAAGGGATAGAGTGCGCCGGCCCAGGCCTCGTATTCAATGCCTTGCGCGTCCAGTACCGTGATGCCGGCGGCGAGGGTAGAGCCACTCACGGCACCGAACAAGCCTCCGGTCGCAAGAGCATCCGTGGCTCTAATGCCCGGCAGCTTGGCCAACGTGTAGCTCGCGATGAGCACGATGAGGATCCCTATTGCCGCAGCGAACAGCGCGGGCAACAGCATCTCCGTCAGATTGGACTCGCGGATCGCAATGCCGCCCTTCAGGCCGACTTTAATCAGCAGCATGAAGACGATGAACTTATAGATCGCATCTGGAATGGCCAGTTGGCTTCCGAGGGCGGCAATGACTATACCACCAAGCAGAAAGCCGAGCGTAGGGGACTGCAACTGCGCCCCGAATTTTGTCAAGAAATCGGACAGGAAATCCACGTTTAATTCCTCCTGGGTCAGAGCTTAGGGGTCAGGACGGCAAGCATAGATAGAGATCTATCAAACTTTCTATCTTGATGTGATTAAGTCTATAGCAACTTTTGGGCCGGTGATCACTCTGAGCGGCAAATTTTGACTGCAATTTTCAATCTAAAACATAAGCTTGACTTATCTGTGCTCCATTTCTCTATAGATATGATTAATTCAAATCGGTTGGGCAGATTGCTGGCCAAGCACCTAAGGAGGTCTCCAGAAAAGAAAATACCACCGGCAGGGGCGCAGAGCCTGCGTCCTTGGGAGGCCGCAAAATCCTTGGGTATTTTCGTTGCTAGAATTGTCCTAATCCGAATTCAAATTCAATAAAACGACGCAAAGCAGATATCACCTGGGAGCATGGCGATATTGGGTAGTTTTCGGAAAACACCTAATCGATCTGTAGTGGCGCAGTGAAGTCGGCTGGAGGGGGCACTGGAGCGGTAGGCAAGGGGGCCGAAGGCAGGTTGTAGCCAATCACCGCGACCAACAGTCCCAGGGCTGCGCCCGCAGCAAAGGCCCAGAGATGGGAGGGTTCGAGGCTGCAAAGTAAGTTGCGATCGCGGCTGTAGATATGAATCGCCCAGCCTTCTTGAGCAGGGGGAGAAAGTTTGTGCATGACTGTTTTAGTAGGTAAGAGAGCGTGAATTGTGACTTAGGCGCATTCCAGCCAAAAAACGTCCGCGTCCTAGACGCTGAACTGGGCGGGCTGTACCGACACCCCGGACAGGCTTTTAGCTGGAACACTTTAAGAGTATTCCAGCTAAAAAACATCCCGATTAGGGGCGCGAACTCGGCCCCCTGGGCCGGTCGCGGTGAGACCCCGGACAGGCTTTTAGCTGGAACACTCTAATACTGATTGCCTGACTTGCGATGGTTGATCGCCGGTCTGCCGTCGCTAGCCAGCAGATCGCCCTGCTGCACCCTGGCGTAGAGCAAGCTGTGGTCGCTAGTAGACAACTGCTCTAGGACGGTGCAGTCGAGGTAGGCCAGGGCATCGGCCAAAATGGCGCAGCCGCTGGCGGCCACTGCAAGGTCGAGGTGGTCAAAGGGGTCGGTCGTGCTCTGCTGGGCTGAGAAATAACGCCGCACGGCGCGGCCTTCTTTAAGAATGTTGAGCACGAAGCTGGTTCCTGGCCCGATCTGCCCGAGGCCGGGGGCAGCGCGAGGAATGGCCAGCATCAGGCCGGGGGGGCTAAAGCTAGCCTGGGAAACCCAGGCGGTGAGCAGGCCCGAGTGAATACCCTGGTGTTGAGTGGTGATGACGCAGAGGGAGCCGATGACTCGCCCCAGGGCTTGGGTGGTGCGATCGCCCTGGGCTTCAGCCATCACGGGGCGGGCCACCTGCTGCTTGCGCTTGCGCAAGTAGCGGGCAAACTGGGCCGCGACTTCGGTACAGTTTTCTAACGCTTCTGCATCGGGGCTAAAGCGCACCCGCAGAGGCTCAAAGCCAAAGGGGTAGTTGGCATCTTTGAGCTTTTGCTCCAGCAGGTCGATCGCCTCGCCGCTCCAGCCGTAGGAGCCAAATACCCCTACCGGCTTAGTTTTGGGCACATTGGCCAAAATCAGGCCCAGGGCGGTTTGAATTTGGATGGGGGCATGGCCGCCCAGGGTAGGGGAACCCATAATGAAGCCGTCGCACTGGTTGAGGGTGTCAATCAGGGTGTTGGGGTCAGCCAGTTCGCAGTTGATGGCTTCCACCGCGACCTGGGCGGCGGTGAGAGCCTGGGCGATCGCATCCGCCATTCGGGCCGTGTTGCCGTAGGCCGAGGCATAGAGCAGCGCCACCCGAGGCTGCTGGGCCTGCTGCTGGCACCACTGGCGATAGTCTTGCCTCAGCCGGCTGAGGCTGTAGCGCACCAGGGGACCGTGGCCGGGGGCAAGGGTTTTGAGGGGCAGGGGCTCAAACAAATCTAGGGCCGTTTCCACCTGTCTGACCTGGGGGCTGTGCAGGCAGTCAAAGTAGTAGCGGCGATCGCCCTCCAGCTGCCGCCACTGCTCATCCCACAGGGCATCGTCGCAGCGGTGGGCACCAAACAGCTTGTCGCTATAGAGAGTCTGGCTGGCTGGGTCGTAGGTACATAGCCCGTCGGGCCAGCGGGGCGTGGGCACGACAATGAACTCCAGCACATGGCCCTGGCCCAAATCCAGAGTTTCCCCAGAGCGCACCGGGCAAAGTTGGTCAGCGCGATCGGCCAGCGCGATTTTGAGGGTATTGGCCGCCGCCCTCGAACAGACAACCTGGGCCTGGGGGGCCAGATCTAGCAGCCGGGTCAGGGTCGCTAGCCGATTGGCATTGATGTGGCTGGTGACGATGTAATCAATCTGCGCCAGAGCGACCCGCTGCCGTAACTCCACCAAAAAGAGGTCGGTAAACGATTCGCCCGGCGGGTCGATCAGGGCAACTTTATCGGCCTGGATCAGGTAGGCATTGGCGGTGGTGCCCCCCTGGCGGCTATATTCCACCTCAAATTTGAGCCGATCCCAGGTGCGCGATCGCAGCACCTGAGACTGGGGGCCAATGTCAGCAACCTGCACATCGCGGGGGCGAACCGTGATGGGGAGCGGGGCTGAGGGGGTAGTTAGGGTCATGGGAAAAGCCTAGGTAGGGGTAAGTTAGGAGGCCTCCAGGAAAGAAGATACCCCCAGGCAGGGGCGCAGAGCCTGCGTCCTCAGGAGGCCGCAAAATCCTTGGGTATTTTCGTTGCCAGAATTGCCCTTAGACCAATTGCGGAGTTTGGGTTAGCGATTTTGGCTTGGGCCAGCTTGGCTTTACCTGGCCCTGACTGTGGCGGAGGCTGGCGCAATGCCAATTTCCTCATCAGTCAGGGGTGAATTGGTCGTTTCCAGGTCAGAGATGTCATGGGCAAACCGAATGCGGTGGCGGCGCGATACCTGCTGTTCGGGGTCAACGCCGTCGAAGGTGGGTGGAATCCAGGCTCGAATCACCAGCAACCCGCCCAGCACCAGCAAGAACGCACAGCTCGCCAACACCTGGGTCCAGGGCGTATCGAGCACGCCCCGCACGATAATTTCCCGCAGCACCGAGACGATGGAGACCTCTACCGCCACCCCAATCGAGACCCGATGCTCTTGCAGGTAGATAATCAGCAGCCGAAACAGCTCCACCAAAATCAGCAGAAACAAAATGTCAGAGGTCACCTCAGGAAAATTGAGCGGCGGCAGCAGCGAGAGAAACATCTCCCGTAGCTGCATCACCATGAAGCTGAACAGCCCAATGCAGAGGGAAATCACGATCAGGTCTTGAACCAGCTCAAGTATACGAACCACATAGTTGCCGTTTAGCCAGGTGGCCCAGCGTGAGGAGGCGGGGAGGTTTTGCATAGGGGTTAAGGGGATAGGGAGGAAGGGGGGCGAAGGCTGGAAAGTTTTAAGTGCTTAGTTTTGAGTGTTGAGTTTTTGATGAGACGAAAAATTCAACACTTAAAACTCAAAATTCAAAACTCATCATCAATAGTGATTGCCTGCCTTGCGGTGGTGCACTGCCGTCAGCCCATCCGGTTTCGCCACCCGTCCAGTTTGGGTGGTGCAGTAGATCACCCAGTGGTCGCCAGCCTCAATTCGGTGGTTGACCGTGCATTCCAGGTAGGCCAAAGATTCCGCCAAAATGGGAGAGCCGTTGGCGGCGGCGTAGGTGGCAATGCCCTCAAAGCGATCGCAGCCGGGGGGAAAGCGCCTCAGAAAGTGCTTCATCAGCCGCTGGTAGTTGCCCTCTTCTAGCACGTTGAGCACAAAAGTGTCGCCCCAGTGCAGCAGCGATTCAATAGCGCGGTCCTTGGCAACGGCGACGGCTAGCCCCGGCGGCTGCATACTGGCCTGAATCACCCAGGAGGCCAGCATGGCGCTGCTGACATCTCCCTTTTGGGCGGTCAATATATAGAGTCCGGTGCTGAGCCGACCCATGGCCTGATCAAGGCCAGAATCAAGGGCCTGGCTCTTTTGGGTGCGGTCGCGGTTGACCCACTGACCCAGGTCGGTGCCCGCCTCTTCGCAGAGTTTGTCGGTGGCCTCGGTGGGGGTCGCTTTAATCAAAATCGGCTCAAAGGCTGGTTTCACTCCCAGCTCCTGAAATCGATTGCGCAGGGGAAAAATCGGTTCGTCCTGACCGCCGCCGGTTTCGAATAGGCCAATCGCCTGTTTCGGGTGAACGGCTGCGAGCATCGTGCTGAGCAGCGGCTCTAGACCGGGGGGCATCTGGGGCGGCATGCCCAAAACCAGACCAGCGGCGGTGGTCACCAGCTCCCGCACGGCATGAATATCGGTATCGAGCCAATCTACCAGCTCTACAGCGGTGGCGGTTTTGAGCAACCCCTGACCGATGGCGTGGGCAATGCGATCGCTATGGCCATACTCCCCGGCGTAAAAGATCGCCACAAAGGGTTCAGCCTGCGCCTGGGCCTCGCTCCAGGTGCGATAGCGCCCGGTCCAATCGGCCAGGTGATGGCGCAGCAGGGGGCCGTGGCCGGTGGCGATCTGGCTCACCGAAAAGGGCTCCATTCGCTTCAGGGCAGCCAGCACCGAGCGGGCGTTTGGCCCCATTAGGCAGTCGTAGTAGAGCTGAAAATCGGCCTCTAGCAGGGCGGGCATCTCATCGTAGAGGGTGTCGTCGCAGTAGTGCAGACCAAACACATCGCAGGTGTAGAGCACCTGGGTGCCGCTGTCGTAGGTGAGCATGGTGTCGGGCCAGTGCAGGTTGGGGGCCGAGATAAACGCCAGCTCGTGACCCTGGCCCAGGTCGAGGCGATCGCCGCTTTTCATCACCTGAAACTCAAAGGGACGGTGGAGCTGGTTCTGCAAAAACTGAATCGCCACCTTAGAGGCCACCACCGTCATTTGGGGGGCCAAGCGCAGCAGGTCGCCAATTAGGCCGCTGTGGTCAGGCTCGGTGTGGTTGACGATCAGATAGTCGATCGCCGCCAGGTCAACCAGCGACTGAAGCTCCTCTAGATACAGGTCTCTAAACTTGCCGTGGGAGGTGTCGATCAGGGCGGTTTTTTCGCCCCGAATCAGAAACGAGTTGTAGGTAGTGCCGTTTTGCAGCTCAAACTCAATGTCGAAGCGATCGCGGTCCCAATCTAAGCAGCGAATAGCGGTTGAATCGGGAGCAAATGGGGCGGTTTGCAGAGTCAGTCGTGAGGCCGATGGCGATATTTGGGGTAAATGACTGGTAGCAACCACGAGATATATCTATCCTCAGCGAGATCTGATTCGACATATCTCAATGATTAACCAACACACGGAGTTTGTAAAATGTCAATTTCAAAACCAATTGATTAGCAATTTGTATGGAATCACTCCATTGCATTTACTTTGCAAATGCATTGACTTGTCTCAGGGGTAGGGCATGGGCTGGCCTAGACGCCATCTAGATTGGTCACCAGCTCAGCCGGCAACGGAGGCGGGAATGGTGCGGGGACGGTGGGTAGCGGCATCCACAAAGACCCACGCGGTAGCACCCGTAGACAGCACGGTGTCACAGGTGGGGGGGGGCATGCGATCGCATCCCGCCAAAGCATTGACTAATACAAGACCTCGATAAGTTATCTGTCTCACAGCACCAGGGCGTTGCCTCGGTCGGTGAAGGTGACGGCGTCAATGTTCCAGTCAGGCTGGTTGATTAGGGTTTCGCGCAGGCTGCCCAGCAGGGCCTTTTGTTCGCAGAGCGAGAGCGATCGCAGCCCCCGCCCCGAGGTGCGCGCCACTCTTATATCAATGGTGGTGGTTTTGCGCTCTAGGTCATAGCTGGCGCGGTAGCCCGAGAGGACGAGATCGGCGATCGCCTGCTCGGCCAAAATCAGGCCGACGGTGGTTTCCATGCTCTGGGGCCGGGGCACCTGGATGGGTTCGATTTGGTAGCCTTCGCAGGTGGGGTTGAGGGTGTAGAGATCGACGGCGACGGGGTCGGCGGGGGCCACCAGTCGGCGGGCGCGGGCCTGCATAGTGCGGCTGGCGGCCGCCAGCGCATCGGCAGGGCTAGGAATGGGTTCTAGGGCTGAGGCTACAGCGGCGCTTTCGTCGGCGGGGCTAGCGGGCGCAGTCTGAGCTTCGGCTGGCCGGTCATTGATCGGCGGCTCGCCCTGAGGTTGCCCGGCACACCCCACCATCAGGCTGAAGATAGCGCAGGAAATACCCCCAGCGACCCAGGGCCGGGTATGGTGATGACGGTGTTGAACTGGGTTTAGACGACGGGCCATGGTAAGTGCTCCCTGGAATCGACGACATGTGTTGTCGCTGGCCGATTTTACGGCGGCGGAGTTAGAAACGGTAATGGAGACAGCGGCGAGTTTTTGGCAGGTGCTGTCGCGACGCACCCGCAAGGTGCCTGCTCTACAGGGGGTGGTGGTGACCAACCTATTTTTTGAGCCATCGACCCGCACCCGCAGCAGCTTTGAGCTGGCGGCCAAGCGCCTGTCGGCGGATGTGCTCAATTTTGCCCCAGGCACCTCGTCGCTCACCAAAGGCGAAACGATCTTAGACACTGCTAAGACCTACCTGGCCATGGGCACCAACCTGATGGTGATTCGCCACCAGGAGGCGGGGGTGCCAGGGGCGATCGCCGCCGAGATGGATCGCCTGCACACCGGGGTGGGGGTGCTCAACGGCGGCGATGGCCTCCACGCCCATCCCTCCCAGGCGCTGCTAGATCTATTCACGCTGGGGCAGACCCTAAATCCGGATCATCCCACGGCAGCGCTGCTGGCGGGCAAGAAAATCGCCCTGGTGGGCGACATTTTGCACTCGCGGGTGGCTCGATCTAACCTGTGGTGCCTGACCGCCTGCGGGGCCGAGGTCCACCTGGCGGCTCCGCCCACGCTGCTGCCGCCGGGGTTTGCCGAGGCCTTTCAGACCCAGTCGCCGCTGGATATTCCCCGCGCCATTACCCAGCACAGCACTCTGGCCCCTGCCCTAGAGGGGGCCGACTTTGTCATGACCCTGCGGCTGCAAAAGGAGCGCATGGCCCAGCACCTGCTGCCCAGCCTGCGGGAGTACCACCAGGGGTTTGGGCTGACGCGCGATCGCCTGGCCGTCTGCCAGCCCACGGTCAAGGTGCTGCACCCCGGCCCGGTCAACCGGGGGGTCGAAATTAGCTCTGACCTAATGGATGACCCAGATCTCAGCCTGATCGGCGACCAGGTGACCAGCGGCGTGGCCGTGCGTATGGCGCTGCTGTACCTGATGGGGGTGGGCAAAGGGGCAGAAAAACTGGGCTGAGTATGCCTAATGTATAGCGCTGGCCGTCGCCCCAGGGCGATGGGGAACGTCCTAACGGCTCTGGCGGTGTCAAGCTCGAAAATCCTGATGCAAACAAAGCCGCCTTCTGGCGCATCTAGAGGTTAAGAGACTGCCGACTAAATCTAGTGATCCCCCTAAATCCCCCTTAAAAAGGGGGACTTTGAATCGGACTCAGACCCCCCTTTTTAAGGGGGGCAGGGG
>QBMN01000085.1 GCA_003241845.1 Shackletoniella antarctica | reverse complement strand
GTGAAGGGGGTGGATGGGTGGGTGGGTGACGTAGGGGCAGACCCACGTGTCTGCCCAAATCTTCTACCGGATGTATGGATCGCTTCGCGAATGCATCTTAGTCAGTGGCAGATACTGTGGCGGCGTTGGGGCATCAAGGGATCAGCAATTAACATCCCAGCGTCATTCCCGCGCAGGCGGGAATCCATAATGGGTCTTCTGCTAACGTCGGTATCTTATTTTAACGCCAGCCATCAAGCGGTAGCTGCCGCCAATTTTTGGGGCAGTAGCTTCTCTGGGTCAGACTGTTAACCCGAGGCAAAATCATCGTAAACGATACGAATGAGCTTGTGCATGGCAGCACTGACTATGGCCATTTGGGCTTTGCCCTCACCTACCCCTCACTCCTCTACCCCTCCACCGTCGCCACGCTGGTCTGAGAGCTGCCGCACGATGGCCTGGGTCATGGGGTGGTCAGAGAGCTGATCGCCTTGCCCGGCCTCTAGGGCGGCCTGTACTAAATCCCTAAAGTTGTTGGCTACGGTTGCGCTATCGGGGTGATTTTCAGGCAAGGCTTTAGCAAAGATAGCAAAGGCGCGCAGATAGAGAGGTTCCGCTTCCTCATAGCGTCCCATCGACTCGTACAGTCCGGCCAGATTATTCAGACTGGTAGCCACAGCGGGATGGTCGGCCCCCAACTGCTGTTCTCGAATGGCAAGCGATCGCTCGTAGAGAGGTTCCGCTTCCCCATCGCGACCCATTGACTTGTACAGTTCGGCCAGATTATTCAGGTCAGTAGCAACTTCGGGATGGTCTTTTCCATAGACTCGTTTATCAATAGCGAGCGATCGCTCATATAAGGGTTCCGCTTCCCCATAGCGCCCCATCGCACGGTACAGCTCGGCCAGATTATTTAGGCTGGTGGCCACAGAGGGATGGTCGGTTCCCAACCGCTGTTCAAGGATGGCGAGCGATCGCTCGTAGAGCGGTTCCGCCTCGCTGTAGCGCCCCATCGCGGCGTACAGTAAGGCCAGATTATTTAGGCTGGTGGCCACATCGAGGTGGTCGGCCCCCAACTGCTGTTCGTAGATGGCGAGCGATCGCTCGTAGAGGGGTTCTGCTTCGCCATAGCGCCCCATCGCACGGTACAACACGGCCAGTTCATTCAGGCTGCTCGCCGCATCAATATGGTCAGCTCCCAACTGATTTTCTCGGCGTTGCAGGGCGTTGCGGTAAGCGACCTCGGCTTCGGCGTAGCGAATTTGGCTTTTGTAAGCTTCGCCCAGGCTGTTGTAGAGGCTGGCGATCAGGGGCGAGTCTGGGTCTTGGGCCAGCAGCTCATCGATTTGCTGCTGCAAGGCGGCGGGGTCGGCGGCGGCAGGAGTGTTGGGGGTCTCTTGGCTCTGGGTCTGGCTGCGCTCCGGAGCAAACGCCCAGGCCATCGGCTGCGAAAACTCAAACACGCCCCCGCGCCAGCTCCAAAAATCGGGCGCTTGGTTTGCCAACTGCGTTGCAATGCGCGGCGTCAGCCACAGCACCAGCGGCAGCTGAAACCCCCGCAGTGATTCCCTCGTCCACTGCAACGAAAACAGAAACTGCTCTAGGGCCGATTTGTCGGCGTTGAGTCGCAGCCCCAGCAGGTCATCGGCTCCCAAAATGGTGACCACCGCAGCGGGGCTGGTGGTTAGCTCCGGCTCTTGCTCGATGTGCTCTTGCAGACTTTGCTTCAGGCTGGGCTGGCGCTGGTCGAGGCGAAGGCGATCGCATCTCGTCCCCTTGCCCCGCAGCTCAGCCTCGTAGGTATCAATAATCTCATCGCGATATTTCCAGTTGTCGCAGATCGCCACCAGCAAATTTAGCCGACCATAGCTCGACTGAATCGACCACACCAACCGACGCAGCTGATGTTGATTTTCGGCGGCGACATCGTCCACAAGATCCATCACTCAATCAGCTTCTTTTGCTTGAGCAAATCCACCACAATCGGGTGTACGTCATACCACAGCGCATCGTTTTCATACTCCAACACCATCAGGCCGTGGAGCAGTTTGACAAAACCGTCGCTGCTGGCATCGGGGGTTTCAGCGGTTTTATACACCCCCACCAAAAGATCGTAGAGATCGCTGCCAATTTGCCGAGCAAAGTCGTGGCGCAAATTTCGCAGCGCCACCGTCAAAATCGCATCATCAATTTTAAGGCTGTCGCTGTCTGGCTCAATTTCGAGCTGCACCATGCACTCAGTGCAGCATTCGCGGGCAATGCGCACCAGTTCGCGCACTACGCCGCCGCTTTTGAGCACCATTTGCCGAGCGACCTGGGGGTCAACCAAATCTGCGGGTAGCCGCTTCGCCAACATGTCTAAGAACGTGTTGAGGCTTTTGACGTTCGGCTCGGCCTCGGGGCTGTGGCGGTCTGGCTTGGCAAAAAACTTCGCCACCGGAAACAGGTGAGGCCGCACCACCCCTTCAGAATTGAGCGCCCCCATTACCTGCGGCTCTTGCACCGCCGACACCGGAATGGTGAACACCACCCGAAACTGGGGCGAAAACAGCGATTTAATATTGTTGCGGTAAATATCTTCGACCAGGGGTAGATCCAGCTTATCCAGGTCGTCGATAATCACCAACACAGGCTTTTTAGTGGTGGTTTGAATCGCCGCCGCCAGGCGATCGCACTTGCCCACCAGGTCAGAGATCCGCTTTTCAAAGGTCTTCTCTAGCTCATCGCGAAAGCTCTTTTCCTGCTGAAGCTTGGCGGTTACCACCTTGATGTCTGCGCCCAGCCCCATTTCCCCCTTGGTGGCCTGGCTAGAGGTTTGGGTACGCACCGTTGTATTCCAACCCAGCAGATCTTGCTTAATATCCTCATCGATCCGGATATTGCTTTGCTTACTCGCCTGGCTCAGCAGCTTGAGGGCGATCGCATAGAGAATATTGACGTGGGTAATGCCGCTCATCTCAATCAAATCTGCGATCGAGAAAAACACCACAAAATGCTTGGGCTGCATCTCAATCGCCAGCCGCTTCAGCAGCGTAGACTTGCCGCAGCCTCGGTGGCCCGCAAAGATAAACTTGCCGTTTTTAACCGACGCCTCAATTTCGCGCTTCAGCCGCACCATCACAGGCAGGCCATAATCGACGCGAAACCGCTCAATATCATCCGGCTCCACCAGGGGGAACAGGTCTAAATCTCTGTAGGCCTGCTGAAATCGCTCTAAAAGCGCCTGATCCATACCCGCCAACAGCGATGAAACCCCTCTATAGTATCGTCTCAGCCGCTAGGCGTAGCTGTTTGGGTAAGTGAGTGGGGGAGCAAGGGAGCCATCACCCCATCACCCCATCAATCCACCACCGTCACCACATCGCCGTCTTGTAAAAAACCGACGCCGGAGGTGGCCACCTGTTCCCCAGCTTGCAGACCCTGGAGCACTTCAACCTGGGCCACTGCGTCGCCGCTGGCGGCAATGCGGTTGCCCAGCTCCACAGTGCGGGCCTCGACCACGTTGCCTTCGCCCAGCACAAACAACTGGGCAGTGCCGTCGGGCTGGGGCTGTAGCGCCGTGGCCGGAATCGTCAGCCCCTGGCGGGAGCTGGTGGTGATGTCGCCCCGCAGAAAAATACCGGGCCGCAGCAGATCGCTGGGGGGCAGGGTGATATTCACCGTTGCCACCCGAGTCGCCGCATCGACCACCGGGTCAATCGACTGCACCGTACCCTGAAGCTGAATGCGGCGGTCGGCATTGGAGGTGACCGTAACCGGGGCACCGATTGCCACCTGGTCGAGCTGGGTCTGGGGTACCTCGGCGGCCAGCTCTAGCTGGTTGTTTTCAATCAGGGTCACAATTGGGCTGCCGGGGGCCGACACATCGCCCACGGTGGCGAGGCGTTCAGCTACTACTCCGGCGACGGGGGCGCGCACGGTGGTTTGGGTGAGCTGGGTTTGCAGTCGGTCGATCGCCGCCTGCTGCGATCGCACCCCCGCCTCGGCGCTCTGCACCTCGGCCCGCGACAGGCTGATCGACTCTTGGGCCGTAATGGTTTGGGTTCGCAGGCTGCCCAACTCCTGCTGGCTAATCGCGCCGCGATCGGCCAGGGTTTGATTGCGGGCCAAGTTGGCTTGGGCCTCCGCCAGGGTGGCCTGAGACTGGGCGAGACCTGCCTGCCGCTGGGTCACCTGGGCCTGGGCAACCGACAGCTGGGCCTGGGCCTGGCGCAGGTCGGCTTGCAGGGTGGCATCGTCTAGGGTGGCGATCGCCTGCCCGGCACTCACTGCATTGCCCTCGCGCACCAAAATCTGGCGAATCTGCAAACCGCTGGCCTGGGGCGCAATGGTGAGCAGATCGGTGGCCTGGACGCTGCCGTTGATCGCCAGGGTATCGGCCACGGTGGCAGGAGCGGCGGTAGCCACGGTGACGGTCTGGGTAGCCACCGCCGGGGGCGGCTCAGGGGCATCTGGCGGAGTCGCCTCGCGCCCGCCCAAAATCTGGCTGCCCACCAGGGTGAGCAGCACCCCGGCCCCTACGCCCACAAGCACTCCCGGCCATCGGCGCGGTGCCCCCTGGCCCGCGATCGCTTCGCTATATGGTTGAGATGGGGCCGTATTGTTCTCAACCGATGCGCCAGCCGTGGCCTCTAGGGGGTCGGAGGAATGGAGATTCTGCACAAGCACGCCCTTGGGATAACAGCGGGAGTAGGTTACGAAATGTTTATTTTCCCATTATGACCTAAAGCCCGTCATCCTTGGGATCGCTTGATTTATCAGGGAAAGTAGCCCCTGAGCCCGTCCTGACGAACTCAGCTCATAGGCTTTGATGACTCGAATCACATCCTCAAATGGGGAAGTTTGGTCTAATAGCTAGATGCGCCAAGTCCAGTTCGACATCTGTAGTTTGCCTACAGGAGAGAGCTTGCCCACAGCAGCTTTCCCCCAGGCAAACCTCCGCTGCTGGATTTAGGTTTGATTTATCTACCGCGTGGGCACCGTTTGCCCGGTTCTCACCGCTCACGCCAACGGCTCGACTTCACCACAGCAGGTCTTGGGACATGTTTAACGCCACCGAAATTCTCATCAGTGACTTTGTAGAAAAGCTGCGGGCCGGCTATCACCGCACCTACGGCGGCCAAAACCCCGACTACGAAGACATCATCGCCTGGGCGGGCGGCATGGCCCTAGAGAATATCGCCAACAGCGACGCCCTTTACCACAATGTCGAGCACACCATATTGGTGGCCCTGG
Source organism: Shackletoniella antarctica (assembly GCA_003241845.1). Classification (GTDB taxonomy): domain Bacteria; phylum Cyanobacteriota; class Cyanobacteriia; order Phormidesmidales; family Phormidesmidaceae; genus Nodosilinea; species Nodosilinea antarctica. The sequence continues at coordinate 14,638 of QBMN01000085.1, read as the reverse complement.
TGGGCCAAGAGATTTTGCGGGGCAAGCACATCCGCGAGGGCGGCGTCACCTGCAAAGACTGGATGCACTTTATTATTTCTTTGGTCTGCCACGACATTGGCTACGTCAAGGGGGTCTGCCGCAGCGACCAAGACCGCAACCACCTCTACTCCACCGGCCAGGGCGACGATATGGTGCCGTTAAAGCCCGGCGCTTCAGACGCCGCACTGACGCCCTACCACGTGGATCGGGGCAAGCGCTTTATTGAAGAACGCTTTGGCGGCAACCCGGTGATCGAAGCCAAAATCATCAAGCGCAACATCGAGCTGACCCGCTTTCCGGTGCCCAAAGAAGAAGACCACCAAGACACCCAGCACTTCCCTGGCCTAGTGCGAGCTGCCGACCTGATCGGCCAGCTCAGCGACCCCCGCTACCTAAAGAAAATTGGGGCGCTGTACTACGAGTTTGAAGAAACCGGCCAAAACAAGTACCTCAAGTACGAGCACCCCGGCGATCTGCGGGCCAACTACCCCACCTTCTACTGGAAAGTAGTACACCCCTACATTCAAGACGGGCTGCGATATCTATCGCTCACCCAAGAAGGTAAGCAAATAATTGCTAACCTCTATTCAAATGTGTTTATGGTGGAGAACGAGCAAACCGTAATCCACACCTGACCCTCTTCTGCAATCGGCCTATGACCTGGTGGCGCAAGCTTAAAATCAATCGCCTGGCTCAGCTGGGAGTCATTTTGCTGCTCGTGCTTTACGGGGTGGCGCTGGGGGCCGACTTTTTTGCCCCCTACAGCCCCTACGAGTCTCAGCTCAATGGGTCGCTGCTGCCCCCCACCCAGGTCTACTGGCGCGACGCCGAGACGGGGCGGTTCTTTCCCCACGTCTACCCCACGACCCAGGGGCCGGTGGATATTGACACCGGAGAGCGGGAAATCACCGTCGATCGCACCCAGTCCTCCGCCCTGCGCATCTTTCACCGCAACGACCAGGGGCGGCTGACCTTGTTTGACACCGCTGGCCCCGCCCGCATCAACCTGCTGGGCACCGACGAGCAGGCCCGCGACCACTTCAGTCGGCTGATCCACGGCAGCCGGGTCAGCCTCAGCGTGGGGCTGATCGGCATCGCCATCTCGTTTCCCCTGGGCATGCTGGTGGGGGGCATGGCGGGCTACTTTGGCGGCGCGGTCGACAGCGTGCTGATGCGCTTTGTGGAAGTGCTAATGACGATTCCCAGCATTTATCTGCTGGTGGCCCTGGCGGCGGTGCTACCGGCGGGCATTTCGAGCACCCAGCGGTTTTTGCTGATTGTGCTGATTACGTCGCTGGTGAGTTGGGCCGGGCTGGCGCGGGTGATTCGCGGCCAGGTGCTGTCGATTAAAGAGCGAGAGTTTGTCCAGGCCACCAAGGTGATGGGGGGGCGATCGCTCTACATCATCACCCGCCACATTTTGCCCCAGACGGCTAGCTACGGCATTATTGCCGCCACCCTGGCGATTCCGGGCTTTATTTTAGCCGAGGCGACCCTGAGCTTTATCGGCCTCGGTATTCAGCAGCCCGACGCCTCCTGGGGCAACATGCTGACCCTGGCGACCAATGCGTCGATCTTGGTGCTGCAACCCTGGCTGGTGTGGCCCCCGGCCATTTTGATCGTGATTACGGCCCTGGCGTTTAACCTGCTGGGCGACGGCCTGCGCGATGCGCTAGATCCACGCACGTTGAAGTAGTAGGCAAAGGGAGTATCAACTGATGGGGCTGATCGAGCTGCTGGTGTTGTTGGTTGTGGCGGCTGTCTGCGGGGGCATTGGCCAATCGCTGGCGGGCTACAATGCCGGGGGCTGTCTGACCTCGATTGTGGTGGGCTTTATTGGGTCATACCTGGGCCTGCTGATTGCCCGCAATCTGGGTCTGCCCGAGCTGTTTGCCCTGCAAATTGGGGAGCAGTCGTTTCCGATCATTTGGTCAATTGTTGGGGCTACTGTATTCACCCTGATTTTGGCGCTGCTGAACCGCCTGTTTGTCGGGCGGCGCACTAGGCTGTAGGAGCTAACACAAGCAATTAGCCGTAGGGTGGGCACTGCCCACCAGCCTTAATTCAGTGACATTTGGCCTTAGACTAGTCTAGTCTTGCTGTCGAATGGCATCTGCATGGCAATTTTAGGTCAGTTTATGGGCTGGGCGATCGCACTTCTAGCGGCGATCGCCCTGTTTTTGAGCAGCTGGATTGTGGTGCCAGCGCCAACCTCGTTGCTCTTGCCCCTGGGGGTGGGTGCGCCGGAGGTGAGCCCGTTTTTGCTGCTGAGCCAGGGCATCTTGCTGGGGCTAGCGCTGCTGATCAAGTTTCCTGTACCCCTAAAAACCCTGGTCATTGCCATGGCCGCGATGGGTATGGTGCTGAGCAGCCTGCCGCTATGGCAGGTGCCTGCCACAGTGCGGCGGGCCGAGGCCCAAATGCAGCGCCTGGGGGCAGACTACGGCGGTCAGCTGCCGCCCAATGGCCAGCCCTTCCCCAGGTCTAGACCCTTTGCCCTAATAGATTTGGTGCGGGGGTTGCCCGAGGGGGCGATCGCCCCCGAGCGCCAGACCGTGGTCACGCCAGACGGTGCCGCCCTAGCGTTAGACCTTTACCAGCCGCCCATTGCCCAGGGGCCGCATCCGGCCATTGTCACCATCTACGGCGGGGCCTGGCAGCGGGGAGCACCTGCCGCAACGGCCCGCTTTAGCAGCTACATGGCGGCCCAGGGCTACACGGTCGTAGCCATCGACTATCGCCACGCGCCCGAGCACCGGTTTCCGACCCAAATAGAGGATGTGCAGGCCGCTTTGGCCTGGACCCGCGATCGCGCTGCGACCTACAGCATTGACCCTGGCCGCATGGCACTGGTGGGGTGGTCAGCGGGGGCGCACCTGGCCATGCTGGCGGCCTACGAGCCTGGAGCCTTACCAATGCGGGCGGTGGTCAGCTACTACGGCCCGGTGAATCTGGCGGCGGGCTACTACGACCCGCCCGTGCCCGACCCGATTGACACCACCGCCGTGCTGGAGAGCTTTTTGGGCGGCAACCCCGAGCAGTTGCCCGAGCTATACCAGCGGGCTTCACCAGTTTTTGCGGTCAGGCCGGGGCTGCCGCCCACGCTGCTGATCTATGGCCAGCGCGACCACGTGGTGCAGCTCAGCTACGGGCAGCAGATGTATGAGCGGCTAACCCGCAGCGGCAACCCGGCGGCGCTGATTGCCATTCCCTGGGCCGAGCATGCCTTTGATGCAGTGTTTCGCGGCCCCAGCAACCAAATTGCGCTGTACTACACCGAGCGATTCTTGGCCTGGGCGCTGCGGCCTAACCCCTAGCCCGCGCCGCCCGCGCTACACCCCATTTCGCGAAGGGAACCGGAGGCAGTAGCCTAAGGGAGTGGGTTTAACACCGAGGAGATCTGATGGGTAAACCAGCGTCAATTCACCTAGGGCGATGGGTCGTCATTGGGTTGCTCTGCCTGGCGCTGCTGGGGTGTGGCGTGATCAACCCCCGGCCACCGAGGGCGGTGGTGGAGGGCGCGATCGCCCAAAAGCTCTCCCAAACCCAGGCGATTCTCTACCGTCAGTTTGGGGCGGCCCCCGCCGATCTGGCCCAGGTGGGTCGCATTCGCATCGCTGACCACCACTGGACTGAGATTGCCGGTCAGCCAGCGGTGGAAGTAGCTGGCACCTACCACCTCAAGGGCGGTGGGCTGACCAGCGACCAGCGCCGCCAGACCCGAGACTTTGATCTTTACCTCCAGCGGGGCACCACCCAAGACCAGTGGCTGCTGCTCGAGCCAGCCCCGACCCAGCCTGGAGAACCGCTGCAATGGCTGGCTACCCCCGTTGTCCCTGCGGGGCAGAAAAGTACTCTGGCAGCCCAGGAGCCAGCCTGATTTTGGCCTTTCGGAAGCAGGGCTGGCATTGCCAGCCCTGCTTCCGAAAGGCCAAACGATTCCCGAAATGCCCATAGGCGAGGGGACTCCGGCTACAACCACCAGGGAGTGAACTCCCTGACTCACAGCGAAAGTCTGCTAAAGCAGACTGGGATAGCCAGCCCATAATCCTTTTTAGAGGAATGTCACTTAATTAAGGCTGGTGGGCAGTGCCCACCCTACGGCAAATCAAGGCTTCTGGCGATCTGCGAGGGTTGATTTCAGCTTATGTCAGTGCCATTCCTCTTTAGAGGATTTCGGCTTTGAGCCTTGGACTCAAAGTCCAAGGCTCAAAGCCAATCCAAGGGATTGCCTCCTTAAATTTGCCCCACTTTGACAGGGCTGGGTGGGCAATGCTCACCAGCGTTAAATCAGTGTCATTCCCCCGCTAGAGAACCCCTGGCAGAAAATTCTCCGCCAGAGAATAATTACAGGGCCGTTATTTTTCTGTCATTTCCCTGTCACTGTCCTATGGGATTACATAGGAGAGCCAAGCTTGGGCAGGCCGTAGCACCCGTGCTGTGCCGCCCTGTTTGCCAGGGCTGAGGCAGAAAGGCAGGGTTGACATCTGCTGAAAGACAGACGCTGGCATGAGAAGTGTAAAGTAAAGTAAACCCAGCAGGCTAAGGGAATCAGTACATGGTTATTAGTCGATTCAGTCGGTCGAGGCGGGGCCTGGGCAGTGTGTCTGGTCTGCTGCTGATGGGCGGGGTAGCGATCGCCGCTGCCGCCTGTGGCCCACCCACAGAGCCTGTGGCCCAAGCCCAGTCTGAGCGCGAAGCCGGCGAGGAAAGGGCCGCCGTGGTTGATGTGGCGATCGCCGATGCCGCCGATGCCGATGGCCGCCTCTACACCGGCACCACCCGCCCAGCCCGCCAGGTATCGCTGCGATCGCAGGCCGAGGGTCGCCTGTTAAACCTCACCGCCGACGTGGGCGATGCCGTGCAGCAGGGTCAGGTGGTTGGCACCCTCGACAGCGGGCTGCTGCAAACCGTCGTCGGCGAAGCCAGAGCCGAACTGGCCGCCCGCCAGTTTGAGGTGGCTCAGGCCGAGGCCGAGCTAGCCGACATTCGCACCTCCATCGAAGCCTCGCGGGTGCGGCTTCAGCAGGTCAGTAACGATGCCCAGCGGCTCAGCACCTTGGCCGCTCAAGGGGCGGTCTCGACCCAAGAGGCCGAGCAGGCCCAAACCACCGTGATTACCTCCCAGCAGGCTCTGGCCTCCTCCCAAGAGCAGGTGCGCACCCGGCAGCAGGCGGTTGCTGCCGCTCAGCAGCGGGTTGAGGCCCAGCGCTCGATTTTACAAGAGGCCCAGAAGCGCCTCTCCTTTGCCAACCTCACCGCCTCCCTTAGTGGAATTGTGCTAGAGCGGGTGGCCGAGCCAGGCGATCTGGTGCTTCCCGGCGAGGCGGTGCTCGCCCTGGGCGATCTATCTCAGGTGCTAGTGGTGATAGAGGTGCCTGACACCAGCTTGAGCAGCTTTAGTCTGGGGCAGTCGGTCGATCTCCAAATTGACGCCTTTCCGGGGGAAGCCCTTATGGGCAGCGTCACCCGAATTTCGCCCGTAGCCGACAGCACCTCTCGCCAGCTGCCGGTAGAAATCACCCTGGCCAACCCCGGCGGTCGCATCGGCAGCGGCCTGCTGGCCCGCGTGCTCGGCACCGGCGCTCAGTCAGATGCCGTGTTGGTGCCCGAGAGCGCTCTCGAAAATTCTGAAACTAGCGACAATCAAATTTTTGTTGTCAGCGAGAGCAATGGCACCTCAGTGGTAGAAGCCCGCACTGTGCAGGTGGGCGATCGCACCGATGGCCAGGTTGCCATTCTCTCGGGCCTTACCCCTGGAGAACAGTATGTTGTCCGCAGCAGCCAGCCACTGGAAGGCGGGCAGACGGTGGAACCAAGTTTGTTGTCCGCAGGGTAGGTGAGTAAGTGGGTAGGTGAATAAACACACCCCCACCCATACTCACGCACCCTCACACCCACGCACCCTCACACACCATGACCACCCCCTTCCCCAACAACCGCTTTAGCATCAGCGGTCTGGCCATTCGACGGCACATCGGCACCCTGATGCTGGGGCTGACCGTGCTGGTGATGGGGTTTTTCATTACCACCCAGCTGCCCGTTGACCTGCTGCCCTCGATCACCTACCCGCGCATTGGCCTGCGGGGTGATGCCCCCGGCCTGTCGCCCGAGGTGGCCGTTGACGAAATCACCCGGCCCCTAGAGGAGGCCATGTCGGCTACCGAGGGCGTGATTCAGGTCTATTCCCAAACCCGCGAGGGGCGCTTTAGCATTGACCTGTTCTTTGAGCCGGGGGGCGATATCGACCAAGCGCTGAACGACGCCACCGCTGCCCTCAATCGAGCGCGCGGCACCCTGCCCGACAGCATCGAAACCCCGCGCCTCTTTAAGTTTGACCCCTCCCAGCTGCCGGTCTATGAAATGGCGCTCACCTCAGATCGCCTCAGCCCCCAAGAGCTGAGGATCTTTGCCGAAGCAGAGCTAGAGCGAGAGCTGCAGCAAGTGCCTGGAGTGGCCAGCGCCGACGTGTCGGGTGGCGTCAATGAAGAAGTGCAGGTGAATGTCGATCTGCGCCGTTTACAGGCGGTCGGCATTGGCGTGACCGATGTGATCAATGCCCTGCGCGATCGCAACCAGGATGTGTCGGGCGGTCGCCTACGCGGCGGCGCTGAAGAAACCCTAACCCGCCTAGTGGGTCGGTTTCAGTCGGCAGACGAGATTCAAAACCTGGCCATCACTGTGCCTGGCACCACCCCACCCCAGCAGGTCTACCTGCGCGATGTAGCCACGGTCATTGACGGCACCGAAGAGCAGCGGATTTCGGTACGGCTCAACGGTCAGCCGGCGGTAAAAGTGAGCGTTCAGAAGCAGCCCGCCGCCAACACTATTGATGTGGTCAATGGGGTCAAGGCCCAGCTTGAAGCAATGCGCCAGTCTGGGCTGATGCCCGAGGGCATGGATATGACCGCCACCCTCGACGAGTCGCGGTTTATTAGCAATTCGATTCAGAACGTAGCGATCGCGGGGTTGAGCGGTGCTACCCTGGCGGGCCTAGTGGTGCTGCTCTTTCTTGGGTCGCTGCGCCAGACCTTCATTATTGTCACCGCTATCCCCCTGGCAACCCTGGTAGCGCTGGTGCTGATGGGCCTATTTGGCCTGTCGCTAAATATCTTTAGCCTGGGTGGTCTGGCCCTGGGCGTTGGCATCGTGGTGGATAACTCCATTGTCATGCTCGAAAACATGGCCAAGCGAGCCGAAGAAATGGAGGCATCGCGCCAGAGCGAGGGCTTCAGCACCCGAGAGGCGATCTTTCAGGCCGAGGCTAGCAGTCAGGAGCTAGAGAGCGCTCTGCTGGCATCCACCACTACTAACCTGGTGGCGGTGCTGCCCTTTTTGCTGATCGGCGGCATCATCTCCCTGGTGTTTAACGAGCTGATTTTGACCATCAGCTTCTCGGTGGCGGCGTCGCTGGTGGTGGCGCTGACGGTGGTGCCCACCCTGGCGTCGCGGCTGATCATGGGCAGACCGACGCGATCGCTGCAAAGCTGGGGGCCGTTTCGCTGGTTTAGCAACCGTCTCGAAGGGCTGACCATTGGCTACGGCGGTTTGCTCAGCCGCGTGCTGCGCTATCGACTGCTGATCATCGGTACCGCCCTACTGGTGTTTGGCGGCGGCAGCTGGTGGATGGTGGGCCAAATTCCCCAAGAAATTCTGCCCCGCATCAGCACGGGCCAGGCTCAGGTGCGCGTCAACTTACCCCCAGGTACCACCATTGAGGGTAACCAACGGGTGATGCAGGCCGTAGATGAGTTGCTGCTAGCCCAGCCCGAGACCGACTATGTGTTTACCACCGCTGGGGGTTTTCTATTTGGCACCAGCACCAGCGAAAACACTCTGCGCGGCAGCAGCACCATTACCCTCAAGCCCGGCAGCAACACCGTCGCCTACGTGGAGCGGGTTAACGCTGAATTGGGCCGACTGCCCCTGGTAGATACTCGCATTAGCCTCAGCCCCGAGTCGGTGCGAGGTTTAAACTTGACCAACTCCCCGGTGCGAGGCGACCTTGACATAGGCTTGCAGGGTGAAGATGCCGATGCCCTGTTTGAGGCCGGAGAGCAGGTGCTGGCTGCCCTGGGGCAGCAGGCCACCCTAGCCCGCTATCGCCCCGACGCCGAAGACCCCCAGGAAGAAGTGCGGATCATGCCCGACTGGGCTAGGGCCACCACCCTGGGCCTGTCGTCAGCCGATATTGGGGACACTGTTCAAACCGCCCTGAATGGCTCAGTGCCGACCCAGCTACAGCGAGGCAATCGCCTAGTCGATATCAAAGTACAGCTTGAGCCGGGCAGCGTGCAGCGATCGTCCCAGCTTTTAGACATTCCCCTGTTCACCAGCGGTAGGCAGCTGGTGCAGCTCGGCGACATCGCCCAGGTTGGCCTTGGCCCAGCTCCGGGAGAGATTCAGCGCATCAACCGGCGGCAGGTATTTTTGATCTCTGGTGATTTGACTGAGAGGGCTAACTTAGGCGATGCTCTGGCCGAAGTCGATCAGATTTTTGCGGGGCTAGAGCTACCCGAGGGCATCACCCGGTTGCCCAGTTCTGCTGGTGAGACCAATCAAGAACTTCAGTCTTCTCTAGGGGTACTCGGTGCCCTGGCCGCCTTCCTGGTATTTGTGGTGATGGCGGTGCAGTACAACTCGCTGATTGACCCGCTGGTGATTATGCTGACGGTGCCCTTGGCCCTGGCAGGCGGTATTCTCGGCCTATTTATTACCCAGACGGCGATCGGGGCCACGGTGGTAGTGGGCGCGGTGCTGCTGGTGGGCATTGTGGTCAACAACGCCATTATTTTGGTGGAGCTGGCCAATCAGATCTACGCAGCCAGCGGCTGCTCCCGCCAGGAGGCAATTCTCCGCGCTGCCCCCCGTCGCCTGCGCCCTATTCTCATGACCACGTTTACCACGGTGCTGGGCCTGTTTCCTCTGGCTTTGGGCGTTGGTGAGGGGTCGGAGTTCTTGCAGCCCCTGGGCATTGTGGTGTTCTCAGGGCTGTCGCTGGCGACGGTGCTGACGCTGTTTATCATTCCGTGCTTTTACACACTGCTGCACGGGGGCTTTGGCTCTGGGGGCAAGCGGCGAGCGGCGATCGACCGGCCAGATTCTGTGGATGCCCCAGAGGTGGTGCAGCCGTAGCATATCCTTCGGAAGATGCACCCTGGCTGGCTGCTGTCTTAAAAGACCGTCGCCAAAGCAGCCCACCTAGAGCAACCTAGACGGCCTATGGACTTCAGCTCAAGCCCAATTCGGGATTGATAGTTTTCCTACAGGCAGCACTCTACCCCTGGCCTTAAATGAGGTTCAGTCGGTGTTGATCATGCCCTCTTCGGGATTGATCAGCCGCCAGAGCTTTTGCTTGATCTGGGTGTCAAACACCTCCCACTTGAGGCGGTTGTACTCCGAGTTTTCGTAGAAGCCCGACAAAAAGCCCACCGGAATCTCAAACCCTCCCGCCATCGATCGCCCGCCGCCAAAGAAGCGCCCCTCGCTGTCTTGGCCAAAGGCTTCTTTAATAAACTCGTCGGGGTCGAGGGTGATTTTGCTGGTGCGCAGCGAGCCAATTACCACCTCTCGCTCTTCGTCTTCGTCGTGGACAATGCCGTAGACCACGGCGGTGTGTACGTTTTCTTCAGTAATGAGAAAATCTGCCGCCTGGGGAATCGCGTCGCGATCGTCGTAGCGCAGGTAGCCCACCCCGGCGATCGAGACGTTGTTTTGCACCTTGCGGTTGCGCAGCGATCGCTCGATCACATCCATTACCCGCTTAGAGCGCGAGGCCTGCAGCACCGCGCTCAGCAGCTGGCCATCGTAAAACTGGCTCAGGTAGGCCGCCGCCATAAAGTCGCTGGCCCCGGCATGCATCAGCTGATTGGTGTCAGACCGCAGACCATGCATCAGGGCGGTGGCGCACTTGGTATGTTTGCTGTTGTTGCGATCAAGATCCAGCAGCCCCTGCTGGAGGTACTGGGTAAGAATGGTGGCGGTGGCCCGAATGTGGGGGCGCAAATCCATATATTCGGCATCTAGCTGGCTCTGGGGGGCGTGGTGATCAATCACCAGCACCAGGGGTAACCCCGCCTCCCGCAGGTGCTCATAGAGCTGGCTGGTGGTGCCCTGGTTGTCAACCAGCACCAGCCCCTGGTAATTGGCCAGCTTGGCGTTATCGGTGGCATTGAGCCAGCGACGAGCCGGCAGGCCGGTAAGGCGCACCAGGGCAATGTTTTCCTGGTGGCTGAGGGTGCCAGCGTAGACGATGTCGCACTCAATTTTGTAGTTGACCGCAATTAACTTATAGGCCCAGGCGGCCGACAGCGCATCGGGGTCAGGAAAATCTTGCAGCAGCACCAGCTGCTTTTCGTCGCGGTGGGCCTCTAACAGGCGACGCACCGACTCTACCGGGTCGTCGGAGTCGCTGTCGACATCAGGACGCGGCACAATGGAAACCGCCCCATTGCCGGTGCGGGTCTCGCGGATCTCGTCGGTGGCCTCAGAGGCTGAGTTAAGCATCATAAGTTGGCGTTCTCTTGGGTGACTGCGTGTTTAACCTGCTTAGCTCAGTGCCTTAGGTGGTTCGTGTAGCCCTGTAGCCCTGCCCAGCAGCGGCCTGCACCGAGGCTCCCAGACCGCTGTGCCCACAGGCTGCCATGACACACAGTAGTTAGCGGTTCTTCTGATCTTAATTATTGCAAATTGCCACAGAACCGCTATGAAGATCCCCCCCAGGGGGGAAAGCTGTCAGGAGATGCCAATCACGTACTTCTTCCACTCCTGATGTACGCCGCTGTGAATTTGCCGGGAGACCTCAAAGTACAGGCTGCTGTGGGGCTTGCGAGGCTGGCTAAACAGCGGCATATTGGCCTCGCGGGGGGTGCGGTTGCCCTTTTTGACGTTGCAGCGTACGCAGGCGGTAATCATGTTTTCCCAGGTATCGCCGCCGCCGCGCGATCGCGGTATGACGTGGTCGAGGGTTAGCCCATCGCCGCTGTAGCTACAGTATTGGCAGGTGTGGTTGTCACGCTGGAGCAGATTGCGTCGGGTGAGGGGAATATCTTTGTAGGGCACGCGCACGTAATGGCGCAGACGAATCACCGAGGGCAGCGGAAAGTCGGCATAGACAAACTTGCCATTGTGCTCAACCCGCTCAGCCTTGCCCTTAATAATCAGAACAACAGCCCGACGCCAGCTCGTGATGTTGAGCGGTTCATAGGAGGCATTGAGCACCAGAACCTTACTCATCCCTATGTGTGGCTAAAGAATATTAGACCGATGGTAGCACAGAAGCTAAATTGAGGCTTTTGACCCCTGATACAATGCTTTGTAGTCTTTACCCCGTCTGCGGCATGGGAGCCTGCGCCAGCGTTATCTGACGCTATGATGAGTCGCTAGCCGCCAAAGGCTCAACCTGACCTGTGGAGGACGAAAATCATGCTCAGTTGGGAACAGACTCCGAGTCTAGAACCGATGCGCTGTTGTCGCGCCTGGGTAGAGATTAACCTGGCCGCGCTGCGCCACAACGTGCAGCAGTTTAAAGGCATATTGCCCGCCTCAACTCAGCTGATGGCGGTGGTTAAAGCCGATGCCTACGGCCACGGGGCGGTGGCTGTCGCCCAGACGGCGCTCCAGGCTGGGGCGGCCTGGCTAGGGGTGGCAACGGTGCCCGAAGGCATTGAGCTGCGGGCGGCGGGCATTCAGGCCCCCACCTTGGTCATGGGGGCGGTCAATAGTCCCGAAGAGATGCAGGCGATCGCCCACTGGCGGCTCCAGCCCACCCTGGTCAAGCCCAAGCAGGCGCTGGTTTTTTCTGACACCCTCTCGGGTCTGGCCGCAGCCCGCCCCGTGGACGTACACCTCAAAATCGACACCGGCATGGCCCGGCTGGGGTTTCCCTGGGCCGAGGCCACAGATTTCGTTCAGTTTGTGCAACCGCTGCCCCACCTCAAGATCGACAGCCTCTACTCGCACCTGGCCACCGCCGACGATCTAGACCCGACCATCATGCAGCTGCAGCACCAGCGCTTCACCGCCGCAGTCGATAATCTGCGCCGACAGCAGCTATTGCCACCCCGGCTGCACTTGGCCAATACCGCTGCGGCCTTAGCCGACCCAGCCCTGCACTACGACCAGGTGCGGGTAGGCCTGGGGATCTACGGTCTCTACCCTGCTCCCCATCTGCGGCACCGGGTTGACCTACAGCCCGTCATGGAGGTCAAAGCTCGCATCACCCACCTCAAAGAGGTGCCCGCTGGCACCGGCGTTAGCTACGGGCACAGGTACCGGTGCGATCGCACTACTCGCCTGGCGGTTGTCGGCATTGGCTATGCCGACGGCGTACCGAGAATACTCTCCAATCGGCTCCAGGTCATGGTTAAGGGCCACCTAGCCCAGCAAATCGGCACCATCACCATGGACCAACTCATGCTGGATGTCACCCACATCCCTGACCTGCAAGAAGGCGATATCGTCACCCTGCTGGGTCGCGACGGGCGCTACACCATTGGCCCCGACGACTGGGCCACCATGGCCAACACCATTAGCTGGGAAATTCTCTGCGGCTTTAAGCACCGTCTGCCTCGCATCACCGTAGAGCAACCCCTCCCCGCTCGGGCGGTAGCCCAGGGCTAGGTTAGAGATAGAAGAATACATGCCTACAGGCTTTCTACCACCGTCAGCAGGGTATCTGGCGAGGCATGGCGGTGCAGCAGCGAAAACAGATGACCATAGCGCAGTCGGCCCTGGGCATCGAGCACAAACTGAGCCGGGAGCGGTGCCCCCAACCCTTGGCCGGTTGAGTAAGCGCGAAAGGTAGAGCCGCTGTCGTCACTCAGCAGGGGTAGCGTAAGGCCCAGATCGTCTACGATGGCCTGCCCTTGGCGTTGAACGGTGCTCGTGATCACCAACACCTCGGCCCCGGCATTGCGGAACTGGGCATAGGCCTGGTTGATCGCCCCTAGGTAGGCATACTGGTGAGGGCTGTAGGCTAACTCAGCCAAAACGCGACAAAAAAGCAGCACTACGGGCTGCTTACCCCGCCAGTTGGCCAAGCGCACCGTGCGCTGGTGGGTCGCATCCCACAGGGCAAAGTCAGGAGAAATCTGGCCCAGAGGCAGAGCCATGCTAGGCGGTTGGGGCAACCAATAGCGCCAAAAAGGAGCGGTTGTCAGCGGAGAACTGGTCAAGGTGATTACTTCAAAACAGCGCTACTTCAACGCAACCCTACCTGAGGTTCACCCTAGGGCAGGGCGACGGCAACAGCTGTTGGCCCCCAGGCCACCCTAAACCCCAGCGAAAAACTCCCGTGACTTGACCGGGTCAGGAATCATCGTCTTGTCGCCGGGTTGCCAGTCTACCGGGCAGACCTCATTGGGGTTGTCTTGCACATGCTGAACGGCCTGCAACACGCGCAGAGTTTCATCGACTTTGCGGCCAAAGGCCAGATTGTTAATGGTGGCGTGCTGCAAGACGCCATCTCGGTCAATGATGAACAGCCCGCGCAGGGCCACCCCGCTCTCAGGGTCAAGCATGTTGTAACCAGCGCTAATATCTTTTTTGATGTCAGATACCAGGGGATAATTGAGGTCACCAACCCCCCCCTGCTTGCGCTCGGTTTGAATCCAGGCCAGGTGGGCAAACTCGCTGTCTACAGAAATGCCGAGAATCTCAGCGTTGAGGGCTTTGAATTCGTCGTGGCGATCGCTGAACGCAGCAATTTCTGTAGGGCACACAAAGGTGAAGTCAAGGGGGTAGAAAAACAGCACCACATACTTGCCCCGATAGTCAGACAGTTTGACGATCTTAAAGGTCTGATCGACTACGGCCGTAGCGCTAAATTCGGGGGCCATTTGGCCTACCCGCAAACAACCGTCCTTTATTTCAGTCATAGCCTTTATTCCTCGGGGTCATACCACCGTGCGCAGTACCATCATAATGCCTAGGCTAAGGGCTGGCCCGCCGGGCGACATTGCCAACGTCGCCTACGCGGGTTGCACGCACCAATGCTGTTCTGCACATTGCCAACGACATCACCGCTGAGTGCCAGGGGTCGGTGTTTGACCCCTTTTACAGGGTGGATGAAAACCGCTCCCGCAGCACCAGCGGCACCGGGCTGGGGCCGACTCTGGTGCGATCGCTGATTGAAGCCACGGCAGGGCCGGTGAGTCTGCGATCGCAGCCCAGCTAGGGCAGTGTATTCACCCTTAGCCTGCCGATTTAGCTACCCACATCAGGAGAACCGCCAGACGGGAGGGGACGTAGGGGAGTGGGGGCAACTGGGATTTGTCAGCTGGCGCTCAGGAGATTCTCAGGCGGGGGTTTTAGGGTTGGGTCATGGTGAACTCTACGACCGCTGATCGTGGCTAGACCGGCCCTTACTCTAGTGAAATCCTGGTTCAGAAAAAAACGGCTCTGGCTGGGCCTGGGGCTGGGCTTGGCCCTACTGCTGGCTCTGCTGCTACGACCCGGCAGCCTGGGTTACCTGCTCTACCGCGCCCTGCTCTGGGTACAGGATCAGGGCGCGGTGGGGGTGATCGCCTACATCGGGATCTACAACCTGGCGACGGTGTTGTTTGTGCCGGGGGCCTTGCTTACCCTGGGGGGCGGTGCTCTCTACGGGGTGCTGTGG
>QBMN01000084.1:567-19869 GCA_003241845.1 Shackletoniella antarctica | reverse complement strand
CCCCCTATCCATGGGCAAGGCTCTATACCCCCCGTCCCCGACAACAATTTAGCCGACTTATGGATCCGCATTATTGCCGTGCTAGAGCCTCTCGGGACTCGGGCCCTGATGCAGCAGCAGGGCAGCCTGCTCTTTTACGACGGCGTTGTCGCCCGCGTGGGCATTAGCTCTAAGCCGTTGTTCAAGATGGCCCAAGGCCGGGTCGATAACGTCGAGGCGGCCTTTGAAATGGTGCTGGGGCAGAAGGTGCAGGTTTCCCTGGAGGTGCTGCCCGACCCAAAGCCTGAGTCACCAGCCCCCAATATTTCCCAGGCTCCTAGCCAGGGGGTAGCGATGCGGCCTGCTCCAGTCTCGCCGCCGCCGCCAGCAGTTTCGCCAGCGGCCTCAGTGGCTCCGGCCGCGTCAGCGAGTTCGCCACCGCCGCCGCCATCCCCCGAGGTTGCGCCCTCTTTGCCGGCGATCGCCAGCGACTTTGATCGAGCGGTAAAGAACTTTGCTCAGTTCTTTAATGGCCAGGTTGTAGACCTCGACGATGAGCTAGACAAAATACCCCTAAAGCCTTCAGATGCGGCGGCCAAGCAGCCCTCCCATCCCGACAAAGACGTACCGTTTTAGGATTTGGGGCCAGTTGTCACCTGGGTCACCGCTCTAATCTATCTGCTGACGCCGCTTGCCCACGGTAACAACTGGCCCGGCTCCTAGCCAAAGGTGCCGCCGTTCCAGCCCCACATGGCCCCAGGGGCATCGGCAAACTCAATATAGGTGCGGTTTTTGGGCACGCCTAGGGCCGTCTCAAGCCGGGTGCAAAACTCCTGGCTCATGGCGCGGGTTTTAGCACTGCCCATGGTGCCCACGCTTTTGATTTCGACGTAGCACACAGGGTCAGTAGTACCGCCAAAGGTCATCGGCACATCGGCCTCGAAGGCCGTCATCACGTAGGACTCTGGCTTGCCCAGGTGGCTGGCCAAGCTAGCAGAAAGCTCCTTCAGTAGCCCTTCCACCTCGGCTTTATCAGGAGAGGAGATCGATGTTTGGACTTTGATCAGAGGCATGGTGTTGCAGTGAAATGCAGCAGTAATTAAACATTGCCTACATCCAGAAGACCAGGCCTTCTGGATGAATTCTACGGTTGATACGGGAGTAACACTAGCCGCCGTAGTTCCAGCCGGTGCTTTCGAGCAGGAGGGGTTCGCCTTCGCGGTGGATAGCAGCCCCGACCACCTCGCCGACAAAGACGGTGTGGTCGCCGTGCTCGACCGCGCCGACCACTCGGCACTCGACGTAGCCTAGGGTGTCTTTGATTACCGGGCAGCCGGTTTCGGGGCCGAGGTAAAATTCAATATCTTCAAACTTGTTACCTACCCGGCGCAGGGGCTTAAAGAAATTTTGGGCCAGGTCTTTCTGCCCTGCTTCTAAAAAGCTGAGGGCAAAGACGCCGCTGGCTTTGACCATGGCGTGGGAGGTGGAATCGTTTTTAACGCAGTTCACCACCAGGGGGGGCTGAAAGGAGGCCTGCATGACCCAGCTGGCGGTAAAGCCGTTGAGGTCGTCGCCATCTTTAACACCACAGATGTAGAGACCGTGGGGAATTTTGCGTAGAAGGGTTTTCTTAGCTTGCTCGTCTAGCACAGCGTACCTATAGAATGCGTCGATAGGGTCAGTGTAATACAGCGATCGCGCCTCAGTTCTGGCCCTTAGGGTAGAAAACCATCGGGGCATTGGGCATTCGCACAAAAAAGGCGCATCGTGGTGCGCCTTTTTTGTGCGGTGTAACCTAGCCCCTACTTATTGGGCTGGGGGGTCATGCGCAGGTAGGGCTTGATTTCGGTCACGCCCTTGGAGAAGCGCTGCTTGGCTTCTTCGGTGGGAATGGTGGGTGACACCACTACATCTTCGCCATCTTTCCAGTCGACGGGGGTGGCCACGCTGTAGTTGTCGGTCAGCTGTAGCGAGTCAATCACCCGCAAAATTTCAGCAAAGTTGCGTCCGGTGCTGGGCGGATAGGTGATGGTCAACCGCAGATTTTTTTTCGGGTCGATGACAAACACGCTGCGCACAGTCACCTTGGCGTTGGCGTTGGGGTGAATCATGCCGTAGAGGTCAGCGACCTTCTTATCCGCATCGGCAATGATGGGGTAGTTAACCGTAGTGCCCTGGGTCTCATTGATGTCGCTAATCCAACCCTGGTGCGATTCGGCGCTGTCAACGCTGAGGGCAATGACCTTAGTGTTGCGCTTTTCAAACTCGGGCTTGAGCTTAGCTACGCTGCCTAGCTCAGTGGTGCACACGGGGGTGTAGTCAGCGGGGTGCGAAAACAGCACCACCCAGCTGTCACCAGCCCAGCTGTAAAAATCGATTTCACCTTCGCTGGTCTGCTGGGTGAAATTAGGTACCTGATCGCCAAGTTGAAGCGTCATATCTATCTCCGTTAGTCTCTTGATCTCAAAGGGGGCAAAACGTTGATCAACTGTCCATGGTTGACATTCTCCCACAAACCCCGGTATTCCGGTCGGGGTGTAGAGGATTATTTTAATGATTGTATCGTGGCGGGCTAAGACTGTGGGCGATAGCCCAGACCTAGAGGGGCTGTTGGCGAATGCGGGCAGCCTTAAAACCTCTGAATTGGCTGGGCCAACGCCCCTACGGCATGACCGCCGATTCAGACATGGGCTTTTTGGGGCCGCCGCCGCCCTGATGCTGACTTCACCAATGCTGGCTTTAATAAGCAAGGCACCTGGAAAATTTTCCAGGTGCCTTGTTAGATGGCGGTTACCCGCTGGTCGGGTGCTGACGAATGGGTCTAAAACTGCCGATCAAATACTTTGGGGGCGTAGGCGGTGCAGCCGTCGCAGGGCCCCATGGGGTTCATGGCGCAGCGCAGGTAGGGCGATCGCGCATTCAGATCGCAGGTGATGTCACCAATCATGTAGCCCATGCCATCGACGTAGTGCATGTCGCTGTTGCTGTCGAGCAGTTTGAGCATGCTCTGCCCCAGGGCCGTGGCTGCTCCTGAGGTCTGACTGCATTTTTCGTTGCGGTCAGCCCGAGCGCTTAGCCAAGCAGAAATGATGGCCGGGGTGAGCCCAACGACAAAAATCAAGCAGATAACGAGCATGGGCTTGCAGAAATAAAATTAGTGGAATTATCCTAACCCGATGGATCGGTGGCCCAGCCCAGCCCCCTAGCAAATTGGTACGTACTGTAGCGTTACTTAGTTTTTCGCAATATTCGATACAAAGCTATTCGCCACAAATATTCGCCACAAAATATAGTTTTGGCTAGCCGTGGTAGCAGATCGAGCAAAGACCCCAGCAGTTACGCTGCCCAGACAGGCGAGAAAGTATTGGCCAAACTCCCCAGACAGATGCCACAGTGATAAATCGCTGGTCGGCCCGCAGGAAAGAACGCTCTTGGCACGGGTTATCGACCGAAATCTAGGGGTTTTCCATCACCTGAACAAGGTCCTGAACTTTTCAGAACTTTCATGTATTGGCACATGCCGGTCTATGAACGATTATGAATTCATCCTGTAGACTCGCGTGTGCTCCAAAGCTAAGACCGGGTAGGGCCACAGGACATTGCGGGGGTTCGCTCCTCCTCAGTGATAGCGCCCTACCCGGCTTTTTATTCTTTAAACGTCTTGCACCACCAGGGCTGATACTTAACGGCTATTGGCCTAGATGGCCATTTGAGAGCCACTGGTTCAAAGAACTCAGGAATGGGGTTGAGGTTGCGATCGCGTCCCGATCTCCACTACTCTTCCATCGAGTAGATTTCTAGCCATTCTGCCACCACGTAGGGGGCTGCCACCAGTCGCGCCCTGCCGCCACCCCGCAGAGGCACCAACAAAGTCAGCGGAATCGGGCCTTGAAGACCTGCCAACAGCGTATCTAGGCTGTACTGGGCAACGCCCTCGGGCAGCGCCTGGGTTTGTGGGTCAAGCTGGGGCGGGGCCTGCCATTGAGCAGTCGTGCCGGTGGTGATAGTCAGGTCGACCTCAGCAGCAGTGGCTACCTGCCCCGGAAACCCCACCAGGCGCAGGTAGGTGCCCTGAAAAACGCCGCTGGTGTAGCGCTTAAACACCGTTGCCTGCCAGGCCAAATCGGTCTGATCGCGCAGACTCTGGCGAGACCGATAGGTGGTTTGCCCCGGCTGCTCATGATACGTGTGCACCGAAGCCAGGGCTGGCTGGGCCAGGGCCAGCAGCAGCAGACAGCCCAGCATAAGGGCTAAGAACAGAATCCGGAGGCTGCGCCAGGCGTGGTGCATGGGTGGGTGGGTAGGTGAGTGAGTGGAAAATCAAGCGGGTAGACGTTCAAGCCCTCTTACCCACTTCACCCTCACCCTATCTCACTCCCTCGGCCTACAGCTGACTCATCTGGTTGAGCGTCTGCCGATACCCTGCGGCTTCGCCCTGTTGGAGGTAGAGCTGAGCCGCCTGCTCAAAATCGCGACGGGCACCGGCATCATCTCCCAATCGGGCGCGGACTATGCCTCGGTTGTAGAACAGCTCCGGATCGCTGGTGTTAGGTGCACTCGAAATCGCCTGGGTCAGGTCTTGGTAGGCATTTTGAGCCTGGTTGACCTGTAGGTAGGCCGCACCTCTGGCCGAAAAAGCCTCTAGGTAGGTAGGGCGCACCGCTAGGGCCTGGCTATAGTCGTCAATGGCACCAAACACATCGCCCAGAGCCATGCGGGCGTTGCCCCTGGCCTGGTAGGCCTCGGCATAGCTGGGGTCAATAAAGATCGCTTCGCCATGGTCAGCAATGGCCGCCAGAGGGTTGCCAGCCGTCAGCAGGGCATCGCCCTTATATTTATAGGCGGTAGCCGAATCGGGGTTGAGCTGTAGCACCCGAGCAAAATCTTGGTCGGCCCCCTGTAAATTGCCCTGGCTGGCCCGAATAATGCCTCGGCTCATGTAGGCCTCGGTCAAATCAGGGCTGATCTCAATGGCGCGATCGAGGTCTTGTACAGCACGGCTAGGTCGGCCTTGGCGAAAATAAACGTGGCTGCGGTTGAGATAGGCCCTGGAGAGGGTTGAATCGCGGCTCACTGCCTCGTTGAGGTCGCTAAGAGCAGCGTCGAACAGGCCCAGGCGATAGTAGGCCACGCCACGCCCCAAATAGGCCCTGGGAAGATCCCCATTGAGCTCAATGGCGCGGCTAAAGTCAGCGACGGCATCGCTGTAGTTGTTTACCCGTTCTAGGGCAGAGCCTCGCAGCACGTAGGCCGATGGGTTGCTGGGGTTAAGCTCGATGGCGGTAGAGAAATCTTCGATGGCCAAGTCGTAGCGACCTGCCTGGCTGTCAATCAAGCCCCGATAGAGATAGGCACCCACGGCATCAGGGTTGATCTCTAGGGCGGCGTTAAAGTCTGCCTGGGCCTGGCTGATGTCGCCCTGGCGATAGTAAACGCTGCCTCGGGCAAAGCGGGTGTTAGCGTTTTCAGGGTCTAGGCTAACGGCCTGGTTGAGGTCGGCGAGGGCGAGGGCGTAGTCTGCCTGGTCGGCGTAGATTAGACCGCGGTAAAGGTAGGCATTGGCGAAACCAGGGTCTTTCCCTAGGGCCAGGTCAAAGGCTTCGAGGGCGGCGGTGTAGTCACCGCCGTTGTAGCGCTCTACCCCCAGGTTGTAGGCGGCAATGGCAGACAAACCCGGATCTTCGGTTTCTGCTGTGGCCTCTGCTGCGGGCAACTCGGCCTCGGGCAGCTCGGCTGCGGGTAGCTCAGATTCGATGAGCTCAGATTCGATGAGCTCAGCCTCGGGGAGAGGGGTTTGAGCGTAGCTCTCTGGCATGGCCCCGATTACCAACCCCAGGCCCAGCAATAGTGAATAACGCAATTTCATGGCTTCCCCTCCACCGACGGTGTTTGCAAATCAGCAGGTCAGTATTTGTTTCTGTCAGCATACCCACCCACGCCCTTGGAGCTAATGATAGGTCAGCTTTTGTGGGTTGCAATGGCGATTTCTGAAGTTTTTAGGAACTATTGTCAGGTGCCCAGATAGGCTTTGTCTGTGGTTTTTTGGGGCTTCAGCAGGAGAGAGTCGGGGCGGGGGCCGGGCCAGCGATGTTTGGTCAGCGCGGCTGGCGGTGGGTGCCGCGCTCAAAAGTAGCTGTCTGGCCAGTTGACTGTGGCAAGATAGCATCGACGTTGCCGGTGTAACCCTTTGATTTGGATTGACTGGGCCATTGTGGTGGTCTATTTGGCCTTTACCCTGGCCCTGGGACTGTATCTGTCGCGGCGAGCCTCGGGCGGGCTGGTGGATTTTTTTGTGTCAGGGCGATCGCTGCCCTGGTGGCTGGCGGGCACCAGCATGGCGGCCACCACTTTTTCTATCGATACGCCGCTCTATATTGCCGGGGTGGTGGGCACTCGCGGCATTGCCGGCAACTGGGAGTGGTGGAGCTTTGGCATTGCCCACGTGGTGATGATCTATGTATTTGCGCGGCTGTGGCGGCGCTCTGAAATCATCACCGATGCCGAACTCACTGAGCTGCGCTACGGCGGGGCGACGGCGGCCTGGCTGCGGGGCATCAAGGCGTTTTTATTTGCGGTGCCGATCAACTGCATTGGCATTGGCTACGCCACGCTGGCCATGGTCAAGGTGATCGACGCCCTGGGGCTGTGGCAGTCCTTCGGCATTGAGCCGGGGGAAAGCCTTAAGCTGCTCAGCGTGGTGGGGGTAAGCGCCCTGGTGCTAGTCTATGCGGGCTTTTCGGGCCTGTGGGGGGTAGTGGCGACGGATTTCTTTCAGTTCTTTTTGGCGCTGCTGGGGGCGATCATCGTTGCCGTGGTGGCAGTGATCAACCTAGGCGGCATGGCCAGCCTGGTGGAGCAGGTGCAGGCCATCGGGGGCACTGACCTGCTGGCCTTTGTGCCCCTGGAGCGGGGAGCGGGCGGCTGGTACCAGTGGAGCGAGACCGCAGGCATTAGCATCAGCACCTTTTTGGCCTACGTGACGTTGCAGTGGTGGGCCTTTCGCCGCAGCGATGGCGGCGGTGAATTTATCCAGCGCCTGGCCGCTTCTAAGGACGAGGCCGAGGCCGAGAAGGCCGCCTGGTTTTTCAACATTTTGCACTACGTGGTGCGCACCTGGCCCTGGGTGGTGGTGGCCCTGGCGGCGGTGGTGATCTATCCCAATTTAGAAGACCGGGAACTGGGCTACCCGATGCTGATGCTGGACTTTTTGCCGCCGGTGCTGCTGGGGCTGGTGGTGGCCTCGCTGATTGCCGCGTTTATGAGCACGGTTTCGACCCTGATCAACTGGGGCGCGTCGTACCTCACCAATGACCTCTACGCTCGCTTTATGCGGCCCGACGCGCCCCAGGCCGAGCTAGTGCTGGCGGGGCGGCTGTCCTCGGTGGTGGTGACGGGGCTGGGGGCGATCGCCGCCTTCTACTCCCAAGACGTGACTACGGTGTTTCGCCTGGTGATTGCGATCGGCACCGGGCCAGGGCTGGTGCTGATTTTGCGCTGGTTTTGGTGGCGGATCAACGCCGCCGCTGAGCTGGCCGCCATGCTGGCGGGGTTTTTAGTCGGGCTAGTCACCAGCGTGGTGCCCCTGCTCACCATCCCCGACTTTGGCCTGCGGCTGCTCACCACCACTGCTATCACAACGGTGATTTGGGTAGCGGCGATGGTGCTCACCGCCCCCGAAAGCGACGACACCCTAGACACTTTCTACCGCAAAGTGCGCCCCGGCGGCCCCGGCTGGGAACGCCAGCGCCAGCGCACCGGCCTGTGGCCTGTGCAAGACCTAGGCCATGACCTGCTGAGAGCTGGCGCGGCCCTACTGCTGCTGCTGGGGGCCATGCTGGGGGTGGGCGGCTTTTTGCTCTATCAACCCCTCACCGGCTGGTTTTGGCTGGTGGTGGCGGTGGCAGGCTGGGTGGCCCTGCGGTGGCTGGGCAAGGGAGTGAAGCCGATGCCAGGGATGGATGATTGATGGTGGATGGGAGGAGGTGGATGGATGAGATGATTGGGCAAGGGGCTGTCTAAACTTTGGATTTTGAACGTTGAACGTTGAATTCCCCCATCACCTACCTCCACCCCGTCACCTACCTCACCCACTCTTTCATGTAAAATGAGGACATCGGTTACATCCCTTCACAGGCGATCGCCCTATGTCGTTCTTTCGGTCTTACATTGCCCCCCTGCTAATTGTGCTGATCTTTGCGGTGGCAATGCTGGCGGTGAGTGCCCGTATTTTCTTGCCCAGCGACATGATGGCCCCAGCCCCGATTGAAGAACCCATATCGGCGACAGAGGCACTGCCCGCTGCTGCCGATACGGCCATGCCTAAGCTGTCAGAACTAATCCACGGCCCTGAAAGCGAGCTGGTCGAGGGTTAGCCTCGGCTCGGTGGGCGGTTTGATCGTGACGTTAAACCCGAGCATCGCAAGTTAGCATCGACACCCTTGGGCAGGCACTATTTGCCCCAAATATTTTCCTAAATATTGAAGCTTGGCACGGGGTTCCCCCTCACTGCACCAGCTAGCCGAAGAAGATTGGCTCAAAAACCAAGAATTCCCTGGCAGTAGTACCGCCAGGGAATTCTTGGTTTTTGCCTGTAACTAGACGTATTGCCGCAGAGTAAATCTCCTTAGACAAACCGCCTAGATGAACTGCATTGAAAACAATTCGGAGGCAGCAACACTTTGACTGATCAACTTGAGAGTTTTCCTCAAGAAGGTTCCGATTAAATAGAGATGTTTAGATGCCGTCGTGAAGAAACCATCGCGTGGGGTTTGTAGCGTCTCTGGGCATTTCTTACAGAGCTCTCTATCAGTTACAGAGAGGAAATATCAACAACCGAGTAAAGTGCTGCCGATCTTTGACGAGATAGATTCAGACGTTAAATCGATAACGTACCTCCTATTTAACAGGACTGAACTATTTGATCTGTTGGGGAAGAAACCACTTTTTGTATCCGGCGATTCACTTCCTTATCTATTAAGATACTCCCCTAGTTTACGAATGCCCAGGGATGATACCAAAGTTTATGGTTGGGTTAGCGACCACTCTCACGGCGGTGGGAAAACAGGGTTCTGACCGGCTGGCCTGGGGCACAAGTCTGGCAAGCCCCCATAGAACAGCCCTGGACGCTGCTGAGGAACGGTCAAGCGCTACTATAAATGAGCGGCTTCCCAGGGTTGGGTCGCCTATTGGTCAAGGGTAAGGAGCGATCGCAGTGGCGCAGATAGAACAGATTACCGGCACCGGCATCCCGATCAAAGGGAACGATATCGACACCGATCGCATCATTCCGGCGCGGTTTCTCAAATGCATCACCTTTGACGGTCTGGGCGAGCAGGTGTTTGCCGATGACCGGGCGGCCCTCAACGGCGATCACACCTTTGACCAGCCCCAGTACAAAAGGGCCAGTATTTTGGTGGTCAACCGCAACTTTGGCTGCGGGTCGTCTCGCGAACATGCCCCCCAGGCGATCGCTCGCTGGGGCATCAAGGCGGTGCTGGGCGAGAGCTTTGCCGAAATTTTCTTTGGCAACTGCGTGGCGATCGGCATTCCCTGCCTGACGGCGACCTCGGAGGTGGTCAATCGCACCCAAGATTTTCTCGAGGCCAACCCAGCGGCGACAGTAGCTCTCGATCTAGCCGCTCAGACGGTGACCTTCGGCGGCCAGTCTTTCGCCGTGGTCATGCCCGAGGGCGTGCGGCAGACCTTCTTGGCCGGCACCTGGGACGCCTGCGGTCAGCTGGTGGCCAATGCTGCCACCATTCGCGCCACGGTGGCCCAACTGCCCTATGTCGCCTGGTAAGCCAAAATCGCCTGGTAAGCCAAAATTACCTGGTAAGCCAAAATCACCCGGCCAAAATGCAGCGGTGCCATTGTCTAGATCATCCCTGCGTCCCATAGATTTGCAACGCCCTGTGGATTTTGCCGCAGAAATAGGCACTCTCTAGGGAGATCCCTCACTCCCTGCGCGGGCCGCTGCTATGGTTTCATCCGCTGTGCGTTCTCTCACCCCCTGGTTGCCGTCTGAAACGGCGGGCCTGCCGGGCGCAACGGCCTCGACCCTCAGTAATACGGTGTGCCGCATGGCTCCCTTGGCGCTCAAGCATCCGCCCTTAGCGCAGGTGCCAGCGGTGGCGGCAGCTCTACGGCAGCTGGTGGGGCAGAGCATGGCGCTGCGATCGCCCACGGGCGGCTGGCCCGCCGACCTGCCCCAAACCCCAGAGAACCTAGCACTCTACCTCAGCGAAGAAACTGGAGAATTGCTGGAGGTTTTAGATGACCTGGGGCAAACTCATACGCCATCTCCTAGCGCGCTGATTCCACTGTCTGCCCTGGTGCCTCACCTCCTGTGGATGCTGGCCAGCGGCAGCTATGAAATCATGCGCCTGATCGAAGGGGTGCAGGCTCGGGTCTGTAGCACCAGTGCTCAGGGGGCGGTCCAGGTTGTGCGGCTGGTGCCAGTGCTCGTGCTCGCCCTAGACGAGACTACCTACGCCCTCGATTTAGTGACCCAAACTGACCCGGAGCCACCCCTCTACCTGCCCGAGACCACCGAAATTCGCCTGTTAGACAATGACCTCGACAGCCAGCCCATACTCTGCGGCGATTTGCTCAGGCGCATGGCTGAACTGGTGACCTACACCCAGCCGAGGCTAACCGCAATCCATAGCGATGGCTGCCCAGTCGAAATTCTGCGTCCCTTCCAGCCCTGGCAGCCCGCCACCCTGCACCTGCGCCTACACCTGGCTGAAATGGAAACCCAGGGCCAGCCCCAGCCCTACGCTGAGGCCAGCGACGCTGTACCCGATGCGCTGTATCTGCCGCCAGGGGCTAAACAGAGTGCCGTAGTTACGGCCTCAGACTTTACCCTTGATGACTTTGCGAACACGTTGGTCGAAGACCCCGGTGGCGTCACCGGGGTCTTGGGCGACTGGCTCACCTTTACCGATGAAAGCTGGATTCAAGCCTTTCTGATCACCTGCGCTCAGCAGGTGGTGGCCCGGCACCTGCTCCAGATGATGCCGAGCCAAGGGCGTGACATAGGGCGCGACATAGGGCGCGACATAGGGCGTGACATAGGGCGCGACATAGGGCGCGACATAGGGCGCGACACGGGGCGCGACAGCACACCCGAGCCGCTGCCCCGGCGAGAAGAGCTGTGTAACCGAGTCACCTACGCCGCCACCGACCTGGTGCAGGGGGCCAACGGTCTGTTTAGGCATACCTTTGTGCACGAGCCGGTGCTGGTGGCCGATGTGTGGCCTCGGCTGCGCTGGTACCTGGCCCAAAGCTCAGAGCGGGTAATGCAGCTGATGGGGGGGGTCTCAGCCCAGGTGCTGGCCCCCGGCCTGAGCTGGCAGCAGGGCAGTCTGTCTCTGCGCCCGCTAATGCAGCTCACCACCGCCCAGCGCAGCTGGATTATTGACCTCAGCCGGGGACGACTCTTGCCCACCAGCCCTCAGGCACTAACGCCCCAGGCCGTCGTAGATATTGCCGACGACCCCTGGGCGGTCACCCTGACCGTGGCCGAGCTTACCTTGCTCATCGACCAAGACCTGACGACCTACACTCCGGCGATCGCCGCCCTGGCCCAGAGCACCCCCATTCACCTGCACCGGCTCGATGCCGAGGCGGGCTGTCAGCCGGGTCAGCTCACCCTCGACTGGTGTTTTACCCTCCAGACCACGCTGTAGCAACATTGTGGAGCGGCGATTTTGGATTGGCGATTTTGGCTTCCATGGCTGCTCGTGGAATACTGACAGGGGTAATCGCCTAGAGTTTAGATCGAACCGTGGCGTATTCAAGGGGCGTTTGAAACCGTGTCTCCAGAGTTGACTTCAGGGCCAATCTACCTCTACAGCATTTGCCCTCGGCCCCAGCAGCCGCTAACGCTACCCCTGGGGCTGGCAAACCCGACCCAGCTGATCGCCGTAGATAATGTCGCCGCCGTGGTGGAAACTGGCGTCGATTTAGCGGCCCTGCAAACCGATGAACCTCGACTGCTAGACGCCGTTCTCAGCCACGATCGCGTCATCTGCGAGCTGTTTCAGCACACGCCCCTGCTGCCCCTGCGCTTTGGCACCCAGATCGCCTCCCTCGACCTGCTCAAAGCCCACTTGGCCAACCAGGCCGCCGACTACACTGCCAAGCTCAACATTTTGGCCCCCAAGGTTGAATATCAAATTAAACTCATTGCCGCCGAGGTGGCAGCGCCCCCCCTGGCGGAGGGGTTGAACGGGCGCGAGTATTTTTTGGCCAAAAAACAGCGCCTCCAGGATCAAACCGCCGCCCAAGATCAGCAGCAGGCAGATCTAACCCAGCTGTTGGATCACATCTCCAGCGCCTACGGCGACAGTATCGAGAGCGAGGCCCCTGCCGGAGAAGCCCGCATATACGTGCTGGTTGATCGAGACGGCAATACGCTGCCGCAGTGGATAGAGGAGATGCGATCGCATTCTCCCCACTGGATCCTCATTCTTAGCGAACCGCTCCCCCCATACCACTTTGTCTAGCGAATTTGGGTTTTAGACTTTGGATTTTGGCCCGGAGGTTTTCCCAGGCCCACCCCAGTCCAAAATCGCAAACCCTCAATTTAAACGTCCTACGGCCCCACCTGAAACTCGGGATACGCCTCCATGGCGTGCTCGCCCAGGTCAAGCCCCTGGATTTCTTCAGCCTCGCTGACCCGAATGCCTATCGTGGCCCGCAAGACCAGCCAGCACACCAGGCTAAAGGCCACCGTAAACGCCCCCACCGCCACAATGCCCAGGAGCTGCACCAGCAGCTGCTGAATGCCACCCCCCATCAACAGCCCGGCCAGGGGGCCTTCCCCCTCGGCATACCAGGAGTAAACTCCTGGGGTGACGCTAAATAGCCCCAGGGCAATGGTGCCCCAGATGCCGCAGACCAGGTGTACTGACACCGCTCCCACCGGGTCGTCAATCTTGAGCGCATCGAGCAGGGTGACCGAAAACACCACGATCACCCCGGCCACCAAGCCAATCAGCGCTGCGCTGCCCAGGTTGACGTAGGCACAGGATGCGGTGATCGCCACCAGCCCCGCCAGCACGCCGTTGATAATCATCGACAGGTCGGGCTTGCTCAGATAAATCCAAGAGGTGACGGTGGCAGCCAGGCCACCCAGGGCGGCGGACATGTTGGTGGTCACCACAATGTGGCTAATGGCAAAGGGGTCGGCGGCCATGGTCGACCCAGGGTTAAAGCCAAACCAGCCCAGCCAGAGAATCAGGCAGCCCAGGGCCGAAATACTCAGGTTGTGCCCCGGCATCGCCACCGGGCGAGCCTGAAACCGCCCTCGCCTTGGCCCCAGCACAATTGCCCCAATTAGCGCTGCCCAGCCGCCCACAGAATGCACCACCGTAGACCCAGCGAAGTCGTAGAACCCTAGCCCGGACAGCATGCCGCCACCCCACACCCAGTGGCCGGTGATCGGGTAAGAGATGCCCACCAGCAGCAGGCTAAAGATAAAGAAGGCCAGAAACTTAATCCGCTCGGCCACCGCCCCCGACACAATGGTGGCGGCGGTACCGGCAAAGGCCAGCTGAAAGAAAAACTTGGCTTCTAAGGGCACTCCGGCCCAGTCGAGGGAGCTAAAGCTGCCCCGGTAGGCGTCGCCCGTGGCCGGGCTGTTGTCAGCCGCTTGCAGCAAAAAACCAGAGAAGCCAAACAAGGGGTTGCCGTCGCCAAACATGAGGCCAAAGCCCACCACCCAAAAGGCCAGGGTGGAGAGGCCAAACACAATCAGGTTTTTGGCCAGCAGGTTGACGGCGTTTTTGCTGCGGCAGAAGCCGGTTTCGAGCATGCAAAACCCAGCATTCATAAAGAACACCAAAAAACCCGCTATCAGCACCCACAGCGTATCCAAGGCCACCTGAAGATCAGTAGTACTGACGCTTTGGGCCAGAGCGGCAGGGCAGAAGATGGCTAGGCTACCCAAGGTGACCCAGGGCACATAACGCCATCGTCCCCCCGGCTTTCCCAGAGGATGAGAAGGGTGCTTAAAGACTCTTTTTGGTGACTTCAACATAACGACCGCGTAGCTCCTATGGACTCTCTTTATAAGCCCATAGGTTGCCACGAAATACCGTTCATGGTGCAAGTTTTTATACCGCCATCGGCTTTGCCCGAAGAAACGCAAGCCTGATTTAAGGGGCGGTACCTTTAGGCGATAGCACCCTGGCGGACGTCAAGCTCAGCCCTGGAAACTGAGGGGAAACTAAGACCGCCTCCCCCTGCAATTCCTGGGCTTCGTATAGGCCATCCACCAGCGCCAGCACTGTCACCGTGGCCCTGGCCGGGTCGACAATCCAATATTCTGGTATGCCCCGCGCCGCATACTCAGAGCGCTTGTAGCGATAGTCGCGGTCTTCGTTGGCCTTGCCGGGGGAAACCACCTCTACCACCAGCAGCGGTGCTGGCATGTCTTCGGTAATGGTGCTGCGGGAGCTACCTGCTAAGGCCGCCACCAGTTCTTCGCTAAGCACCATGAAATCTGGGATCCGCACTCGTCCGGCAACAACGAGTTCGGTTTTGCCCTGCCGCACTTGCTCGAAGGGCAAAATCTTTAGGAATTGAGCGACTAAATAGCCGCCAATGACCACATTTCCTTCGCTTTCTGGCGGCATTTCAACAATCTCCCCATCCACAAATTCGCAACGGGCATCTGGGCCTGTATTCAGGCTGAGAAAATCGGCGAGAGAGAGCTTAGTGGCAACCATTAATAACCCCAGGCAACCGTAGGGTGGGCACTGCCCACCAATGAAAAAGAATCAGCCTACAGCCAATTCCCTATCTCCAATTCTACTCGTCTGCGTCTGGCTCGTAGGTGGAGGCGATCGCCAGTTCCTTGAGCTGGGCCTCGTCTACCCCAGAGGGGGCCTGGGTGAGCAGACAGCGGGCCTGCTGGGTTTTGGGGAAGGCGATCGCATCGCGAATCGATTCCTCGCCCGCCAGCAGCATGACAATGCGGTCTAGCCCGTAGGCGATGCCGCCGTGGGGCGGAGTGCCGTACTCAAAGGCTTCGATCAAAAAGCCAAACTTGTCTTGGGCTTCTTCGGTAGACATACCAATGATTTCAAGCACCTGGCTCTGTACCTCGGGCTGGTAGATGCGAAGGCTGCCGCCGCCGATTTCATAGCCGTTGAGCACGATGTCGTAGGCAATGGCGCGGGCAGTCTTGAGGTCGTTGATATCGTCAGGATTGGGCGCAGTGAAAGGGTGGTGCAGGGCTTCGAGGCGCTGCTGGTCGGCATTCCACTCAAACATGGGGAAGTCGGTCACCCACAGCAGGTTGAAGGTGCCCTCGGGGATCAGGTTCATCTCGCGGGCGATCGCCTGCCGCACCCGATCCAGCGTAGCGTTCACAGTTGGGGTTGGCCCCGCCCCAAACAGCAGCAGGGTGCCCTCGGTGGCATTGGTGCGGCGCAGTAGTTCCGCCATTTGCTCTGGCCCCAGGTTGTCCTTGATGGCCCCAATCGTATCCACCGCGCCATCGGCCCGCACCCGCACGTAGGCCAGGCCCTTGGCCCCGGCATCGGCGGCAATTTTGAACACATCGCCGCCCGGTTTAATCCGCACGTTGGAGATTTGCTCGTTGCCGTTGGGGATGGGCAGCACTTTGACGATGCCGCCGTCGGCCACCGCCCCCGAAAACACCTTAAAGCCGCAGTCTTTCACCAGGTCAGACACATCCACCAGCTCCAGCCCGTAGCGGGTGTCGGGCTTGTCGCAGCCGTAGCGATCCATCGCCTCGGCGTAGGTCAGCCGGGGGAAGGGTCGGGGAATGTCAACGCCCTTCACTTCCTTGAAAATATGGGCGACCAGCGCCTCATTCAGCGCCAGGATCTCGTCCTGGGTCATGAAGCTCATTTCCATGTCGAGCTGGGTAAACTCGGGCTGGCGATCGGCCCGCAGGTCTTCGTCGCGGAAGCAGCGGGCGATCTGGTAGTAGCGATCGACCCCCGACACCATCAGCAACTGCTTAAACAGCTGGGGCGACTGGGGCAATGCGTAGAACTCGCCGGGGTTAGCCCGCGAGGGCACCAGGTAATCCCGAGCGCCTTCGGGGGTGGAGCGGGTGAGAATGGGGGTTTCGACTTCGTAGAAGCCCTCCTGGTCTTCGAGAAAGCGGCGGATAGCTTTGGTGACTTCGTGGCGAATACGCAGGTTCTGGGCCATCCGTTCCCGCCGCAGATCCAGATACCGATAGCGCAGCCGCAAATCCTCCCGCACGGTTTCTGAGTCGGCGGTGGACACCTGGAACGGCAGCGGCTTACGCACCGCATTCAGCAGCTCAATGGTGTCGGCATAGATTTCCACTTCCCCGGTGGGCAGCTTGGGGTTAATAGAGCCTTCCTGGCGCTGGCTCACCCGGCCCTGGATTTTGACCACATACTCGTTGCGCAGCGGATCGGCCTGGGGATAGGAGGCCGGGGTACGCTCGGGGTCGCTGACAATTTGCACTACCCCGGTGCGATCGCGCAAATCGATAAAAATCACCCCACCGTGGTCGCGGCGGCGATCAACCCAGCCGAACAGGGTAACGGTGCTGCCAATGTCGCTGGCCCGCAGGGTGCCGCAGTAGTGGGTGCGCATAGTGAACTTAGCTTATTTTTCAAAACCTTTCCATTATCTAGGATAGTGGGTGAGCTTGAAAGCTAATTTTTTGGGGCAAATTTCTGAGTGAAGTTGGCTGGATGATGTTTCGATGCAGAAGGAGTCTTCTGCTGGGAAAGGATCGCTGAAGAATCCCCCCTGCCCCCTTCAAAAGGGAGGGTATGATGGGTCTGCGATAACGAGGGACTGGGGGGATCGGACTTGATTAGCAAGCATTCTCACTGACGTTGGGTATGGGGATAAATATGGTGCAGGTGCGGTGTGGGCAGCGGTGGATTGCAGATGTGGAGGCGATCGTCTTCGACAAAGACGGCACCCTGGCCGACTCCCATCGGCTGTTGCACCACACGGCGGTGGCGCGGGCAGAGGCCTGCGCGGCGGCAGTGGGGGCAGGGGATACGCTGGTTCGCACTCTGCTAGCCTGCTTTGGGGTCACGGCCAGCGGCATCGACCCCGATGGGCTAATGGCGGCGGGCACCCGTGAGGCCAATAAGCAGGGGGCCGTAGCCGTGCTGGTGCAGGCGGGTCAGCCCCCCGAGAAAGCCACGAATCTAGTAGCAACATGCTTTGCGGCGGTGAATGCAAAGCGCCACGGCAAGGCCGCCCAGACCCCGCCCTTTGCAGGCACAGCGGCAATGCTAAAACGGCTGCACCAGAGCCCGGTCAAAATTGGGGTGCTGTCGTCTGATAGCCCGGCCTATGTGGAAGAATTTCTCAGCTACTACGACCTGATGACCTGGGTGCATGAGTGGCAGGGTACAGGGCCAGAAGATCCGCCCAAGCCAGATCCGACATTGTTGAGAGGTCTGTGCGATCGCCTCCAGGTCTCGGTGGCGCACACCCTGATCGTGGGCGACAGCTGGGCCGACTTTGCCCTGGCGAAGCAGGCCGGGGCGGCGGGGTTTATTTCGGTGTCAGAGCCCTGGGGGCGATCGCCCGTCGCAGGCGCTAGCCTGGTACTGAGCCACTGGGATAACCTGGCGGTAATCACTCCTGGTTCCCCAGATTTCGAAACTTTTACACGTCCTTGACCCGGCAAAACGGAGGCAAAAGCGATGGTCTCGTGGGTTTTAAAAGAATGGCAGGTCGCTATCACCGCCCTGCTGCAAGGGGAAACCATTGTGCTGCTGCGCAAGGGCGGCATTCGTGAGCCTAAGTTCTCCCTGGCGGCGCGGCAGGTGCTGCTGTTGCCCACGCTAGAGCACCAAAAAACCGATCTACTGAAGGATGAATTTCGGGCCTTGCTTACAGAATCCCTGTGCACAGAAGCAGGTGCCGCTGACCAAGTGCGCTTTGAGGGCTGGGCCACGATTACCCATGCCCTACCCATCACCACCGCAGCGGAGGTAGATGCCCTGCTGCCTCACCTGGTGTGGAATGGGCAATTTGTTGAAGAGCGGCTGGGCTGGCAGCCCGATCGCCCCCTCTACGGGCTGCTGCTGCGGGCTTACCGGCTAGAGGCACCGCTGGTGCTGCCCCGTCATGCTGGCTACAGCGGCTGCCGCTCTTGGGTCAAGATTGATGAATCGGTGGCGGTGGGCAATAGCACCCCGGCCCTGGCAGAGGCCGATTACACCGACCAGGTCAACGCCATTTTGGCCGCGCTGCCCTCTGTTACTGCGATCATTCCGTAGGTGCGATCGCGGCCCAGTTGCCTACTTTTAAGGTGTTTTATCACTGGGTGCAATCATGGCTTCTAGGGCCGTTTGCAGGTCGGCGGTGAGCTGGGCTACGGCCTGCTTGCGGCTAGCTTTGTAGTCGGGGAAGCGATCGCTGACTGAAAGCGGCTCCCCCACCGTGAGCAGCGCCCGCTGTGGCCCCAGTTTGGGGCGCGGGAACGGGTTTTTACCCTGCACCAAACACACCGTATCGCGCAAGATCATCACTGTTTCGGCAAAGCGCTCGGCGGAGGGGCGCTGGCGCACATACTGGCCGGTGACGGCGACAAAATTTTCCACCAGGCGCATATGCCACATGCGCAGGGCGGCTTCTTCGGCTTCGCGGTCGGCCAGCCCCCGTTCCACCGAGGAGAGGGGGCGATCTTTCGCCAGGTCTTGGCGAAAGATGCGCTCCCACCCGGCCTGCTCAATGCGGCGGCAGCGGTCGATCAGGCTGCCCCGAGGCGGCAGCTTGAAGTAGGTTTCAACGACCTCAAGGGCCGC
The DNA here is from genome assembly GCA_003241845.1 of Shackletoniella antarctica. Taxonomy (GTDB): domain Bacteria; phylum Cyanobacteriota; class Cyanobacteriia; order Phormidesmidales; family Phormidesmidaceae; genus Nodosilinea; species Nodosilinea antarctica. The sequence continues at coordinate 1,096 of QBMN01000084.1, read as the reverse complement.
ATTCATTAGGGCTTCGAGGCGCTTGCCCAGAGGCCTAGAGTCATCCCTGGGGGTGGGCGACAATAGCGCCGAGCCGTAAACCCGGTTGTAGTAGCCTTCCATGAGCGTGAGCAGGTGTTCGCCCAGGCTATAAAGCCGTCGATAGCGTTGCTCAATAGCCGCTGCGGCAGTATCGCCTAGGGCATAGACCGTCGTGGGATCTGCCAGGCCGTTTTCGCCCTCTAGGCTGTTCAGCAAGCGATCAAGTTCTTTCCAGGGCGGGGTGAGGTAGCGGTAGGAGATGCCCAGGGGCAAAATGACGACCTGCTCGGCCCGGCCCTGGCTGAGCATATCTTCGGCACACCAAAAGCCCATCTGGGCGACCCCCGGCTCCAGGGGGCTAACGATTTCGGTATGGCCGTTGTTGCCCCCCTCTGGGGCCGCCGCCAGGGGCATGGTGCCATTGGCCAAAAGGTGGCGGGCTGAGCGCAGCCCCTGGCGATCAACCTTGCCCCGCTGAATGGGGGTGCCCCCCAAACGACTATAGACC
>QBMN01000084.1:0-557 GCA_003241845.1 Shackletoniella antarctica | reverse complement strand
CTATAGACCCACCCCACCCAGCTGCCGGCCCAGAGGGGAATGCCGCGATCGTAGATGAAGTGGGCGTGCACCGGTCGCTTGAGGTCAATGCCCAGTTCTCTGGCTCGCTGGGGCACCGCGCGCCACATTAAATCGGCCAAACAATAGGGGTCGAGCGGGCTGGGATGGCGAAAGGCCAGCAAAAACCGGGTTTCTCCGGCATTAAAGGCCTTGAGCAGATGCACCAGCCCATCGACATTGACCACATCCACCTGCCGAATCTGCTCGTGCCAACGCATCCAGTAGGGCAGCGCCAGGCGGGTTAGAGCCAGCACCCGAGGATCAAAGGCCGGAGGAATAAAGCTGAGGGGCGGCTGGGCGCGGGTAGAGGGATGAACCAAGGGGTGACCCAGAAGCGAGGGCTGAGAGAATACACCGATAATATCGCTCCAAAGATAATCGCTCCAGGAATATATGGGATAGCGCGGATGACAGTTGCTGGGCGATCGCCATGTTTTGACGGACATTCCGCAGGTTGATCAGCAAGTCAGATAATATTTTTGGCAGGGAGCACCGAG
>QBMN01000083.1 GCA_003241845.1 Shackletoniella antarctica | reverse complement strand
CCACGTCCCGCTCGGAACCGTCCCTTGGTCTCTACGCCCTACCTTTTAGATATCGCTTGAACGACCCCTTGGCCGAAACGATGATAGAGGCCGATTTTTGGCCTCTATCATCGTTTCGGCCACCTACGACCACCCATGTATAGTTTATCTGAACTATTAAACTCTAAAGCCTTGTCCCACAAGGGCTTCGGCTTCCTGGGGACTAAGCTTGTTTAGTCTGAGTGGCCGAAACGATGTTTAAACAAGCTTACCAAGCTAAGATCTCTCTATTTACATGGGAATAAATATCTAGGCTTGCCTCCTGAGGTGCTTGGCTCCACTTGGCAAGAGGTCACACACGGGGGCATGGTTGTAAGTCCTCGCAGAATTCTGAACTATTATTTTCGATCGCTGGCCGCTCGTCAACCCCTCAACGAAGCTAAGCTCATCCTGGTGGGCTTTGGTGCGGTGGGCAAGACCTCTTTGGTCAATCGTCTGATCCACAAAAATTTTGATCCTAAATCTGCCAAAACTGAGGGCATTCAAATTACCCAGTGGCCAATCATTCTCAATGCTTCTGAAGACATCAAGCTCCACGTGTGGGACTTCGGCGGTCAGGAGATCATGCACTCCACTCACCAGTTCTTTCTGACCGAGCGCAGCCTCTACCTGCTGGTTCTCAACGGTCGCCAGGGCCACGAAGATGCCGATGCCGAGTATTGGCTCGAACTGATCCAGAGCTTTGGCGGCGACTCCCCCGTTATCGTCGTGCTCAACAAAATCAAAGAGCACCCCTTCGATGTCAACCGGGGGGCATTGCAGCAAAAATTCCCCAACATTCGCGAGTTCATCGCCACCGATTGCGAAACGGGCCAGGGCATCGATTACCTCCGCGCCGTCATCGAGCGCGAAACCGACGCCCTAGAGCACCTGCGAGATCCCTTTCCCGCCAGCTGGGTGGCGATCAAAGATCGGCTGTCCGAAATGGCCGACAACTACATTTCCTTCGAGCAATATCGCGAATTTTGCAAAACCGATGGCGAAACCGACTTTGGGGCGCAAGACTCCCTCGCCGTTCACCTCCACAGCCTCGGCATTGCCCTCAACTACAAAGACGACCCCCGACTGCGCGATACCCACGTACTCAACCCCCAGTGGGTGACCAACGGCATTTACACCCTGCTCAACGCCCACGAGCTAGCCGAGACCAAAGGCGAACTCGAAGCCGCCTGCCTAACCCGCAACCTAGATGCCCAAAACTATCCCTCAGAGCGCCATGGGTTTTTGCTGGAGCTAATGCGCAAATTCGAGCTGTGCTTTCGGTTCGAAGACGACGAAAACCGCTACCTGATCCCCGATCTGCTCGATAAGCAGCAGCCCGCCGCCGCTGCTGAGTTTGACCCCGCTAACTGCCTCAACTTTCGCTACGAGTACCCCATTTTGCCCGAGGGGTTGCTGCCTCGCTTTATTGTGCGTACCCACGTGCTGAGCGAGCACCAGCTGCGCTGGCGCACCGGGGTGATTTTGCAGTTTGAGGGCGATCGCGCCCTGGTCAAAGCCGACCCCCAAGATCGCTGTGTCACCATCAGCGTGGATGGGCCAGCGGCCAGTCGGCGCAGGCTGCTGGCGGTGATACGCTCCGACTTTGAGCGCATCCACCGCAGCTTTAAGTTCACCCCCAAAGAGCTGGTGCCCGTGCCGGGGCATCCCAACACAGCCCTGCCTTACCAAGACCTGATCGTCATGGAAGAAAGCCGCTTGACGGAGTTTCCCCAGGTGATTGATGGCCAGGTCGTGCGGCTCAACATTCGCGACTTGCTCAATGGGGTAGATTTGGAGGGCACCCGCCAACCCACCACCGCAATGCAACGCCACAGCCAGGCCATGCGCCTATTCTTCAGCTATTCCCACAAGGATGACCTGCTGCGCGAACAGCTTGAGACCCACCTGAAGTTGCTGCAACGGCAGGGGCTAATTCAGCCCTGGAATGATCGCAGAATTCTGCCCGGCGACGACTGGGCAGGCGAAATCGACGACAACCTCAACCGGGCCGACATCATTTTGCTGCTCATCAGTCCTGATTTCATGTTCTCTGACTATTGCTACGATATCGAGATGACGCGGGCCATGGAGCGGCACGAGAGCCGTGAAGTACGAGTAATTCCAATCATTCTAAGAGCCGTTGATCGAGAGGGTACACCCTTTAGCAAGCTGAGTTGGTTACCACAGAACGGAGTACCAGTAGACCAGTGGGAAAACCGCGATGCCGCCTGGCTCAATGTTGAAACCGGCATTAAGCAGGTGGTTCAGAACCAGCAGCGGCGGTGAGAGATTGCAGCAGCGCGATCGCCCGCTCGGCATCTCTAGCAGGCACAAACAGGTGGTCGTGGTAGAAAGCCGAGACCGGGTTGACGCTGATGCCGTGGCTGGCCAAATGGGTGGCGATTACCCAAGCGGGTAGGTTTTCAACCAACGCCGCCATAAACCCCACCGCCTCTAGGCTAGAGTGCACCGTCAGCGTGATCAAGGCAAAGACTGCCGGGTAGGATAGCCCTGCCGTATCAGCCTGGGGCTTGGGCAACATCAGCGTCAGCCCTTCGTCTTCTTTGAAGTAGCCCATGGGGTCGAGGTGGGGCGGGCAGTGGGTGGTGTTGGGCAGAGTGCAAAACACGTATTCTCCCAGCCGCAGCAAGGGCTTCATAGTTTTGAGCAGTTGGGTCAGTTTCGTTTCTCCAGCCATGATCATCACCATCAGCACCGAGCATCGATTGGGCTACCAGCCCGTTGGTTGAAAGGCGGTGAAGCTTCAAACAGGGCATAGATATCTGCGATCGTAACTGGGTCGGCCATGGCCTGAGTCCTGTGGTGGCACGATTATTTCCCATTATGCGTCAATCGGCATTGACGGCTGATTCGCTACGATAAGAGGGTCTTCACCGAACGACTTTCTAGGCAAGCCATGACTACTTTGCCGCATACCGAGCCTGTCAGCTTAGACATTCCGCCGCTGCCGCGTCCGGCGCTGGATGAGCTGTATCACTTTTTGCAGTATTTGCAGTTCAAATACGGCGCAGATTTAGAGCCTACCCTGGAGGCGATCGAAGACGAAATTGACGGCTTTGATGCCGATGCAGCCCTACAAGAATCGGGAGAAGTTTCCTTAGGTAGCCTCAAGCAAGAGCTTGGCTTACAGTGAGCTACGAAATTCTGCTCAAGCCCGCAGCTCAACGGCAACTGAAGAAACTGCCAGGGGCTATACAACGAGAATTAATCGCACTCATCGAGCGGTGATCGCAAGACCCCAGGCCACCGGGCTGCAAGAAACTCAAGGGACGGCAAAGCCAATACCGATTGCGTTTAGGCGACTACCGAGTGATCTACAGCATTGAGGAGATGGCCTTGGTGGTCAGAATCATCAAGGTGGGGCATCGGCGCGATATCTACGAGGAGCCATAACGATCTGCGATCGCGGCGAACACCAGTGGTAGGATGCTATCAAGCTAGGGGTGTCCGAGAAATCGGGCTGAGATCATACCCTCGGAACCTGACCTGGTTAATGCCAGCGGAGGAAAGCGTTGTTTGAAGCTACGAGCCGATGCGGCTCGGCCTCACCGATAAACGTGTTCTGCGAGTCGTCTGTTCTGGGAGGCAAACGCCCTCTAGCAACCACCCAACCCTAACGAGGTGAGTTGTGATATGACGCTTAGTGCAACGGCGATCGCCGTCACCTTAATTACCGTGGCCAGCTTTACGCTGATTGGGCTGCTTCAGGCCAGCCGCCGCGCGATTAGCCTGGAAGATTACATGGTCAGCCGCAACAGTGTCGGCACCCCCATGGCGCTGGCGACCATTGTGGCCTCAGCCATGGGCGCATGGATTTTGTTTAGCCCGCCGGAGGTGGGGGCCACCAGCGGCATTGCGGGCATTGTCGGCTACTGCATTGGCCAGGCCACCCCGGCGGCGCTGTTTGCTTTTATGGGCACGCGGATGCGGTTTCTCATGCCCAAGGGCCACTCATTAAATGAATACGTGCTGCACCGCTTTGGCAATGCCATGTACCGGCTGACCCTGGGCATTGTGGTGTTTTACATGTTTGTGTACCTGGCGGCGGAGCTGACGGCGATCGCCAAGGCAGTCGAGCTGATGGCCGGGGTGCCCCTCTGGCTCACGGCTCTGCTGGTGATGGTGGCGGTGTTTGCCTACACCCTGGTGGGCGGCCTGGCGGCGACGATCTTTACCGACGCGATTCAGTTTGTGGTGATTGTGCCGCTGCTGCTGCTGAGCTTTGGCATTGCGGTGTTTGCTTTGGGCGGCTGGGGGAATGCGATCGCCCCCATCATCCAGACCGCGCCAGAGCTGCTGACGCTAGCCAACGGCCCCGGCATCAAGTTTGGGGCCACCCTATTTATTGCAGTGATCGCCGCCGAAATGTTTAACCAGACCAACTGGCAGCGGATCTATGCCTGCAAGAGCGATCAGGTGGTGCGGCGATCGTTCCTCGGCTCGTTTCTGCTGATTTTGCCGATGCTGTTCATTGCGGGGCTGCTGGGCATTTTAGCGATGAACTTTGGCTTTAACGACGATCGCGCCTTTTTCTCGCTCATCCAAGCGCTGGCGCTGCCGGGGTGGGTCAGTATTGCGGTGCTGGTGCTAGTGCTGGCCCTGGTGATGAGCAGCCTAGATTCGTTGCTCAACGGTATTGCCAGCGTATTCACCACCGGCCTGCTGCGGATTTTTCCCGAGAAATCTTCCAGCGGCATTTTGAAGATCACCCGGCTGCTGACGGTGGTGGTAGGGTTCCCCGCCATTTTGATCGCGGCGCGGGGCTACAACGTGCTGTACCTGTTTTTGCTGGCGGATTTGGTCTGCGCCGGGGCGCTGTTTCCGGTGCTGTTTGGCCTCTATTCGCGGCGGCTGACGGGGACGATGGCGTTTTGGAGTGCGGTGGCTGCGATCGCCACTGGTGCCCTCTTCTTTCCCCGGCCCGACTTTAGCCCCTGGAATGGTCTGCCCTTCGCGGGCGATCTGCTGGTCAGCTTTGCCGCCCCGATTGTGGTATCTACGCTGATCTGCCTGGGCTGGATTCAGCTCAATGCCCAGGGCGGCAAGACCAAAGCGTTTGACTTTGGCATTCTCAGCCGCGACATCCGCGCCTATGGCGAGGGAGATACTCTACCTGTAGGGAGTTTGCCCGATAGATAGAAACTCAGTTTCCTCTTTTAGCCGCTTCTGTCATGCCACAGCACCTAGGCTTCTTTTGGGCGTAGTAGACGAGGTGGCTGAGGTAGTGGCTTAGACAGATGCTGGATAATCCCTGATTCTGGGGTGCTATCTGCCACATTTGACGGATAAAACACTCAATAGCCCTGTTTAACCCTCAGATTTGCTAGATAACACCCCAAATCCCTGGACTTATCCGGCAGATAGTCTGTCTAATCCCTTAAGAATTGGGCATTATCCCGCAGATCTGACGCTTAATACATAGTTAGCTAGGGTAGTATCAGCAATATTCGACTACTTCTCAACTGTCTGTAGGGATAGTGAAGAACATTTTTTCTTATACATGAAAATCAGATCTCCAGATATGTGTGGCGCGCTCTGCCAACTGCCGTTGCCTAGAAGCTATTGTGTCAGCAGTCCATTCTTCGGCCAAAATGTTACGTGTTAGGTTATACACGCTTTGCTGATAAGCCTCGCTCTTGATTAAATAAGGTTCGTTACCAACTTGGCGATTGAGATTCGGCTCCAAAGGAGTCAAATTGCCAATGCGATAAACCATTTCCTCAATTTGAGCATCTGTGAAATATCTTCTCCAATCTTCAGTCGGTGATTCAGGCAAAATGTGTTCAACAGAGAATCCATCTTCACTCATATCTGGTCGCCCTGAGGAATCCGTTTCAAGTTTCCAGAGTATGTATCTTACTAATTTTCTCTTCTGACCTTTTGTAGAGATTATGAGAAAAGAAAAATCTTGTGTAAATTTTTCATCGGAAACATAAACTGACCGTAAATTCTCAAAAACTTGTCTTGGGTTAGTTATTTCACGATTTACTATTGCAATAGCTACTCTGTTATAAACTGTCTCCATCTCATTCGGATTCAAGCTGCTCACAATGGTATAGCGAAACGACAAAACACAAACAAGCTTCAACAGACGAGTAAAATCTTCAGGGGAAAAGCTTTCATACGCAGCAAACAAAGCTGGATAAGCCTGCTTTACTCGGAATAGTTCGAGTTCACGAATATAAGGTCGATTTTCTGGACTATCGCGCCAGAAATCGTCATTGGAATTGCCAAGTGCAATAAAAAGACTGCTGTGGCTTTCAAGCTGATCTAGCAAATCGAAAGCTTGCTGTCCGTTCTTTACAGTTTCCCGAACTATTTTGAATAATCTTTCGCGTCTAACCCTGGTTTGTTGGAGGCTCAGATAGTATCGTAGGAATTCGGGAAATTTCTCCATTTGAACAGTATTGACAATTCTTCGCCATTGCCTTTGAGATTCTTGCAAATCATCGGGGCCTTGAAATAGGGAAAACAAGTAGTTCTTCAATAAATCTGTTGAGCTCAGCTCTATTCCTCTAGCATTTAAAGTTTCAAATACTGTATAAGCATTCAATTCATCCTGAACATTAATTTGAATGAAAAGTAGCTTCCGGGCTACTATATTTGTTAAGAATTCAGCGAGCTTTTCTCCATCTTGAACTACATCCTGAAGTCTTCCTAGACAGCTAGAAAAATACTGAAAAGCCTGCCAAAGCAACTGGTTTGACCTTGAGAGAGAACGAATATTAAGTGGCCCCCTGAGGTTGATTAAATTGCTTTGGTAGAAATCATTATTATTTTCATTTAAAAGAAGTTTGCTTGAATAACGAAGAGAGCGCGGATCTCTATCACTGAGATAAGTTCGCTTTAGAATTTCTTGCCGTTCCTGATTAGCTTCTTTATGTTCTTCTTGCTCTACAAGCTTTTGAATTTTTTCAATTACAGCAATGGCAATAATACTCAGAGTAGCTAATCGTTGCTGGCCATCGATTACCGTAAACTCTTTATCTGAAGTATCAGAACTTTGTAAAACAAGAGCCCCCATATAGTGACTAGAGTCAGGTTGGTTATGGATAATCAGAATATCCTGCCAAAGATCCTCCCAATTCTCTTCCTTCCAAGAGTAATCTCGCTGAAAAGGCGGCACTCGGTAGATTTTGCCATTGCCGATCAGGTCACCAAAACTAGTGGTGCGTGTATCTAGTAGGTTACTCCGGGCCATGATTTTAAATGAGGAAACTGGTTCTATTCCCCAAGGTATCAAGCAAACGCCTACTTTAGTTAGCTAAATTGAATCAAGTATCTAACACTGCGTTGGTGCGAACGGGCTAGAAGCTGTTATTAGGTATCAAAAGCTACTTTCTGCGCACAATTTCGCCGTTCAACACTCCGGACAGTCTTTGACAGGCAACGGTGGAATGAGGGTCTCAGCCCTCTTCTGTAGCAGTCTGAGCAAGGAGAAATCAAGGGTTTCAGCGCTTACTCGGAAAAGTGTCCGGACTATTGGCCGTTAGCTTGCCTACCTATTTGGGCATAGCTCTCGTAGGAGAAGCGAAGCCAGCAGGCTCCTTACAATAAGCTCTCTCACAATGGGCATGGGCGCATCCCCTCAAGTCGCTAGCAATAGCTACTGGCTGGTTGAAAGGCGGTGTCATTCTGAACTTGGGCCGTGGCCGCTGGCAACAGCATCCTCAACCAGTGGTATGATGCCAACAAGCTAGGGGTGTCCGATCGCATCGGGCTGAGATCATACCCTCAGAACCTGACCTGGTTAATACCAGCGGAGGAAAGCGTTGCTTGCGGTAACCAGCCGAAACGACGAGTATATTCGCGCTCTGGAGTTATCTCCAGAGCATTGGGCGAGGCATCAGCAGATTGCTGAGCTTCGCCTGCGATCGGCGCGATGTCCACCCCTTGTCGGGTGGCTTCCAGTTGGATGGATGGGATGAAGTCGTCAATGGTGCCCAACACCGCCACCAGTCGGCGTCTCAGCAGTAGGGGGACGGTCGTTCCGGCCCGGGTGACCCGAGTGCCTAAGCGGGCCAGGATGCCAACTTTCACCTCCCGCCACTGAATGGCGCCAACGGGAGTCTTCGGGGTAGGACGAAACGGTACCATCACCCCATCCGCCCCAATCGCCAAGGGCAGGGCCGCCAAGACCTCGTCGATAGCCTCAGGGCTCACCGCCTCGCCGGAGGCTTGACGGCTCAAGGCTTCAGCCAGAGACGCCTCGGCTCGTTGCCCCACCTGCTGCACCCAGTTCCACAGACTGGCCGCACTGACCGAGAGCCCACTCCATTGCCGCAACACCTCACGGGCCTGGGCGTAGGGCATCATCACGCTCAGCAGGCAACCCAGGCGAACCAATTCCTCACTGCTTTGCTGGTACGGGGCGATGCCTAAGGTCTCGTCGAGCGGCACCCGCTGGCTCCCAGGGCATCCCTGGGGACAACGACCCACTCGACGCTTTCAGGCCATCGCGCCCACCAAGGTCTGTATCTGACGCCGCTGAAACCCTTTGGAGTGCAGACGACTCCCGCAGTGCGGGCACACAGGCCACGCTTGGGGGGATTGGGCTTGATGCGTCAGCTCAGTTTCCAGTAACCAGCGAGCCACCATCAACCCCAATTGCAACGTTACCATCACCATCTCAGGCAGGGTCGTCGCTGCTGACAGGGCTGACAGTCGGGCTTGTCGTTCCGGTTGCTCTAGCCATTCGCTCAGGCTGGGCGCTATGCTCATAGGTATTATTTGGGTTGGGTACAGGAACTATTCTCCCTGCACCCGCTTTTTTTGCCTACTCCCCCAACCGCTGGATACGCCCCCTGCCAGAGCGATGCTTCGCTGGGCATTACTGGGCCTTGGGGCGCAGTAATGCCTGCTCAATGGCAATTAGGGTCGTAGCTGAGCCGACAAAGGTAGCAGCGGCCAAGACGGCGGCCACGGTTGGCGAGCACCTCTAGGCGGTGGAGGGCGATCGCTGTGCTCGGGTCTTGAAATTTCATTTCAGGGTGGCAGAACAGAATAATCTTTCTCTATTCTACCCGTTTCGTAGCTTTAGATACAGAAAATTAAAAACAACTCCGAATGACTACCCCATGACTGGGGGGTGGGCCGGTGCCCTTGCAGCAAGTGCATAGATACAACGCATAAAAATCATAGAGATAACGCTTTTGTGAGCGCTTACACAAAGCACCTAGGTAGTCGCCCTTAATCTCTATTTGTGAACCTACTTTATTTGCAGGCAGTGGTTTTTTGGTGGACAAAGCTGCCTGATTTTAGAGCTAGCCTGCATTTAAGTTTGTTTTTAGCCTAATAGGGCTGCTTGGTTTTTCATCCATAATTTGCTGCTTATTAAGTAGTTTCTGTCCTTTAGTGCTGGCTTAGTGACAGGCTTTTCTGTTGCTATCCTGCATTTCATGCGGCTAAATCGGCTTGCTGATATCTCGTTTTTTTTGTGGAGTTAAGGGGCTATGGCTGGGATATGGTCATTCGGCGGTAGGTATAGAATCCTGCACCTGACGTGGTTTGCTTTCTTTTTATCGTTTGTAGTTTGGTTTAACTTTGCCCCCTTGGCCACGGCCATCAAGGCCGATTTGGGGCTGAGTGATCCGCAAATGCGCACTATCGCCATCTGTAACGTGGCGCTGACGGTGCCCGCCCGCATTGTTGTTGGCATGGTGCTCGATCGCTTTGGCCCGCGCATTACCTACTTCTGCCTGCTGATCTACGCGGCGTTTCCCTGTCTGGCCTTTGCCCTGGCCCAAAATTTTGAGCAGATGGTCTACTCGCGCCTGGCGCTGAGCATTGTCGGCTGCGGCTTTGTGATCGGCATTCGCATGGTGGCCGAGTGGTTTGAGGAAAATGAAATTGGCCTAGCGGAGGGCATCTACGGCGGCTGGGGCAACTTTGGCTCAGCGGGGGCCGCATTTACACTCCCCAGTATTGCAGCGGCGCTGGCCTTTTTAGGGGCGGGCCAGGTGAACTGGCGGCTGGCGATCGCCCTGACCGGCATTGCCGCCGCCTGCTACGGCGTAATCTACTACTTCAGCGTGACCGATACACCGCCGGGCAAGGTCTACCAGCGCCCCCCAGCAGCGCCGGCATGGAAGTGACCAGCCAGCGCGATTTTTGGTTTTTGCTAGCGACCAATATTCCTCTGGTGGGTGCCCTAGGAGTGATTGCCTGGCGCTTAACCAAGGTTAATTTCATCACCACCCAAACCCTGGCTGTGATTGGGGTGCTGTTGGTCGGTCTATACCTGTTTCAGGCCTACAACATTTGGCAGGCCAACAAGCCGCTGATGACCGGAGCCAAGTGCTATGCCCCCGCAGATCGCTACAAGTTTTCTCAGGTGTTTAACCTGGAGTTGGCCTACGTAGCTACCTTTGGCTCAGAGCTAGCGGTGGTGTCGATGCTGCCCACCTATTTTGAGCGGGGCTTTGGCCTAATCGCCCTGGTGTTTCCCCAGACGCTATTTTTTGGCGAGCGCGAAATCGAGACCATTATTGAAACCGGCTCGACCTTTGGCGTCACCATGCTGCTGCTGATTGGCCTGGCCAAAATGCTGGCGATTAGCTGCACCCTGCACTCGGGCTTTCGCGGCGACTTTATTTTTCCGCTGTTCTACACTGGGGCGGCGGTGGGGCTGGCGATCGCCCTCGGCTTTCCCCAGGTGCATCCCACCGTTGGCATGGTCTGCATGATGGCAGCGGTAAACGTGGCCATCACTAAAACCCCCATCAGCACCACCGTCATTCTCAGCGTGCTGTCGGATACGGCCATGGTGCCGGTGATTGCGATCGCCAGCCTGACCAGCTTTTTGCTGACGATCAATCTAAACATGATCAAAACCCAGCGTTCGCGTAGCGTCTCCGAAAGTAAATCGCACCCCGCTCTAGTTGGCGGCCCCCCCGAGCCTGCCGCGTCGCAGCTCTAGTCAGCAGCCCTAGGCCGCCTGCTGACTCGGGCGCTAGGGAGAAATGCGTCGATAGCGGGCCTGCACCCCCATGTGAATGCCGTAGGCTATCAGCCCGAGGGCTACCAACCCCATCAGCCAGGCACCATAGGGCTGCTGTTGAATTGCCTGCAGCGCCCCTTCGGTATCTTCAGACCGGCTGGGGTCAGAGACCCGCGCCGCCTGAATAAAGAAATAGCCAGTAATCACTGACACCACACCCTTAGCCGTCAGGCCAAACCGACCGATACGAGTCGACCAGGCTTCTTCTTTGGCGCTCATTTCATGCAGCTTCAAATGACGGCGAAACTTAGTCGAATAGGCTCGGTAAGCATAGAAGCAGCCATAGGCCACAAAGCCGACGCCTACCGCCCCCACCAACCACTGGCCAAAGGGTTGAGACAGCAGAGTCGCCGTCTGCTGATCGCTGGAGTCGCCGCTGCTGGTGGGCTGGTTAAATGCAGTCTTGAAGGCGAACAGCGCTAAACCACCGTAGACAAAACCACTGGCGGCGTAAGGTAATCGATGCCCCCAGGCGCTAAGCCCTGAGTCGTTGTGCTCAGGGTCAAAAATTACCTGCACAAATTGCCAGGCCACATAGCTCAGCAGGCCCAAAGCCACCAAAAGCAGCAAAACTCTGCCAAAGGGCTGATTGGCAACGGTGAGCAAGGCCCCCTCGCTGCTGGTCACCTCACCGCCCCAGTTAAAGGCGGCTAAAAAGGCCAAAAACCCTACCGTTATATAGACAACGCCTTTGGCGGCATAGCCGAAGCGAGCCAGGTTCTCAATCCATTTCTTGGTCTGTTTTTCTTGAGGAACAAACTCTTGAATATCCATCGGTGTTTCGTAAATTCTCTTTGCAAACTCGCTTTAACCGCCGTACTCTCCTGTCAACACTGCAACTTTTGCCATGCTGTTAGAGGCTGAATGACTGTTTATACCCCTTGGGTAAGGCATTTCCATCCCCCCAGCCATAGAGATTTAAGCTCGCCGCTCTCTAACGTGCGATTTGGTTTTGAGGAGGGGCATTCCCAATGGCGCGGATCTGGCACGGGGGCTGCTAAGGCTTTACTCAGACATTTCATGGGCGGTGAGTGGGGTGCTGAGTTGGCAGGCGATCGCCCAGCTCACCCAAATCAAAGGCATCGGCGTTTGGACGGCAGAGGTCTATTTGCTCTTTTGCCTAGAGCGGTTGAGCAGTTTTCCGGCCTCAGATTTAGCCGTTCAAATTGGCTATCAACGGCTCAAAAAACTAGAGCGTCGCCCAAATCGCAAAGAACTAATAGCCTCCACCGATCGCCTCGATCCCTATCGCGGGGCCGTGGCCCATCTACTCTGGCACTACTATCGCCATTTAGCCCAGCAGTGACTGGCAGCTGGGGCAAATGCCGTAGACCGTAAACTGACAGTTCAGCAGCGAGAACCCACGCGAGGCGCTCTCGTTGCTGCCCACCTGGGTCATCTTAGCGTCTTCAAACTCCTGCACATCGCCGCAGTGGACGCATACCAAATGGTGGTGCTGATCCATAAACGGGGTATTGAGCTCGTAGTATTTGCGGCCCTCAGCTAGCTCTAGCTCTTGCAGCAGACCCAGCTGCACCATCACGTGTAGCGCCCGGTAGATGGTAGAGAAACTAATCTTTTCACCCTGATCCAACAGCTGCTGGTGAATTTCTTCGGCGTTGAGATGGTGCCCTAGCGCCGCCGACTGAAACAAATCCAGAATTTTTTGCCGCTGGCTGGTGAACCGAAACCCCTCTTTATTAAGAACGGTTTTGAGTAACTCGGGTTCCTGATTTAAGCTGGGCAGAGGTGAATCGTTTTCCATCATTGGTTCATTGCGCTTAAAGAAGCTGGGGCATTGCAGATATAAATCAGGGGTTGTCATCTGGCTAAGGGCATACTTAGAGAATAGTTTTCGAAGGGCTAGGCTAGAGCCTTGAAGAACTAGCCGCGACTGTTGAAAGTAGATTTCGCTAAGGGTTTTAAGACTATTGAAAACTATTTTCGATACATAGTCTTAGGCTTATTGAAAATCATTTTCGCTATTCATATTGACAATCAAGTTCTCCATTTCTCTGTGTTTTTTGAGTAAACAAAGTTATTAGCTAAATTCAAAAAAATAGGGTAGTCTCAGGAAGTAGCCCCCAAACATTGGGGTTACTTTCACTGCTGATAAAGGGGGATGGTTATGCCTATTACTGAGACTCTGCTGCAAACCTACGGCGAGGTTGCAGACAACCCAGTTCTGCTGGAGAAGTCGATTACAGAGCCGGTCGTAGACGGGCTGGCGACGCTCTATGCCAGCTTTACAGCCCTGTCGTTGCAGTACCAGAAGCACCATTTTGTCGTAGAAGGCGCGGAGTACCACATGCTCCACAACTATTTTGAAGAGAGCTACGAAGCGGCCCAGGGCCACGCCCACGCCGTGGGGGAACGGCTCCACGGGCTGGGGGGCATTCCGCCCCTGAGCTTTGGCAAACTGGGTGAGCTGTGCTGCTTTGACATGGAAGGCGACGACACCTACCGCTGCCGCATCATGATCGACCATGACCTCAAAGCCGAGCAGTCGCTGATCGAGCTGATTCGTCGGCTGGCAGCCCAGGCCGAGAGTTTGGGCGATCGCGCCACCCGCTACCTCTACGAGCAAATTTTGCTGAAAACCGAAGAGCGGGCCTACCATCTGGAGCACTTCCTCACCCCCGACAGCCTCAAACTAGGCTGGTAGCGGCTCTCTACCCCCCTTCCCCCGGAGGGTAAGCAAACTCTAACCCCCCTTTTTAAGGGGGGCAGGGGGGATCTCTTCTCAATCTCACTCAGGCTCACGTCCACCCTCTACACATCGAGATACACCTTCCAGACAATCCAGCTCGACAGCGCCACAAAGGCGATGATCACCAACCAGTGGTCTAGCCGCTGGGGGTCAAACGCCTGGCCATTCATCGCTTTGCACCTAGCTTTGCCAGAGCCTCGGCGGGGCTAGCCCGGTGCAGCATTTGGCCGCTGGGCAGGCGCAGGTTGGGGCCGTGCTTGCAGGCTTTCATACAGCCCGTCGCCTTGACCGAAACGTGGCTCAGCTCAGGGTCGCTGTCTACGGCCGCTTGCAGATCATGATAAATCTGTCTGCCGCCCTGCTTAAAGCACTTGCCCTTGCTGCACACTTCAATACACAGGCGCTTTTGCTGGGGCTGCGGCAGCTCAGTTATGGCAGCCAAATGGCTCCACTCCTGGCGCAGGGTTTCTGCTTCGCACTCCGGCAGGGGCAGTATGTTGATCGCGCGCCAGCGATCGCCCTCGGGGTAGGCCCACACCTGCACAAAGTCATCGGGAGCCAGCTCGCGCACCAGCATAGGCCGCAGATACTTGGGCAACGTAACGGTGAACTCGGCCTCACCAACTTGCAGCAGCAGCCCTTTGATCTTGCCTTTGTCCGAGCGGTAGGCTCCGGTATACAAGCCCTTAAGCACCTGCCCAGTCGGCGCTGATGCCGCTTTAGGCTCGGCGGCGGGTTCGTAGAGGGTTTTCATCGCAGGCTCCTTTGCTGCCAGCAGCGCTTGAGGTGGTCGGTGAGAGCGGGCTTGGGGAGAGTCACGGCCTGCACCACGCTCCAGACCAGCAGGGCATCGGCGGGGGTGTTGATGGCAACGGTGAGGGGGCGATCGCCGCCGCACTCACACACCATATTCAACTCCTGGAGGCGGCGGTAGACATTCCAGCGGCTGACCCGGTCTAGCTCAACCACGGTCGTAGATAGAGGACGGGCCTGAACGGTCTGCCCCGATTTTGAGCGGCCTAACTTTACAACGTGCATATTAACTCGACTGACTCTCCATAGTGGTAGCCCCGAGGGGCTTGGGCTTGATGAAATTTAGCTCTAAAGTGAGTGCTGCCAGAGACCTGCTAACAAGGGGCTTAAATCGCTTCAAACCTTTACTGACAGGCGTTGTGGCATTTTTCTAAAAAATTCTTGAAGCTAGTTTGGCATGGATATTGATTGCCATCACTATTGACTATCACTTCTACTAAGATACCCAATACTCGAGATTAATGCAACATATTGTCAATAAGATCTCATCCATTCTCAGTAGGCTTAGCCAATCGCAGCACAGATGACCAACGCGGGCGGGCATAGACCGATACAATTTCACCAAAGGCAATTTTCTGCGATCGCCCATGCCCTCCCCCAATCAAGCCGCCCTCCGCGCCGATCTATTGCAGTCCTACGAAAAACTCCCAGAGCAAGACCGGGAGCTGGTGCAGCTGTACGCCATCATCTACATCCCCATCGGCAAGGTAAAGCTGATTGACTGCTTCAGTCGGTACCTAGAGAATGCCAGCAAAGGCAGTACCAGCAAAGAGAGTGCCAGCAAAGAGAGTGCCAGCAAAAAGCTACCCCTAGATCTCAAGCGGTTAAATCCACTGCTTGCCCGTCTCAACGGCCAGCGCATGCTGGTGACCCACAGCAACTATGGCCCTCAGTGCCACCCGCTGCTGGTCGAAATCGCCACCCGCGACGCCGTGCGCCAGGGCACCTTTGAACCCATGGCCAAGGCGGTGCAGACCCAGCTCCCCGTACGCACCCACGGGTGGAACAAAGCCCTGCGCCTGTTTCAAAGCGAAGACGAATTCATTCGCGAAGTGCGTATCGGCCTCTACCGCCACGACTGGGAGTTTATCGAGCAGCAGTTTGAGTCGTACTACAGCAACCCCTACGCTACCAGCCGCATCTCCATGGCCCAGGTGTTTGAGCTGGTGTGCAACAACCCCTTCGACCGCGACTGGTTTCTCACCCTCAAACAAAACCCCGACCTCTACGAAGCGGCCCTGGGCAGCCTCTGCGTCAATTCGCTGATGACCATGACCCCCGCCGCCGAGGCCTTTGCCCTGATCCACGAAGAATGTACCAAGGCGGGGGCAGCCATTTCTGACCGCCTCAAAGGCATTTGGATAGAACAACTGATCGCCCGAGGCCGACTGGGGGAAGCGGACGCCGCCCTGCAAGACTTCGCCGACGAAGACCCCGTTGACCTGCTACTGCACCAGAGCTGGGTCAGCTGCCTGCGGGGCGACTACGCCCAAACCATGCAGGAGGGCGCGGTAGCGCTCAAACTGCTGAAAAAAACCACCGGCAAGCGCAAAATCTACTTTGACACTGCGCCCGGCATCTTTCTGGTGCTGGCGCTGATTAAGGAAGGCTCCCTCACCAGTCTCAAAGAGGCCGAGGGCCACGCCCACTTCATCGCTGAGCAAAGCTACCGCCACTGGATGAGCGCAATCTACGGCTGTCTAGAAAAAGTTGCCCAGGTGCTCCAGGGCAACACAGCGGCCAAACGCTACCTGACCAGCACCCCCGTCAGCAGCCTTGACAACGCCAGCAGCTTTGAGGCGCTGATCGACATGCTCTGCCTCTACTGGGTCGATGTTGAGAACGCCCAAGAGCGGCTGCCCGACATTGTCAAAGACCTCTACAAAGACGCCACCGCCGCTGGCTACGACTGGTTTGCCCTTGAGGCTGCCGAGCTGCTGACCCGCCTTAACCCCGACAGCGCCTACGGCCAAAAAGCCCCCTCCCTGCGCGAAAAAACCGGCATTACCCCCCTAGTCACGCTAATTACCCCCAAGCAGGCCTGGGAGCTATCGCTGACGGCGCTGATCGGCCTCAACCCCAACGTTTCAACCCCGTCTAGCAAGCCCGTCACCGCCGACTATCGCCTGGCCTGGTTTTTGACCTTATATTCTGAAAACAACTGGCTGCTTCAGCCCAAGGAGCAAAAAATTAGCGTTAAGGGCGGCTGGAGCCGGGGCCGGGCGATCGCCCTGCGCCGCCTCAAAAACGAAGTCAAATCCTTCAACTACCTCACGCCCCAAGACCTCGACATCTGCGCCCACCTCACCCACGACCCCTACGCCTACGGCTACGACAACTACACCTTCCCCGACCGCGCTTTGGCCTCTCTAGTGGGTCACCCCCTGGTGTTTTGGGAAGACTCGCCCACCACCCGCGTCGATATGGTGAAAGGGGAACCGGCCCTGCTGGTGCGCCAGGCGGGGGCGGGCAAGCTGGAGATTTCGCTGACCCCCGAGGTCGATACCCAAAAGGCGATCGCCCTGATCAAAGAGACCCCCACCCGCCTCAAGGTGATCGAGTTTGCCCCCAGCCACTACCGCATCGCCGAGGTGCTGGGGCCAAAGAACGCCCTCGAAGTGCCCGAAAGCGCCAAAGACCAGGTGCTCGCCGCTATCAATGCCGTGGCGGGCCTGGTCACGGTGCACTCCGACATTGGCGGCGGCGTGGCAGATGCTGAGGAAGTGGAGGCGGCACCCCAGCCCCACCTGCACCTGCTGCCCGCCGGGGAAGGGCTCAAGGTCTCCCTCCTCACCCGACCCTTCGGCGAAGCCGGCCCCTACTACCGCCCCGGCACCGGCGGCGAAATGGTGATCGCCGAAATCGACGGCCGCCGCCTGCAAACCCACCGCAACCTCAAAGAAGAGAAAAAACTGGCCCGCGCGGTCGAAAAAACCTGCCCCACCCTCCAGCGCCTCGACGACGAAGACGGCGAATGGCTAATTGACGACCCCGAAGCCTGCCTAGAGCTAATTCTAGAACTGCAAGATGTGGGCGATCAGGCCGTGGTGGAATGGCCCGAAGGCGAAAAAATGCGGATCGCCAACCGGGTCAGCCTCAGCAACTTTAAGATTCAAATTCAGCGCCAGCGCGACTGGTTTGCCGCCAGCGGCGAGCTGCAAATCAGCGACGACCAGGTGATAGATATGCAGCGGCTGATGGAGCTGCTGGATAAATCTCCCGGTCGGTTTATCCAGCTGGCTGACGGTCAGTTTCTCGCCCTCACCCAAGAGTTTCGCAAGCGCCTCGACGACCTGCGGGCCTACTCAGAGAAAAGCGGCGACGGCGTGCGCTTCCATCCCCTCGCTTCGCTGGCCATGGAAGACTGGATAGACGAGGTCGGCCAGCTCAAGACCGACAAGCACTGGAAAGACCACCTCAAACGCCTCAAAGAAGCCCAAGACCTCAAGCCCGAGCTGCCCTCGGCCCTCCAGGCCGAGCTGCGCGACTACCAGCTAGACGGCTTCAACTGGCTGGCCCGCCTGGCCCACTGGGGCGTGGGGGCCTGCCTAGCCGACGACATGGGCCTGGGCAAAACCCTGCAAGCCCTGGCGGTGATTCTCTCCCGCGCCCCCAAGGGGCCGACGCTGATTGTCGCCCCCACCTCGGTGTGCATGAACTGGCTCAGCGAGGCCGAGAAGTTTGCCCCAACGCTAAACCCGATGCAGTTTGGCACGGGCGATCGCCAAAAAGTGCTCGACAACCTCAAGCCCTTTGACCTGCTGGTGTGCAGCTACGGCCTGCTGCAGCAAGATGACGCATCAGACATGCTGGCCAAAGTCGAGTGGCAGACCATCGTGCTCGATGAAGCCCAGGCGATCAAAAACTCCGCCACCAAGCGCTCAAAGGCGGCGATGAAGCTCCAGGGGGGCTTCAAAATTCTCACCACTGGCACCCCGATCGAAAACCACCTGGGCGAACTGTGGAACCTATTTCGCTTTATCAACCCTGGCCTGCTGGGGTCGCAGGATCAGTTCAGTACCCGGTTTGCCAATGCGATCGAGCGCAACCAAGACAAGCAGGCCCGCAACCGCCTCAAGAAATTAATCCAGCCTTTCATTTTGCGGCGCACCAAGACCCAGGTGCTCGACGAGCTGCCCGCCCGCACGGAGGTGACCCTCCAGGTGGAGCTAAGCGCTCAAGAAATGGCGTTTTATGAGGCGCTGCGGCGAGATGCCGTGGAAAAACTCGCCGACCCCACCATCGAGTCGGGCACCAAACACCTGCAAGTGCTGGCCGAAATCATGAAGCTGCGCCGCGCCTGCTGCAACACCCGCCTGGTCAAGGGCACCACCGCCCTGCCCAGCTCCAAGCTCGAAGCCTTTGGCGAAGTGCTCGAAGAACTGTTAGAGAACAACCACAAGGCCCTAGTCTTTAGCCAGTTTGTCGATCACCTGAGCATTCTGCGCGAGTTTCTCGACGGGCAAAACATCACCTACCAGTACCTCGATGGCAGCACCCCCGCTAAAGATCGCAAAAAGCGAGTCGATGCCTTCCAGGCAGGCGAGGGCGATGTGTTCTTGATTAGCCTCAAGGCGGGGGGCACCGGGCTAAACCTCACCGCCGCCGACTACGTGATTCACATGGACCCGTGGTGGAACCCGGCGGTGGAGGATCAGGCGAGCGATCGCGCCCACCGCATCGGCCAGCTGCGCCCCGTCACCATCTATCGTCTGGTGGCCAAAAACACCATCGAAGAAAAGATCGTTGACCTGCACAAGCAAAAACGCGACCTGGCCGACAGCCTGCTCGAAGGCACCGACATGAGCGGCAAGATCTCCACCACGCAACTACTGCAGCTGATCAGCGAGGGATAAGAAACTGAAGTCAAGAGCCTTTTCACCTAATGTACTCTTCCAAGAAGTTGTGCAGATGTTATTTCAGCACAACTACATTAGCTTTGGTAGTTGCTATGATCGCCGCTATAGAGAGTAAATGATTATGCCTACCTCACTCACATCCTCTCAAGAGACTCTACTACAACGACTGGTGGATGCAGGCCGATTCCAGAATGCCAGTGAAGCTTTAGAAACGGCATTGCGCCTGCTGGAAAAACGAGAGCAGCACTATCAGCAATGGCTACAGGATGCACAACACAAAATTGCCATTGGCATAGACCAGTTAGATCGCGGTGAAGGACTCGATGGCGACGATGTCATTGAAAGACTACAGGCCAAGATCACCCAGGCTCGTAGCCAAGACCAATGAGTCAGTTCATTATTTCCCCAACAGCCAGCCAAGATTTGGAGGAAATTATCGATTATTTATCTGAGCAAGACTTTGATTTAGGCGAACAATTTTTGGCTGAATTTAGCCAAAAGTGTCGCAATCTTTCGTGCTTTCCGAAGATGGGCCGCAGCTATGTAGAACTGCAACTTCTCAAAAAGTGCTGTTAGCCCACGAGCTATAGCTTGGGCTTTAGGTAGGGCTGTCTATGTGTCGCAGACTTGATGTCATGGCTCTAATCACATCCGGCAACGGAGGAATTTGCCCATCACCGCGCAACCGAGACA
>QBMN01000082.1 GCA_003241845.1 Shackletoniella antarctica | reverse complement strand
GGTCATGGCAATACCGGGGCAGGGGTCAAACCGGGCGCACCAGCATCAGGGTCTGGCCAAACTCCACGGGCTGAGAATTCTCGACCAAAATCTCGACGATTTCGCCGCTGATCTCGGCTTCTAGCTCGTTCATCAGCTTCATAGCCTCAATAATACACACGGTCTGCCCGGCGGTAATGCGATCGCCTACCCCCACAAAGGATTGCTCCTCTGGGGCCGGAGAGCGATAGAACGTGCCCACCATCGGTGAATTGATCGACAGCAGGTCGCTGCCTTTACCCGGCGGCGACACTGGGGCTACCGCCGGGGTGGCGGCAGGCAGGGGGGCAGCGGCAGCGGAAACGGCAACAGAGTCTTCAGCCGCCGCCTTGGCCACCACCAGAGCGGCTGCACCCGAGACTATGGCCCCCGGCTTGCGCAAAGTCAGCTCAAAGTCGGCGCTTTTGAGGGTGAGTTCTACAATATCGCTCTGGCCTAGGGCAGCGACTAGCTCTCTTAGATCGGTGACGCTTAGTTCCACGGCGAAGGTCTCATAGGGTGCAATGGCTCACAGGGGGCAATGGCTCACAGGGTGCAATGGCTCACAGGGTCCATGGTTCACAGGGTCCATGGTTCACAGGGTGAAATGACCCATGGTTATCAGCAGCGGCTGGCACCCATGGCCAAGACTGGGGGCAGACCCTACGACTCACGCCCCAGATAGGTGTCGGTGCGGGTGTCTACCTTAATTTTTTCGCCAATGGTGATAAACAGCGGCACCATTACCTGCGCCCCGGTTTCGAGAATAGCGGGCTTGGTGCCCCCGGTGGCGGTGTCGCCCTTAACGCCGGGGTCGGTTTGGGTCACCTCGAGCACGATCGCATTGGGCAGCTCCACCTCTAAAATTCGGCCATTCCAGCTGACGACGCTGACGGCCATTTCCTCTTTGATATATTTCACCTGGGGGCCGATGTCGGCGGCGGTGAGACGCACCTCCTCGTAGGTTCCCAAATCCATGAACACCAGATCTTCGCCGTCGCGGTAGGTGTGCTGCATGTCGGTTTTTTCGATCACCGCCTGGGGCACGGTCTCACCTGCCCGAAAGGTTTTCTCAACGGTGTTGCCACCTTTCACATTTTTGAGCTTGGTGCGCACAAAGGCTGACCCCTTACCGGGCTTGACGTGGAGAAATTCCACCACGCGCCAGACAGACCCATCTAGCTCAATGGAAGTACCGGTGCGAAAGTCGTTACTAGAAATCATGGCGCTGGGAGGGGTAGGCAGTCTAAGTTTGGCACCTCATTTTACCCCTCGGTGGCCATTTACCACAGGCATTTGCCCTTAACCGGGCATAAGCTAGGACGGTACAAACCTGGGGGACAGACTCGGGCGGCGATCGCCAGGGGAGTTACAGAGTATGACAAGATTGTAGGGGCATCGCTGGATTGCATTGGAGTGCATTGTGCTGCCCAGGGGCCATCTGAGGTGCATGCGCTATCCAGTACAGGGCCGCCCAGAGTAGAACCCCGTAAAACCCCAGAGCAGAACCCAGAGCAGAACCCAGAGCAGAAGTGTAGAGTTATGGCCAAGGCAGGACGCGTAATGAACAGATGGCTAAGGATGAACTGGAGCAACCTTGCTCGGCTAGGGTCGCAGCTGGGTTGCGGGGTGCTGGTGGCAGTCGGTCTGTGGCTGGGCACCCTGGCCCCGGCCCTGGCTCTGCCCGCTGGCCCGCTGGTGGCCTACCTGCCGCCGGGCAACGCCATTACCGATGGTCGTGCGCTGCTGCGCTACGCGTTGCCCATCGACAACTCAGAAATTCGCTCGGTGCAGGGCACCCTGGAGGGGCTGTCAGAATGGCTGCGCAGCAAGCGCTGGGGGCCGATTACCAAAGACATCACTAAGGTAGAGCGGATCTTAACCCGCAGCCGCGAGGCCATGCTGGCGGCGGTGCCCGATGGCAAACGGGCGGCGGCGATTAGCTACCTCGACGACATTCAGGCCCAGCTGCTGCCCCTGCGCGACGCGGTGGACCGGCGCGATCGCGAGACCGTCTGGCTCAAGCGGGCCGCCATGCTCGACGATGTCAGCCGCATTGAAGAGCTGATGGTCAAAGGCTTTCCCTACGAAGTGCCGCCCGAGTACAGCAATTTGCCCCAGCTCAAGGGGCAGGCTACGGTGGAAGTGACCACCAACAAGGGCACCCTGCAAGCCGTGATTGATGGCTACAGCGCCCCGGTGACCGGCGGCAACTTTGTCGACCTGGTGCAGCGCGGCTTCTACGACGGCCTAGAGTTTACCCGCGCCGAAGACAACTATGTGCTGCAAACCGGCGACCCGGCTGGCCCCGAGGAAGGCTTCATTGACCCCAAAACTAAAGCCTACCGCGCCATTCCCATCGAGATCTTGGTGAAGGGCGATGAGTCCCCGGTCTATGGCACCACCTTAGAAGAAATTGGCCGTTTCTTAGATGCTCCAGTGCTGCCTTTCTCGGCCTATGGCACCCTGGGCATGGCTCGCCCCAACGGCGACCCCAACGGCGGGTCATCGCAGTTTTTCTTCTTTTTGTTTGAGCCTGAGATGACCCCAGCGGGGCTAAACCTGCTCGACGGGCGCTACTCGGTGTTCGGCTACGTGATTGAGAATAAAGAACTGCTAGAGCAGCTCACAGCGGGCGATCGCATTGAGTCGATGCGGGTGGTGGCCGGGGCCGAAAATCTGGTGCAGCCGTCCTAGAGATCTTAATTAATGTGGGTGGGTAGGGGGTAGAAGAATTCTGATACCTCTAATTTTTCCCCTGGCGAAATACTAGGTTCACAGTGACAAATCCCCAAACCATCGCTGACCTGGGAGAACTGGGGTTGCTCCAGCGGCTGTGGCGCTACTGCCCTGGCGATGTGGTGGGCGATGACGGGGCGGTGATCACCCTGCCCCCCGGTCGGCAGCTGGTGGTGACCACCGACGTGCTGGTGGATGGGGTGCACTTTAGCGATCGCACCACCGCCCCCGCCGACGTGGGCTGGCGAGCCGTGGCCGCCAACCTCTCTGACCTGGCCGCTATGGGGGCTGAGCCGGAGGGCATTACCGTGGGCCTGAGTCTGCCGGGGCACACCTCGATCGCCTGGGTTGAGGGCCTCTACCAGGGCATGGCCGACTGCTTGAGTTGCTGGGGCGGCGCGGTGCTGGGGGGCGACCTGTGCCGCGCTGACGTGGCTAGCGTGGCGATTACGGCCCTGGGGACTGTGGTGCCCCAGCGGGCGCTGTACCGCAGTCGCGCCCAGCCGGGGCAGGCGATCGTGGTGACGGGCTACCACGGGCGATCGCGCGCCGGGCTGGAGCTGCTCTTGGCTCCCGAAAAAGGGCATCCCGAAAGGGGTCATCCCGAAACCGGGGCTGGAGTAGCCCAGGCCGACCGCGATCGCTGGGTGACGGCTCACCAGCGGCCCCAGCCCCGGTTTGATGTGATTTCCGCCCTGCAAGACCTGCTGGGAGAGGCGGGCGATACGGCTGCGATCGCCGCCATGGACTCTAGCGACGGCCTGGCTAACGCGGTGCTGCAACTGTGCCAGGCCAGCGGTGTGGGGGCAAGTCTGCGCCAGGCTGACTTGCCCATCGATGCTGCCCTGACCGCCTGGGTGGGCGAAACCCAGGCCATCGACTGGTGCCTCTACGGGGGCGAAGACTTTGAGCTGGTGTTGTGCCTGCCCTGGCCCCTGGCCCGAGCGCTGCAACAACGGCTGGGAGCGCCCTGCATGATTATTGGTAAAACCACGGCTACTGGTGAAACCGCTGCCGCCCCTGTCGTTGAGCTGTGGCCTACCGCCGCCACCGCCCCAACCCGGCTCAGCCTCAGTCAGGGGTTTCAGCACTTTAGCTAGGGGGCAGCGGTTCAGCAGGTTCTAAGGAGATTTCTAGGAAAGAAGATACCAGCTTTGATCCAGCGACTATAGCCGTTGTAGGGTGGGCACTGCCCACCATTGGGAAACTATTTCCCAGAAGTCGCCTAACTTGCCGAAATCGCCCATCCCTGCACCGCCACTCTGAGATGCCCATCTTCTAGACAATAGTGTTAGTAACGCCCACCCCCGCCAGGGATAGGGTTTAATGAAAAAATATGATCCGTATTTGGATCCAGTTTTCTACTCATGATTGCCCACGACCCAGAGGATCTGCGACCTTTCTGCCGCGATGAGATCGCCTTTGAGCAGCTCAAGCAGGTATTGGCCCAGCGCAAAGCCCAGCGGAAACAGTGTTTGCTTCAGGTGGCTCAGCAGGTTCAAAATGCCCAAGCGCTAGAGGCCCAGCGCCAGGCGGCGGCGGCAGCCAGCCAGACCAAGAGCCGGTTTCTCGCCATGATTAGCCATGAGCTGCGTACCCCGCTCAACTCGATTTTGGGCCTGTCGGCACCGCTGTCTCGCCAGGTGGTTGGCCCCCTCAACCGAGCTATGTCACTCTTGCTTGGCCATGGTGCAGCCCCGCGCCGCTGAGAAAGGCGTTGTCTTGAGTCACCATGTGGCCCCTGATGCAATCACCTGTGTCGCCGACGAGCGCCGTCTGCGCCAAATGCTGCTCAATCTGCTGTCGAACGCGCTGAAGTTTACCCCCCAGGAGCAGGTCACCCTGACGGTGCAGAGCCGCGACGCGCTGGTGGAGTTTGGG
Organism: Shackletoniella antarctica; assembly: GCA_003241845.1. Lineage (GTDB taxonomy): Bacteria > Cyanobacteriota > Cyanobacteriia > Phormidesmidales > Phormidesmidaceae > Nodosilinea > Nodosilinea antarctica. Next base: position 15,517 of record QBMN01000082.1, on the reverse strand, counting down.
GTCGAAGATACCGGCATTGGCATTCCGGCTGACCGGCTTGAGCAGATTTTTCAGCCCTTTACCCAGCTCGACCATAACCTTAACCGCCAGTACGACAGTGCCGGCCTGGGGCTGGCGCTGTCGCGGCAGCTGGCCCAGCTCCACGGGGGCTATCTGCGGGTTGAGTCGGCGGTGGGCAGGGCAGCTGTTTCTTTCTCTACCTGCCGCGCGAGGGTGCCGATGGTACCGCCGCTGCTGCAACGACCTGGCACCGAGATCAGGGGAACCACAACCGGGCAGAAAGCCAGCGACTGGTCTTCATTGACAGCGATTTAGAGCATCACCAGACCTTGATTGCCTACGTCAGAGCCTGCGGTTGGCAGGTGAATAGCTACCAGAGCTGGCCAGAGGTGCACCAGCACCTGCGCCAATCTCCGGCCCATTTGCTGCCCCATCGGCTAGTTGTGGGCGATCGCGAGGCCGGCAACCCCGCCCTGCTAGAACACCTAACCCAGCTCTGGCTCCAGCCCATCAAGGTGGCCGTTCTCTGGGCAGAACAGAACGCTGATCTGGCCGCCGATGCCGCCGCCGATACCTGGATTCAGCTGCCCCTCACCATTCCTAAGCTAGAGCGCATGCTGTCGCTATAGCCATAGGCTACAGCCAGCGGCAAGAGCTGATGCAGATCGGCGATTGACTAAACTACACCGTTCAGTTAAATTCAGGGTGAGAATGCATTTATCCCATTTCGGGTCTGCGGCTGACGCTGCCTGCTGCTTTTCCCGCAACCTTTGCCCCCGCAACGCCTATGTCTACTCAATCTGCTCAACCCTGGAGAAGGCCGAGTTTCTGGCTATTGATTGCTGCCCTGCTGGTGGTCGGGGCTGGCTCTACTGTGGCGGTGCGTAACGTTATGCAAACCCGCCAGGCGGCGCGTGAACAGGCCGAACTGCCGCCGCCCCGCCAGGTCAAGGTAGTGGCCCTGGGGCGGGTCGAGCCCGCCAGCCGGGTGATCGATGTAGCCACCGCCGAGGCGGGGCGCATTGAGCGACTAGAGGTGCAAAAGGGCGATCGCGTTGAGCAGGGGCAAATACTTGCCTACCTCGATAGCTACGACGTGCGCCAGGCCGAGCGCGACCTGGCCGCTAGCCAGCTGGCCGAAGCTCGCGCCCAGCTCGCCGCCGAAACCACCTTGGGTAACTCTCAAGTACAGGAGGCCAGCACCCGGATTGGCCAGATCGACGGGCCGCAGCGGGCGGCGATCGCCGCCCAAGAGTCTGCCATTGCCAGTCTCCAGGCCGAGCTAGACGTGGCCAAAATCGACCTGGCTCGGTTTCAAGAGCTCAACGCTTCAGGGGCGATCTCTCGCCAAGAGCTTGACCGCCAGCAGGCCACCGTCAACCGCCTCAGCGCCGACCTGGGCAACGCCGCCGCCACCAAACAGCGCCTCGAACAAGCCCGCCTCAGCGACATTAATAATGCCCAGGCCCAGGTGGTCTCGGCCCAGGCCACCACCGCCCGTTCCCAGGTGGCCAGCCGGGTTGACTCCGCCGCCCAGAGCCTGGCCCTGGCCGAGGCCCAGCTGGCCCGCACGGTGGTGCGATCGCCCCAGGCCGGGCAGGTGCTCGATGTCTTTGCCTACCCCGGCGAGGCGGTTGCCCCCGGCGATGGGCCAATCTTGGCCCTGGGCGACACCCGCCAGATGGTCGTCGTCGCCGAAGTCTACGAAACCGACATTGGCCTGGTGGCCCTGGGCCAGCACGCCACCATCACCAGCCGCAACGGCGCTTTTAGCGACACCCTGACGGGCACCGTCAGCGAGATTGGCCTGCAAATTGCCAAAAATGACGTGCTCGACGACGACCCCGCCGCCAACGCCGACGCCCGCGTGGTCGAAGTGCGGGTGGCGGTCGATCAGAGCGAAGCGGTGGCCGCCCTCACCAACCTCCAGGTTGATGTTGCGATCAACATTGAGCGGTAGCGATGAAATTTCCTTCCCTGCCCCGCATTCCCTTGGCCTGGTATAACCTGCGCCACGATCGCCCCCGCCTGCTCGTGGCCGTGGCTGGCGTCACCTTTGCAGTGCTGCTGATGTTTATGAACCTGGGCTTTCTCGGGGCCTTAGTCAGCACCACCACCAACTTCTACGACCAGTTCAACGGCGATCTTTTTTTAATTTCCCCCCAGTCCCTCGAAATCAGCTCCACCAAGGCGTTTCCCCGCCAGCGGCTGTACCAGGCGGCGGGCATTGAGGGGGTGCAGCAGGCCATGCCCCTCTATGCCGAGTACGCCCTCTGGAAAAACCCTGAGACCAGCCTCAGCCGGGCGCTGTTTGTCTACGCCTTTAACCCCAGCGACCCCGTGTTTCTCATGCCCGAGCTAGACACATTAGAGAAACGGCAGGCGCTACAGCAGCCCAATTCGGCTTTTATCGACCGGCGATCGCGCCCCGAGTTTGGCCCCCAAACCGTGGGCCTAGAGACCGAAGCCGACCGCCGCCGCATTACCATCGTCGGCCAGTACGACCTGGGCGGGGGCTTTGCCGCTGACGGCACCTTGATCATGAGCGACCAAAACTTTCGCCGCTACTTTGCCCCCCAGCCCCTCGACCAGATCAGCCTCGGCCTGGTGCTGCTAGAGCCTGGGGCCAACCCCCAGCGGGTCAAAGCCGCCCTGCAAGAGCAGCTGCCCGCCGATGTCGAGGTCTACACTAAGCCCGAAATCATCCGCAAAGAGAGCCAGTTTTGGATTCAAACCACCTCCATTGGCTTCATTTTTGGCCTCGGGGTGCTGGTGTCTTTTGTGGTGGGCACCGTGATTGTCTACCAAATTCTCTACACCGACATCCGCGACCATTTGAGAGAATACGCGACCTTGAAAGCCATCGGCTACAGCGGCGGCTATTTGTTTAAAACCGTGATTCAAGAAGCCATTTTGCTAGCCCTGATGGGCTATGTGCCGGGGCTGATTCTTGCCCTGGGCCTTTACGAACTGGCCTACAACGCCACGGCGGGCACCCTGCCCATGCGGATGACCCTATTTCGCGTCATTTTTGTCTTCACCCTGACGATGCTGATGTGTGGGTTGTCGGGGCTAATTTCTGTTCGCAAAGCCGTCACCGCTGACCCAGCGGAGGTGTTTGCATGAATATTTTGTAGGGGTAGACCCACGTGTCTACCCCCACCTCAGGGCAGACACATAGGTCTACCCCCACCTCAGGGCAGACACATAGGTCTGCCCCTACAGCGCCAAAATCCAAAATCGCTAATCTAAAATCGCGTCATGCAGCGAACTCCGCTAGCTCTGCTAAATCTGATTCACGATCGCAAGAAATTCCTCACCTCCATGGCCGGGGTGGCCTTTGCGGTGCTGCTGATGTTTCTCTTTACCGGGTTCAAAAACGCCCTCTACGACAGCCAAACCCAGCTCCTAGAGCAGCTCAACGGCGAAATTGTGATCATCAACCGGCTCAAAGAAAATATGTTTGTGCCGCGCTCCTTTGCCCGCCGCCGCCTCTACCAGGCCCAGGCTTTTGACGGGGTCGCAGGGGGCTACGCGCTCTATCTCAGCGACGCCCGCTGGAAAAACCCCGAGACTAACCGAACTCGCCCGGTGCGGGTGATTGCCTACAACCCCTCTGACCCGGTGCTGACCATGCCTGCGGTGCTGGCCCTCCAGCAAGCGCTGCGGCTGCCCAATACCGCCATGATCGACAGCCGATCCCGCGACGAGGTGGGGCCGCGCGAAACCGGAGTGATTACCGAGCTGGCCGATCGCGAGATTCGCATTGTCGGCACCTTTAGCCTGGGCACCGACTTTGCCTCGGGCAATGGCAACTTGATCATGAGCGACCAAAATTTTCTCCGGTTTTTTGCCAATCGCGGCCCCGAAGAAACCGAGCGCAGCTTTGCCACCGCCGACATTGGCCTGCTGCGGGTGGCCCCTGGCACAGACATCGATCGGCTGGTGGCAACCCTCCGCGACGGCCTGCCCCAGGACGTGCTGGTGCTGCCCATGGATGGCCCCGAGGGTTTCATCGCCCGCGAGCGCACCTACTGGGAGGTCAACACCAACATTGGCTTTGTGTTTTCGCTGCTGACCACCATGGGCTTTGTGGTGGGCATCATTCTGGTCTATCAAATTCTCTACACCGACGTGGCCGACCACTGGTCAGAATACGCCACCCTGAAGGCGATCGGCTACGACAACGCCTACCTGTTTGGGGTGGTGATGCAGGAGGCGATCATTCTCTCGGTGCTGGGGTTTATCCCCGGCCTATTGATCAGCACCCTGTTCTACAACCTGGGGGCGGCGGTCACCGGTCTGCTGTTTCAGCTCACCCTAGGGCGAGTGGTTAACCTGTATCTAGCAACCTTCATTATGTGTTTGATTTCTGGCGCTGTGGCCGTCCGTAAGGTGCAGCGCACTGACCCCGCCGAGGTATTTGGGCTATGAACTTTGCTCCTCCATCCTCCGTGCCGCCTGTCGAGGCGTCGATTCAGGTGCGCAACCTCAGCTACTTCTTTGGCCGGGGCGACCTGCGCAAGCAGGTGCTGTTCGATATCAGCCTCGACCTGCATCCCGGCCAGATTGTGATTATGACCGGGCCATCGGGGTCGGGCAAAACCACCCTGCTAACGCTGATCGGGGCGCTGCGATCGGCCACCGAGGGCAGCCTGCAAGTTTTGGGCAAAGAGCTGGTGGGGTTGGGCGATCGCCATCTGGTCGAGATTCGCCGCAATATTGGCTTTATCTTTCAGGCCCACAACCTGTTTGAGTCGCTCACCGCCTCCCAAAATGTGGAAATGGCGGTGGAGCTGACCGGCAACTTTCGCGGCAAGCGCCAGCAGGCGGTAGATATGCTCAGCCACCTGGGGCTGGCGGAGCGGGCCGACTACAAGCCTGCGGCGCTCTCGGGGGGGCAAAAGCAGCGGGTGGCGATCGCCCGCGCCCTGGTCAACCAGCCCCAGCTGATCTTGGCCGACGAGCCCACCGCCGCCCTCGATAAACAGTCGGGCCGCGACGTAGTTACCCTGATGCAGCACCTGGCCCAAGAACGGGGCTGCACCATTCTCATGGTCACCCACGACAACCGCATTCTCGACGTGGCCGATCGCATCATCAACCTAGTCGATGGTCGCCTCGAATCCGACGAAAGCCCCCAGCAGTTTGTCGACAGCCACGCCCCCAAAGCCCTCGACCAAAAAATGTTCATCATGTAGGGATGTAGGGCAACAGAAACCGGGTTTCTGTTGGGGTCGCACAGGCAGCCGTCAAATTGGCAAAGAAACCCGATTTCTAGCCCTGTGACCCGCTCAATCCAAAATCGCAAATCTAAAATCACCCATGGCCATCTCCTTCGCCAGCACCGTCCAAGCCCTCACCTACACCAAGGTCGCCGACTACCTGCAAACCGCCGCCCTGTTCAAAAACAGCCTGCGGGCCTACCCCGACCTTCCCCAGTTCGATATTCTCTACGGCTCTACCCTGGTCGAAGTCGAGGTGCTGCCCTGGGAAGTACACCCTTGGGAAAAAGCCGATCTGGCCACGGTGCGGGCCACCAGCTGTGTCACCATCGGCAGCACCATAGACAAAGAACTGATGCACTTTTTACTCACCGAAACCCGCCGCATGCGCTTTGGGGCCTTTCATCTGGACGAGTCCAATCAGGTGCTCTTTGCCGAAAGCGTGCTGGGCGGCGAAAACATGGATTTAAGGGAGCTACAAACCTGCATTTTATCGGTGGTGACCATCGCCGACACCTACGACGACATCATTGCCGAGCGTTTTGGCGGCCAGCGGGCGATCGATCAGATGCAGGCGCTGCCCAGCGTCCACTAAAGATGAACCGCTAGGGCGCGGCAGTGCAATCACCCCGAGCTAGCGAGGCTAGCTCGGGGGCGTGGGTAAGAAATTTATCCTAGCTCACGCTTTGGGGCAGAGCATTCTTGAATTTATAATTGCTGACCCTCCCCACCCGACCCTCGATCACCGTTAAGATCTTTAGAAGCTGAGCTATTGTGGCTGGCCCAGAACCTCCAATTTTGGTGGTTGGAGGCCAGTTTTTGCCGTTTGAGAGTTGTCGCCCATCGGCCCATCCCAAATTAACCAGGGTTACATCGGCCATGGGGCAGCTCCCGACCAGTCGGTAAATTTCATCCATAGCCAGCTGCTTTGATCCTCTTTCTAGGATATTAGAATTACCCATGCGGCCCTATTCCCCGCTTACCATTGCTTCGTACATAATTGGCCCGGTGCTAATTATCGCTAGCCACATCGGCTCGTTACTGGTGTTCACGACTGGCCTATCGTGGGGCGCTCTGGTGTGGATTGTCGGGCTCTATGCCATCCGCATGTTGGCCACCACCGGCATCTACCATCGCCTCCTCACCCACAAAAGCTATCAGGCTCCTGCCTCGGTGTTATGGGTGGGCAGCGTTGTCGCCGCCGCCGCCGGACAAATGGGGCCAAGCTGGTGGAAAGCGCACCACCTGCTTCATCATCAGCAGGCCGATCAACCCCTCGATCCCCATTCTCCCTACACCCCGCCTCGTGGCATCGGCGGTTTTGTCTGGTCACAGGGGGGCTGGCTGTTATCCTCCCGGTTTTTCCCGGCTAAGCTGCCGGTGGATGTGGAAAGCGATCGGGTTTTACGGGTGATTGATCGGCTGCACTTTGTTCCCCTCGTGGCCCTGGGAGCGCTGTCCTACGGCATTGGCGGGGTAGAGTATTTAGGGGCGTTTTTCCTCAGCACGACGCTGCTTTTCCATGGGGTGCAGACCGTCAACTCCCTCAGCCATATGGCGGGTGAGCAGCCGTTTGTTACCGATGACTTCAGCCGCAATAATTCACTGGTGGCTGTTTTAACGCTGGGGGAAGGCTGGCACAATTGTCACCACGCCTTTCCGGCCTCGAGTCGGCACGGCATTACCGTCAAGGCTGGACGGGTAATTTATCTTCCCGACCCGACGTTTAGTTTCATTAAGCTGCTTCAGCTCCTAACGTTAGCATCAAAGCCTAGGGTTCCAACGGAAGCCGACCTGCTAAAACGGGCCAAAGATCGGCTTCAGCCTTCAGGGATAACCGCTCCGGTTAAAACTTTGGCTAATTCATAGCCGGTGTACCAATGCAGCCGCTCGCTAAACCTGAAGACGCTATGAATCTCATCCCAAATCCTAGTTAGATACCTCTGAGTTGTAGGGGCTGAGCAGTCCTCAGCCCCTACAAATTGTCCGATTACCACCCCACTTCTTGTCGAGTCAATGGCTGTGCTCATCCATTAGCTGAGGGAAATCCAAATGACGGCTTCAAACATATTGCCTGAGCTGCAAAAACATATGCCTGTGACGGGGGATATGGCGCTGAAAAGCCCCATGGCCTACAAAGCCACGCGATTAATGGCCGGAGCTGTGAATGCCACCCAAATGGCTCTGGCAGAAGCCTACATCAACGGCTTAGAAATACCGGATGCGACGTTTCGAGCGCTGCTGCACACCTCAATGCCTACCTTGTTCAAACACTGCCCTGGCCTCCTGGCACCCTACGAATGGGTGTTGCAGGAATCTAACCAGCTAGCGGAATCGTCGCGGGAGCTGATGCAGGTTCAGTATGACCGGCCCCAGACCATGCTCAACCTCATGCTGGGGGATTGGCCCGCGATCTATCCCAAATACAGCACCGGGTTTTGGGAGCACGGCGCTACCGATCTAGAAACCTCCCAAATGCACATGATCGATCAGATGATTGAGCGCCTAGGAATTGTGGATGGCGACCATATTTTGGACTTTGGCTGCGGCTGGGGCTGCGTACCTAACTACATTCTGTCTAAATTCCCCAACGTGCAGTTCACCGGGTTGAACCTCAGCCATCAGCAGTGCAAGTACATGCGCCAAAAAATGCAGGATCCGGAAAGCTATCTGAGTTCGGGGCGATTTACCCTCCACGAAGGGGATTTAAATGAGGCAAATTTTGCCGAAAAATTCGATAAAATTCTTTCTGTCGGTGTCTTTTGCCATGTGGGAAATCTGACCAACGCCTTCCAAAAGCTGGCCTCATTTCTAAAGAATGATGGCAAGGTATTGATCCATATCATTACGGTTCGCATTCCCAACCACATGTCGTCGGGTTTTACCCACAAGTATATTTTTCCCCACGGGCGCTACTGGAATCATGATGCGGTTCCCAGCCACAACAGCGATCTTAAGACCATCGAGCGGTGGTACATGAACGGCATGAACTACCGCAAAACGCTGACGGCTTGGCTGGAGCGGTTTGACGCCTCCCAGGAGAGCGTTCAATCCCTAGACTACGGCATGGACTATGCCAAGTTCCGCCGAATATGGCGCTTCTACTTGCTGCTGCTGGGGACGATCTTTGCCACCTACGACGGTGAATATAATGGTAATGGGCAATATTTAATGGTTCATGCCTAATTGACCGAACTGTTGTCGTTGCTCAGGCAGGCGGCATGTTATTGCATTTCCCCAGATTCGAGGCTTCGAGTCTGGGGAAATGCATCTCTGCTTCATGGAGTCTCTGCTTCATGGAGATAGTGTTACTTCTTCTCGCCATTACAAGACTGATAACACCTTTACAGATTGGACGGGAGAAAAAGTTGTCACCTGCCCTCCTTCATGTATCGATGATAATTGACTCACCTTCTAATTTACTGGGCTAAGGGTTGTGCCCAGGGGCGCTAAAAATACCTTACTCCATAAACATCTTTCCAGGAACTGCTTTACTTCTCGATCAGCTCGCGGAACCAGTTGTCGCTCCACAGCTCGTCAAAGGCGGGTTCGGTACGGGCTTCTTCGCGGTAGTCGGGGTCGAGGCGCACTGCCTGCTGCAGCGCTTCCATAGCGTTGTCGAACTGCCGCTGGAGGGCGTAGCAGAGAGCCTTGTGGTAATGGGCCTTGGGGTAGTCGGGGGAGAGGGCGATCGCACTGTCAAAGCTCTTAATCGCGTCTTCGTCGCGGCCCAGCTTCACCAGGGCCAGACCCCGGTTATCCCAGGCTTTGGGGGCTTCGGGGTTGAAACGGGTAGCCTTGTCAAAGCTCTCTAGGGCATCGTCGTAGCGCTCTAGCTCAATCAGCGAGAGACCCCGGTTGAGCCAGGCGATCGCATCGTTGGCCTGGTATTCCACCGCCTTATCAAAGGAGTTAAACGCCTCCTCGTGCTGCTGAAGAATGCCGTAGGAGACGCCCCGATTTACCCAGGCTTCATGGTAATCAGGGTGAATTTCCAGCGCCCGATCAAAGGCGGTGATGGCGTCTTCGCGGCGCTTGAGACGGCTCAGCACCATGCCTCGGTTGAGCCAGACCTTGGCGTCATCAGGGGTCACCTCACTGAGCTGATCGAACACCGTCAGCGCCTCCTCATGGCGGCGCAGCTCGCGCAAAATCAGCCCCTTTTGCAGCAGCGCCCCGGTGTGCTTCGGCTCTAGCTCTAGGGCATGGTCGAGGGAGTCAACCGCAGCTTCGAGCTGCTCTAAAGACTGCTGGGCCTGGGCGCGGTTGAGCCACACCTGGGTGTTGACCGGCTGAATCTCGAGGGCTTTGTCGTACTCAGCCACCGCCAGGGCGTAGTCGCCATCGGCCAGGTAGCGATCGCCGCGCCCAACATACTCATCGGCGGTGAGAAACAGCTGGGGCCGATTGGTCTCGAGCCGACCCATCTTGTCGGTGATGGTCTCAAACTGCTGCCGGGCCTCGCTCATAAATGAGTCGGCCAGGTACTGGGGCGAGACTTCTCCCAGTAGCTGCATGATCGCGTCTTTTTGGTGGCTGGCCTCGGCGGCGATCGCCTCCAGCCGCACCCGGTAGGTCTGCTGCAAATCTTCTAGACGACCGAGGGAAACTTCGCGCCCGGCCTCAATGTCGGCTTCGAGGCGAGCAAAGCGCTCGGCCATTTCGGCCATTAGGCCGTCGAGCTGGGTGCGGGCAGCGGCCTCGCGCTCGGCGGTGGTAGCGCCCAGGCCCGCCAGGTCTTCGCTGAGGCGAGTGTCGAAGGTGTCGATCTTATCGAGCACGCGATCGCGGCGGGTAAAGATCGCCTCCCGCACCTGGTTGAGCTGCTCGGTAAAGGCCGCTTCCATCGCCCGCAGACTGTCGATAATCTGAGTCTGCTGGTCACCAGCGGTGTCTTGCAGCACCCGCACCTGCTGACGAAAGCCGCTGGCGGTGGCGTCGATGTCGGTGAGCAGGCTAGAGCGCTGAATCTCGGCCTCAGTGGCCAGGCGGCTGAGCTGGCTTTGCAGCTCTCCAGCGGTGCGCTGAAAGTCGTCGAGGGTGTTTTGCTGGCGGGCATCGACTTCGCCGCGCACGTCGCTAAAGCGCGTCAGAGCCCCATCCGCCGCCTGGCGTAGGTCGCCCAGCAGCATATCCTGCTGTTTCTCAATGTCGAGCTTGAGACCGCCAAACTGGGCCAGAAACTCATCGGCCTGGCGGCGCAGGTCAGTGAGTATGCGGCTGCGCTGGCCATCGACTTCGCTGCGCAGGTTGGCAAACCGTGAGGTAAATTCGTCGATGGAGCGCTGGATGGTTTGCAGCGCCAAATCGCGCTCGCCCAGGGCGCTGATTTGCAGATCGCCCAGCTGGCGGCTGATCTCATCGGTCTGGGTTTGCAGGCGGGTGAGGCTGCTGTGGCGCAGGGCCTCTAGGGCTTCGGCAATGGCGGCGGCCTGGCGATCCACCTGGTCGCTGGCCTGGGTGGTGAGCTGCTGGCGCAGGTCAGCCAGGGCGACCATGACGCGATCGCGCTCTTCTTGCATGGCCTGGGTCATGGTGCCCATCTGGTCGGTAAAGCTGGTTTCGGCATTGCCAATCTTTTGCAGCACCGCATCTTGATGCACCTCCACATCGCTGCGCAGACGGTTGACGTCGCGCAAAAAGCCGGTCTGGCTTTCTTCCAGGGTGCGAAACACCACGTCGCGCTGGAGCTGGGTATCTTTGCGCAGGGTGGTGATCTCGTTATCGGCCGTCGCCCGCAGCCCGGTGAGGTGGCCGACAAAGTTGGCCTCGGTGCTCTCTAGCTTCACCTGCACATCGCTCAGGGTCGATTGCCAGTCGTTGATGGTGCGGGCTTTAAACTCGGCCAGGTCATCCACCAGGCGGTTGAGCACCTGCTTTTTGGTGACGGCCTCTTCGGTAAAGCGATCGGTGCGGCTGCCTAGCTCGGCAGCCCGCTCCTTAGCCTGGGCCAGAATGTAGTCGAGGTCGCGGGTGGCGGTTTGAATCTTGGTTTCTAGATCGGTAATGTCGTTGATCTGGTTGCGCACCACCACCGACACTTCTTGAATCACCGATCGCCGCATCAGCCACAGCATCACCACCCCAACGCTCAGCAGCAGCAGCAGGGTGCCCAGCAGCACAAAGAATAGAGTCGTGGCCCGGCGAAAGGCCAGGTCGGCCTCGGCCTGAATGCGCTCTAGCTCGGCGGCGGTGGCCGGAGCCTGGGCGATCAGGCCGAATTTTTGGCCAGATGACTGAACAGATGCCTGGACAGAGGCTTGAGACGGCCCCACCTGGGCCATGGCAGGCCGCATTCCCCCACCGCTGAGCAGCATCAGCGCCAACAGCAACAGCGGGCGAGGAACATCGGCCAAAAATCGCATGGGCTGCCTCATCAAGCGCGTCCGAAGGGAATATGCCTAGGATACCTGATACTTCCGGGGGTTAGGACAGGGTTTAGCCAAAGGCTAGCGATAAAGATTTCCAAACTAGGCTCTGCTTCGGGAGCATCGCGATCGCCCATGGGGATCACCCATGGCGATCTCCTACAGCTGGAGCAAGATTTCCCATAGCCAAATGTCATCCAGATTGTTCTGCCGACAGAGCCTAAAGATCGCTTAAAACGTCATCTCGCCAGCGGTGAATATGAAACGGCCAGCCCTGTCAAGGAGGCCAAACTATTCCCGAAATGCCCATAGGCTAGGAGACTTCGGCCACAACCACCAGGGAGTAAACTCCCTGGCTCATAGCAAAAGTCTGCTAAAGCAGACTGGGGCACTCGGCTCCCAATCCTCTTCAGAGGATTTTTGCTTTGAGCCTAGGACTTCTAGTCCTAGGCCCAGCGGCCAATCCAAGGAATCGCCCCCGAATCTGGCCCCACGGGGACTTCGGCCACAACCACCAGGGAGTAAACTCCCTGGCTCATAGCAAAAGTCTGCTAAAGCAGACTGGGGCACTCGGCTCCCAATCCTCTTCAGAGGATTTTTGCTTTGAGCCTAGGACTTCTAGTCCTAGGCCCAGCGGCCAATCCAAGGAATCGCCCCCGAATCTGGCCCCACGTTGACAGGGCTGACATGAAACGGCCTATGAAACGGCCATCGCTACATTTACCCCTGAACCCACCCGTGAGTCGCTAGTAGGTAATCGCTTCCTCGGTGTACTCGCGCGGCTCGATGTGAATCGTCACCCGCGTGGGGCCATAGACCTGCTCGAGCCGGTCTTCCACCGCTTCGGTGACCTGGTGGGCGGCGCGAATGTCGGTAGGCTGCACCACCAGGTGCATGTCGATAAACACCTGCCGCCCCAGCAGCCCGCGCGACGCAATGCTGTGGCAGTTGACTACGCCGGGCACCTGCATCACCTGGGTGTGAATGGCCTCGGGAGCGATCGCCATTTCATCCACCAGCCAGGGCAGGTTTTCGCGCAGCACCGTCCAGCCGCTCTTAAACACTAGCAGCGCCACCGGAAACGCCAGGCCCACATCCAGCCAGGTCAGGCCGTACCACACCCCAATTAGGCCCGCGATCACGACAATCGTCGTCCAAATATCGCTCATGGTGTGGTGGGCGTCGGCCACCAAAATTTTGCTGTTCAGCTCCAGCCCCACCCGCCGCTCGTAAAAGGCCACAAACATGTTGATGCCCAGCACCAGCAGCATGATCCACAGGGCCGTAGAGCTCATTGTGACCGGGCTGCCCCCAGAGACCATGCGCTCTACCCCACTCTTGAGAATCTCAAAACAGGCAATGCCCAAAAATGCCGCAATGCCCAAGGCCCCCACCGCCTCAAATTTGTGGTGCCCGTAGGGATGATCGCGATCGGGCTGAGGGTCGGCCAGGCGGTTGGTGGCCAGCCCCAGCACATTGTTGGCGCTGTCGGTGACGCTGTGCAGGGCATCGGCCAGCAGGCTGAGCGACCCGGTCATCCAGCCCACCGTAGCTTTGAGAGCCACCACCGCCAGATTGAGGGCCAGGGTAATCAGCAGCACCCGCTGCACAGCGCTGCGGGTATCGGCACTGGAGGTACGGGGGCGATCAACCATGACGGGTCAAGAGCTAGCGTTGGCAGCAGAGAAATACCGACATCGGGAACGCCAGAGGCCCACCCTGGGTCTACCTTACTGCTCTGGTGGGTAATTTTGGCCCCCTAGACCACAAAAGAATGGCTTCGGGCCGCTGACATGGGTTGCCCAGGGCAGCTTTTCTGGAGTGTTCTCTGAGGGTGCTCTGAGGGTGCTCTGAGGATGCTGTCTGAGAACCTAGGCAACAATTCTGGCTCACTCTGATCTGCTGGGGCCGACAGTATCTTAACGTTTGTTTGATGATTACGTAAATACACCTAGGGGAGGGCCTTCGGAAATACCAGTGCGCAGCTAGTCTAGAAGAGATTTTGCAGAAGCCTTGGTTTGCCCCAGCCCAAAAAATCGATCTGTTTGGCAACCCTACACCTATCCCATTGTCTGGTTAACCATGAAACGCTGGCTCGCTACAACCACCTCAACCCTAGGGCTAGCGGCAACATTGGTGGCCGGGGGAACTCTCCAGGCCGCAGCTGCGCCGAACCCTGAGCGGGTAACCCTCACCAGCGGCAACTCGGTTTACCAGGCCGACCTGCTGCGCTTTAGCCCAGACCAGTCTTGGCTGGTAGACGGCGTTGAGACCCTCTTTACCGACCTGTACTTTCTCAATCTGGGCAATCAACCCCAGCGAAACCTGCGCCTAGAAGACTTGCAGCTGGTCGGTGCCAGCCAGCCAGCCAGCGACCAGTTCAGCGCCACTTTTTCCACCTTTGGGGCCAATCTCAACTTTTCCCTAGATTCAGTGCTGCTGGGGGGTGCCTCGGGCAGCGATCGCGCCACCCGCCAAGAAACCGTCACCCTAACCAACGCCGGCACCGACTGGCTTGACGTCACGCTGTTCAAATACATTGACTTCGATCTCCAGTTTGACAGCCCCTTTGACGACGACAGCGGGGTTTTTGCGGGCAATACCTTCACCCAAACCGACCCCTCCGGGGCCATGGCTACGCTGACGGTCGATCAAGCCCCCACGGCGGTGCAGTTCGGCTCCTATGGGCCGTTGCTGGCTGAGTTGTATAACTCTCCGGCCACCAACCTGCAAAACAGCCCCGGCCCCCTAGAGAACACCGACATTACCGCCGCCTTTCAGTTTGACCGCCGCCTGGCCCCCGGCGAAGCAGTGGTGTTTAAGTTTGTGCTGGACGTGCAGGGACGAGCCAAAGCAAAGGCCGTACCTGAACCAGGCACGGCCTTTGCTTTGGGAGTTGTGGCGGCGGGGCTGGCGCTACTGCGCCGCCGAGGCTAGCTCTAGGCCCAACCTAGCACTTGTTTAGGTTGATGCCGGCTGCTTTGGCCATGGACTCTAGACCCTTGTGCTGAAGGGTTTTAATAGCTTTGGTCGACAGGCGCAGCCTGACCCAGCGCTTGCCCTGGGGCCACCACACCCGCTTATCTTGCAGGTTGGCCTCTTGCATGCGTTTGGTGCGACGGTGGGAGTGGGAGATGGAAAAGGCGTTGTTGGCCTTTTTTCCGGTGAGTTGACAATGACGGGCCATGGGTATTCTCCGGCGAACTCAGCAAGACTAAGATAATCAAACGGCACAGTAGCGCAGTTTCCAATTGTAGCAGAGGCCGACTGGCTGTCCATAGCCCAGTGGCCTAGAATTTTGGTCAACCTGGCAATACCAAAGGAGCTTCTCACTCCAGAACTGGCGGCCCAATAGATTCAGGCTAAACTTTGGGTAGGCAATGGCTAGCGCCACCGGAGCAAGCGACGAATGACGGAGCAGCAGTTTGATGTTTTTCTGTGCCACAACAGTGAAGATAAGCCAGCCGTCATTCAAATTGCGCAGCAGCTTCAGCAAAACAACCTGAAACCCTGGCTCGATGTGTGGGAGCTACAGCCCGGTGCCATTTGGCAATACTCCCTAGAGCAGCAGATTGAGCGCATTGGGGCGGTTGCCGTATTTGTAGGCCAACAGGGCTTAGGCCCCTGGCAAAGCCAAGAAATTTACGCCTTTTTGCAAGAGTTTATCGGTCGCAAGTGCCCCGTGATTCCAGTCATGCTGGCCGATGCACCAGAGCAGCCCAAGCTGCCTATTTTCTTGCGGAACCGCCACTGGGTAGATTTTCGCCTGCAAGCACCTGACCCGCTGCTTCAACTCGTCTGGGGTATTACCGGCCTCAGGCCCTCAGCACCACTCAACACCGCCCAGGCCATTAGCGCCCAAACCGCTGCAACCCTTTCTGTGTCCAACCCCCCATACCCCGTAGGGTGGGCACCGCCCACCAC
>QBMN01000081.1 GCA_003241845.1 Shackletoniella antarctica | reverse complement strand
ATCTTCGGGGGTGCCCTCCGCCTAGAAGATCTCTGGTTTGCCTACGAGCCGGGCCAGCCAGTTTTGCAGGGGCTTAACCTCTCGGTACAGCCCGGCCAGCAGGTCGCCGTCGTCGGCCCCTCGGGCAGCGGCAAATCTACACTGATGAGCCTGCTGCTGCGGCTCTACGACCCCACCGCTGGCCGCATTTTGATCGATGGCTGCGACCTGCGCGACTATACCCTCGACAGCCTGCGCCCCCAAATTAGCGTGGTGCTGCAAGAGAGCCTGCTGTTTGCCGCCACCATTCGCGAAAACATTGCCTACGGGGTCGCCGGGGTCAGCCCTGGGGAAATCGAAGCCGCCGCCCGCCTGGCCAATGCCCACGACTTTATTACCGCTCTGCCCCAGGGCTACGATACCCCCGTGGGCGAGCGGGGGGCAACTCTATCGGGCGGGCAGCGGCAGCGCATTGCGATCGCCCGCGCCGCCATCCGCCAAACCCCCATTTTGATCTTAGATGAACCCACCACCGGGCTCGACAATGCCAACGAGCAGGCCGTAGTCGCCGCACTCCGGCGTCTGGCCCAGGGGCGCACCACGTTTCTCATTACCCACGATCTGTCGCTGACGACCCAGGCCGATCAAGTGCTGTACCTGGAGCAAGGGCAGGTGATCGAGCAGGGTACCCATAGCAATCTGATGACTAAGAACGGATCCTATGCCACCCTCTTTCGCATGCAGTCGGCCCTGCGCGATGAGTCTTCGATGGTGGCAAAATAGGGAGCCGACTGTGATTGATCCCAAAATTTCATGTTTAGAAGCTGCCTTAGACGTAACCCAAGCCCAGGTACAGCTTCACAGGGCAATTCCTCAGCTATACCGAGTCACAGCAGCTACGCTGGTGCGCCACAAGCTAGGTCGCCGCGCTCTGGTGAAATACCACGTCGAGACAGCGGCTGGCCCGCTGACTCTGCTGGGCAAAATTCGCGCCAAGGGCACCGATCGCACCAGCTACCAGGTACAGCAGGCCCTATGGCAAACCGGCTGGGATGCTGACAGCGGCGATGGCATTTCCATACCAGAACCCCTGGGGCTGGTGCCCGACTGGCACATGGCCCTCCAGCGCCAGGTGCCCGGCGTTTCCGCTACCCAACTGCTAGCGACCGATCAGGGTATGGCCCTAGTCGAGCGCATCGCCGCCCTGGCCCACAAGCTGCACCGCACCCCGGTGCCTACGCCCAAAACCCACACCCTGGCCGATGAGCTGAGCATTCTCCACGATCGCCTGCCCCTGGTGGCCGAGCAATATCCTCAGTGGGCCGCGCGGATTGAGGATATTCTCACGGCCTGCGAAATGGCTGCGGCCCCATTTCTCGATCCCGGGGCTAAAGCCGCCGGGCCAAAAGCGAATGTCCACTCCGGGGACTCCCCATCACTCCATCACCCCACTCCCCCAGTCCCCCCCACCGGCATCCACCGTGACTTCTACGCCGACCAGGTGCTGGTCGATGGCGATCGCCTTTGGCTGGTTGATCTAGACCTGTATTGCCAGGGTTCTCCGGCGGTAGATATTGGCAACTTTATCGCCCACATCACCGAGCAGAGCCTGCGAGAGCTGGGGAGTGCAGCAGCAATGGGCGATCGCGCCGCCCTGCTTCAGCAGACCTATGGGGCACTGTTCTGTAGCCAACATTTCCCCGCCCATCTGGCCCAAGCACAACCCCTAGAGGCCACGAACTGGTGCTTTGCCGCGCACCATTTAAACTGGGAAATTGAGCTTTATACGGTGCTGACCCTGGTGCGTCATATTCACATCAGCACCCGTATTGCTAGCCGCCAGCCCTACACCGAAAAGCTATTGGTGCTCTGTGAAACTCGTCTGGCTACGCGTTTGGGAGGGGTGCCCGGAGGTCAAGGACAGTGAGACCGCTTTCCCAGGGATTTCTCTGATCTCAAACTGAGGTTAGGCTAGGTTTGCAGGGTTAGAAATTTTACCGGGTTGGGAGAAGATGTCTTTGCAGCCTCTGACCATACCTAAGACTTTCCCCTTGTTCTGGATCTCATTGAAGGCACCTTCAACAGCCAGCGGCAGTTGCTCAACGATGTCGGCCACGAGCTACGACCCCGATCACGATCATTCGGGGCCACCTCGAGCTGATGGGCACCAGCCCCCAAGAGCAGCAGGAAACCCTCGACATCGTGATTGACGAGCTAGACCGCATCAGCCGTTTTATTGACGAACTCGTGCTGCTGGCCAAGGCCGAGCGACCCGACTTTTTGTTTCCTGAGACGATAGATCTAACAGCGTTTACCGAAGAGCTGTTTGCTAAGGTGACGGCCCTAGGCGATCGCCAGCGGCTCACATGTGACCACCCATGGGGCCGATGGACAGACCGCCATTGCCCTGGCCCTAGGGGGCGAGTTTGACCTCATCATTCTCGACCTGGGTTTGCCCGATCAAGATGGCATAACGGTGCTAGAGCGCTGCGGGGCCAGGGCTTTGCTAAACCGATTATTTTGCTGACGGCGCGCGGCGACCTCTACGACAAAGTCAAGGGCTTCGAAGCCGGTGCCGATGACTACGTGACCAAGCCCTTTCGGTTTGAAGAGCTGCTGGCCCGCATTCGCGCCCGACTGCGGACGGTGCAGACCACCCCCAAACCCGCTAAAACCATCCTGTCGGTAGGCTCTGTAGTGCTCGACCTGATCAGCCGCCAGGTGCAGGTCGAAAGCAAGCCTGTAGAACTGTCGGCGCGGGAGTTTATTTTGGCCGAAACCTTTATGCGCCACGGGGGGCAAGTGCTCAGCCGAGAACAGCTGCTGGATCTGGCCTGGGGCTGCGGCTATGACCCCGGCTCTAACATCGTGGATGTGTATGTGGGCTATCTGCGTAAAAAGCTGGGCAGCAACACCATCGAAACTGTGCGAGGCATGGGCTACCGCATGGTGATTCCCGAGTCGGTTAATGTTGCTTAGGGGCAAACAGCTGTTCGCTCCTAACGAGAAATTCTATGGGGGAGACTTCACAGTACCTAGGAAAATTCTAGCAACGAAAATACCCAAGAATTTTGCTACCCTCCAAGGACGCAGGCTCTGCGCCCCTACCTGGGGGTATCTTCTTTCCTGGAGACCTCCTTACATCTCCTCATCTTCCAGGTAGACTCTGGCCATTTCTAGAGGAATGCCGATGGGGGAAAACAACACTTTGATTAACTCAATGCCGCCTGCTTTGAGCGCCCGCCGCCACTTGGGATGCTTTTCAACCTCGTTGCCGAGTTCTGCCATCAACTTCTCTTTTCCGGCATCGGTCGTGATGTTGTAAGTCTCTGCCAAAGTATTGAGCAGCGTCTGAATTTCTTTCGCTGCCTTACTTAAATCCTGTTGTTCTGGAGCGTAGATGTGCTGGATGGATTGCACGCGGCTGCCCGATTGGGCTGTGTCGACAAAGTTGCCGATGTTAGAACCGCGCATGTCGTACTTTGAGCCTTGGTTTTGAGCCACGATACCAACTACTCCTACAAGTTCTGTGTTTCTCTGGCGTTCCGCTGCAATTGTGCGCTGGGCGTCTTCCAAATGTGCCCCCTGCAATCGTAGCCTTTCCTCGTACTGAGCTTCGAGGACAGCGAGTTGATGGGCATAGCGCTGTTTAACCTCTGTCTCAATAGCCGCTTTATCAGCCTCGGCCTCAACCTCTAATCGAACGACAAAGGCATTGCCTTTGCGCTCCATACCTTGAATTGAGATGTCTTCGTTGGGGCGACTGTCTCGCAGGTCTTGGAAGGCTTGGAAAAAGGCTTGCCAGTCGATGCCCTCGGTGAAGGTGAGGTCGATAGTTTCTAAGGCAATGGCAATAATTTGAAACCGCTGGGTGAATTCGCCTGGAGCAAAAGTGCTTTCGAGATCTACCGGGAGACGGCCTGAGAATTGGTTCTTTTCAGCGTCATAAGTGCGAAAAATATAGTCGCATTTAACGTTCTCAAGGATTGTTGAGCTGCCGATTTGCCAGTCGGCTATGCAGGCTCCTGTGAGTTTCGCCTGGGTGAAATTGGCACGGAGTACCTGAGACCCATGGAGGTTAGATTCGACGAGGTTGACCTCAATGAGATAGGCATCACTGAGGTCAACGTAACTCAGGTCAGCGTTGCTCAAGTTAGCGAACCGGAGATTGGCGGATCCGAGGTTTGTGTTGCCTAGGTTGGCGGACTTAAGGTTGGCCCCGATGAGGTAGGCATTCCTGATGTTTGCGTTGCTGAGGTCGGCGGATTCGAGGTTTGCATTGCTGAGGTCGGCGGATTGGAGGTTTGCGTTGCTGAGGCAGGCGTTGTTGAGGATGGTGTCGCTGAGATAGGCATTGCTGAGATCAGCGGATTCGAAGTTTGCGTTGCTAAGGCAGGCGTTGCTGAGATTGGCTTCGCTGAGGTTGACTTCACTAAGATTGGCGTTGCTGAGGTTAGCATTAATGAGGTTAGCGGATCCAAGATCTATCCTAATATCGGGATTTCTCTTCCTCCAGGCATTCCATACCTCAGATCCTTGGTTGAGCTGATCGATCAGTCTCCTATTTGCCATCGCCGTTGAGCCTGTATCATCACCTCACCCTAGACTACGCGGTGCCGCTGATTAATTCCGTATCTTTTTCGTGGCCCGTGGCCAAACCGTTGATGCAAGCGACAGCGCGCCCTATTCCATGGATTAGGGTTCGTTAATTTGGGTTTTAAGCCAGGTGCGGAAGTTGATTTCTGCTGCGACTTCATCCACCTGAGAGGCGGTTAAGAACTGGTAGAGGTCATCTTTAGAGACAGCAGGGAAGGTGGGGGAGCGATCGCACTCCCCATACTCCCCGTCCCGCAATTCGTAAATTCGCCAAACCCGGCCATTAAACCGCCAAAACTCCGGCACCCCCATCGCCGCATAGAGGGCGTTTTTATCAATATCAGTATGGTTAATGTCAACCTCAACCACCAGGTCAGGGGGCGGATCTATGGAGAGATCAATCGCTCGACCCGCAACCTGAGGCTGGTGTTGAATGTAGTAGCCGTTGTCTGGTTCAGCCCCTCGGTCGAGATCTTCGCGATCCAGCGTGGTAGACCCCAGGGTTTTAACCCGCATCCCCAGCTCAACCACCAGAATGATGATGAACCGCTCGATTAGGCGGGCATAAAACTCGTGGGCTTCGGAAGGCATAGTAATTTCGAGGGTGCCGTGATCGTAGGTGAGCCGTGCCCCGGTGCGCTCGTTGAGCAGCGATCGCATTTGGCAATAGGCCACCCAGTCCAGCCCGCGCAGGGCCACGCGGCTCTCACCGGGGGCGATCAGTAGTGTGTCTGTGGCAGAATGCTTCACCATATGTCTTTCAAGCCAAGGTCAAGGTGCCGAATGTAGGGTCGCCGCCTGTTTTTGGGCTTCGGCATAGATTCTGAGCGCCGCTGCCATGTGTCGCGAATGGTATTGTCTGCTGGCTCTGTGAATACAACAATAATAACGCGACTGTCTAGCAGCCCAATGCCAATCCATCGAATGTCGAACTCGGCAGAACCCAGGGTTCTAGCCAGGGTTGGCGGGTTAGCAGGTAAGATTTGCCACAGAACCCTGGGTTCTCTACGCAGAAGCTCTAGACTGGGGCTTCTCGCTCCAGCAGCAGCGTCACCGGGCCGTCGTTGTGGATTTCGACTTGCATCATGGCCCCAAACTGGCCAGTCTCAACCCGCAGCCCGCTGTCCCTCAGCAGGGATACAAAGTCGTTATATAGCCCCTCAGCCTGGGCGGGCGGGGCCGCGCCATCAAACGAGGGTCGCCGCCCCTTGCGACAGTCGCCGTAGAGGGTGAACTGGCTAACAACCAGAATCTCGCCCTGAATCTCTTGCACCGAGAGATCCCAACGGTCACTGCCCGGCGAGGGAAATATCCGCAAATCCAGGCACCTACGCGCCATCCAGGCCAGTTGTGTCTCGGTGTCTGTGGGCGAAAGACCCACCAGTAGGTTGAGCCCTCGGCCAATTTCACCGATGACGGAGCGATCAACCATAACCCTAGAATCCGTGACCCGCTGGACTACGACTCGCATGGGGCGGCTGCAAATTTTTCTTGCCACACCGCTCGAATGCGATCGGCGGCCTCGGCCATTTCTGCCTCGGTGGGGGGCTTGCCCAGGGTGCGAAACACCTGTAGCTCTAGCCCCTTAAGCCCCAGTTCTTCGGGGTGGTAGCCGTCGGGATAGCGGGGTTGCAGCACAAAGTGGACGTGGTAAGGCGGCTGGTCAACCCAAAGGCTGATATACACTCGCTCAGCGGCCATAGCCAGGGCGATCGCCTCCGACAGCTGCTGCATAAACGGCCCTAGCGCCGCCGACTCAGCCATCGACAGCTCCCACAGGTTTTCGCGGTGGGTGCGGGTTTTAACCACCACCGACCCCAGACCGTAGGGGCCAACACAGTGATCGGCTACCCACCAGAGATTTTCGGCAATGATGCCGCCGGGTACCGGCTGTGCCCCCGCCAAAATTTGGCAGGCTAAGCAATCGAGATGGAGTTGGGGGCCGTTATCGGTCATTGGGGCAGGAGGATACCTTGTAGGGGAAACGGGTTTCAGCCCGCAGGAGCGAAGTTTCTAGTGCTGCCCTCAGGGATCAGCAATTAAATAACACCCCAGAGTCATTCCCGCGCAGGCGGGAATCCATAATGGATCTTCTGCTAACGTCGGTATCTTATTTCAACGCCAGCCCCTTAAACCCTGCACCCGGAACCTAGCACCGCGTCTAAATCCTTACCAACACCTGATCGCCGTCAATTTTAGCCTCAAAGGTCGTCAGGGGCCGGGGGGGCGGGCCATCGGCCACCGTACCGTCTGGGTTAAAGCGCCCGCCGTGGCAGGGGCAGGCAAACACACCCTGCTCGGCATTCCAGGGGACTGTACAGCCCGAGTGGGTGCAGACGGCGCTGACGGCAATCACCGACTCGGGCGCATTGGGGTTGCGGATCACCGCCAGGTTGTTGCCTTGCAGGTCGCTGTTGGCTAAAACCCCTTCAGTGTCTAGGGCCGCCACGGTGCCAATGGCAACGAACTCGCCATCCGCTGAGCTAGTTGAGGAAGAGGGGTCAGACTGACAGGCGGCGATCGCCACCGGCAGCGAACTTACCAGCAGCCCCAGCCCCAGCAAATTGGTAAATTCTCGCCGTTTGATCATGCGGTTAATCCTTTACTTACCAAACCCTAGACCTCGGCTGGCCGAGGGCACACACACACAGGCATTGAGCTGCTCTCGCAGGGCGTCGTGGTCAAGCCCCTGGCCAATCAGCACCAGCTGGTTCTTGGGGGCACCGGGCCAACTGTCATCGTCGAGGGAAAAGCGCTTGCCGCTGAGGTGAAAGATATGACGCTTGGGGCTTTCGTCAAACCAGAGAATGCCCTTGGCGCGAAACACCGACGCGGGCAGCAGATTATCTAAGAAATTTTGAAACTTGCGAATGGCAAAGGGGCGATCGCTGGCAAAGGACAGCGACGTAAACCCGTCGATCGCCAGGTGGTCAGAGTGATGCCCGTGATGCTCGTGCCCGTGGTCGTCGTGCCCATGATCGTGGCCCTCGTGATCACAGTCGCTGTGGTCGTGGGCGTCGTGGGCATCGTGATCGTGGGCATCGGCCTTGTCGCCAAAGTATTGATCCGACTCAAACAGACCCACGCTAAGAATCAGCGGCAGGGGCACCTGCGATTTGGTGGTGCGGAGAATCCTAGCACCCTCTTTGACATCGCGAATCTTGACCTCCAGCAAATCTAGATCGGCCTCATCCACCAGGTCGGTCTTGTTGAGCAAAATGATGTCGCCGTAGGCAATCTGGTTGTGGGCCGCCTGGCTGTTGAAGAGATCCAGGCTGTAGTTCTCGGCATCCACCACCGTCACAATCGAGTCGAGACGGGTGAGATCGCGCAGCTCGGTGCCCAGGAACGTCAGCGCAATGGGCAGCGGGTCGGCCAATCCCGTGGTTTCTACCACCAGGTAGTCGATTTTGTCCTGGCGTTCTAGCACTTTGTACACGGCTTCCATCAGGTCGTTGTTGATGGTGCAGCAAATGCAGCCGTTGCTTAGCTCGACCATGGTGTCGTCGCTGTTTTCGGTGGCGATCAGCAGGTCGTTGTCGATGCCGATTTCGCCAAACTCGTTCACCAGTACGGCGGTTTTGAGCCCATCTTGGTTGGCCAAGATGTGGTTGAGCAGGGTGGTCTTGCCGCTGCCCAAAAAGCCGGTAATGATCGTGACGGGCAGACCGTGTTTGATGTCATCCATAGCCTGGGGCTGAAGGGGGGGCGCAGCGGTAGACATAGGTGCTCTCTGAACGCAATGACATTCTCCATACTAGCGATGAATCTGAAGTCATGGCGCTCAGGGTGGCGATTGTTTAGGTGGGGAGCGATCGCCCAGACCGGTCTTTGACCCTCGCGCCGCCCAAACCAGTACAATTGCATTGATTTTGTTTCGGCCATGGCTATGCCTCCCACCCCCAACGCTCTACCCCGCTGCGGCTGGGTGCACCACAACGACCCGATTGAAATCGCCTACCACGACACCGAGTGGGAGGTACCTGTTCACCACGACACCAAACACTTTGAGTTCATCATTCTCGATGGCTTTCAGGCCGGGCTGAGCTGGCTCACCATTCTGCGCAAGCGCGAAAACTTCCGCGCTGCCTTTGATGGCTTTGACCCTGCGATCGTCGCTGGCTACGACGAGACCAAGCACCAAGAGCTTTTGCACAACGCGGGCATTGTGCGCAACCGTCTCAAAATTGCCGCCGCCACCCTCAACGCCTAGGCGTTTTTACAGGTGCAAGAGAGCTTCGGCAGCTTTGATCGCTACATTTGGCAGTTTGTCGAGGGCGAAACTGTGCAAAATGCCTGGCCCACCATGGCCGAGGTGCCCGCCCGCACCGCTGCCTCGGATGCGATGAGCAAAGATCTCAAGCAGCGCGGGTTTAAGTTTGTTGGCACCACCATTTGCTACGCCTACATGCAGGCGGCGGGCATGGTCAACGACCACACCGTAGACTGCTTTCGCCATCGGGAATTGGCCTAATGGTGAAGTGCAGCTGCGGCAGATAACCTCGAACACCCACCGATAACCTTTGCACCGCCCACACCAACGCAGTGTTAAGCGGCTTCAGCGGCTATAGGGTTGTTCTATGCTCAAGCCCGAAATAACTTGATAGTGCTTCACGTTGAACGTACAGAGGGCGGCACTACGCCCAACCGCGCAAGCGGCAATCAACGCATCAATCAGACCAACCTTGCGGGACAGATGATATGCCGTAAAGTCAGATAGAGCGCGGGCACAGTCAGTTTCAGTAGGCCAAACAATGGTCAACGGTGCTACAAGCTGTAGAGCTTTACGCACCTGTTGCTTGTTTTGAGCGTCCTGAATCAACTCCATTACAACAAAGCCAGGGATGCTTGGCAGTTCTGGAAGAGAGGCAAACCAAGCCAGTGCAGGCCCATAGCCCCGCTGAATATCGATCATGACATCGGTATCGACTATGTACATTCGTTATCTAAGCCCGCTCACGGTGTTCAGCTTGGTCGCGCAACCTGCGGGCATGCTCCTGGCTGTCAGTGATATCAGGTCGGGAGTTGGTCACCCCAATATTTTCCCAATAGGCAACCAGTTCTACCCCTGTTTTGGGCGGGTTTTGAAGAAAGGGGCGAAAGGAGAGAACCCGCAGAATGTACTCTGCCAGGGGCAGTTTAAGCTGGGAAGCTTCGGTAGAAAGCTCATTCTCTAGCTCTGAGGGTAATTCTAAAGAGATGGTCATAGCATTACGCCCCTCTATACTGTGCGATTAGCAGACAATGCCGTGATTCTTCTCGGCGCAATTTTGACAGATGCTATCATTATGCATCTAACCAGTCGATATAGATTGGGTTCCACTGCGTTCCACCCAACACCTTAAAATCAAGCCTCTGCCCTTAATCGCGATCTTTTTTCGTCAAACTCAATCGTTTTTGTCACGCCCCAGTCTGCCGAAGAGAAGAACTATTAGGGGAGTTGGTTTACGCTGACGCTCTACCTAAAGCTACAGTATCTAGTACACAGAACGATTTATTTATTGGGGCGCAAAAGCTGTTGTTTTGGAATCTGTATAGTGACCCCAGATACAAGTTCAACCTTCTCAGGAATTTCACGCCATTCGGCCTCATTCATAAAATCATTTTTCATCCAACGACTTATATCCTTCATATCACGAAGCCTCAACAAATTTTGATTATTATCAGCAAACCATTGGGCATCCGCAGTAAAAGATGTATTCGTTACAATCATACCCATGTGAAACGGCGACACTCGTGAAGTAAGCAACCCGTGAAAATCACGGACATCAGGAGAACCTGTTTTGCGATTAGAGCGATGATGCTTCGCTTGAACAGCTAACAAAAAAGGGAAGGCACATCCTCTATTTGGATAAGCAATAATGTCTACTCCTCCGTCTTTACGATAAACGTCACCGACTAGCTGCACACTTAATCCCATATCTTCAAGTCGACCAGCAATTAAATATTGAAACTTAATCAGGAGGCAGTTGTTTTAGACGCTCTGTATCCTCAAGAAACCAGACAAGGAGGTCGTTGGAGAACTCGACAAGCTCGACAATATAAGGTTCAGGACTTCCCCATTTCTTCTTAGAAAGTTCCGTAACTTGGTTGAGTAGATATAGCTGCATTGGCGCAGCTTTCTTGTAATATGGATTGTCAACTTCATGCACGCCGAGTGATTCTAAGTCATCGGGCTTGAGTCGATACTCGCCTAATGCCCGTGTTTTAGTTATGTATCGATACTTATCTTGCTGCTGGCGTTGACAACTAGCACACAAATATATCTCAAGAATAGGATGCTTGCGAATTGTGCCTTTGCCACACTCAGAGCAGGGATGCTTGGGTTTTCTTGCCATCTTACCAAGACTGATAGACTTTTTTTATGTCAATTTTAGACTCGATTGCCTTGTAGCTGCGGTAATTGAGTGGAAATTTATACGCCTAATTGCCCTATGCGTGTGATTGGGTGATTAGGGATGAGAGACGTCTAGTATAACTTTCTCTCCGCCATGGGTTGAGTCCCCCCTTTCTTCACCTCTAATCCACTGTTGACGGGGAGCCTTTGTACCAGTGCTCTCTATCATGAAGCCGTTCGCTAGAACGGTGGCCATGCAGAACCCGAAAATCTTGGCGCTGCCTGCTGGTGTTACGAGCACCCACAGACAGCTAGCTCCGCAAATCTACGACGCAGATTGCGAGGCTGAGGCCATAAAATCCTAGACCCCCCAGTTTGCACTTCAGCGGTGGGTGGCTAGGGTTTTCGCGTTCTGTTTTCCTCCGCCCTTTAGCTAGCTTGGGTAGAGGCGGCCCTAGCAGCACCCCGAAGGCTTTTGCCGCTGACCGATGCTCATGGCAACACTCACTATCTCAGGCTCCCGACTTTGGCAACCGCTGGCTGCGTGTCGTTGTCAACCTAACCATTAATCCACAGCGAATCGTAACCGTCTTTTTTGACCGGAGAGTGCGATGAAGCTAGTTGTTCACAAAGAAGACGATGCTCTATATCTGCGCTTAGACGATACCGCGATCGCTGAATCAGAAGAGGTTAGCGACGGCATCATTCTCGACTACAACGCCGAGGGCAAGGTCGTGGGGGTTGAAGTGCTATATGTCAGCCAGCGCAGCCCAAACTCTTGGCCATAAATTCTTTTAGAAACCACCCCTAGCTAGCAAGTCCATTTTGCGATCGCTACGTTGGGTGTCATCGCTATTTCTTGCCGCCATTCGCGCTAGCCTAGTTTCACTCAGCCTCCACCCTGGAAAAACTGATTATGGATGCAGGTAAATCTGACCCCGCTAAAACATCCACCTGCTGTGCGGGTTCAGCAGCCATAGCCACCTGAGCCAGCAGTTTCGCCAGGCCACCGGCACCACCCCCAGCACCTACCGAGCCAACCTATAGTGACAGACCGCACCCTGACCACCTTTGTGCTCTACAGCAAGCCCGGCTGCCACCTGTGCGAAGGGCTAGAAGAAAAACTCCTGGCCGTCGCCCATCTGCCCTTTGCCCTAGAGGTGCGCGATATCACCACCCGCGACGACTGGTTTCAGCGCTACCAGTACGAGATTCCGGTACTGTGCCAGGTACAGTCCACGGCATCTGGCAGCCAAGAAATTCCCCTGCCGCGCCTGTCGCCTCGGGCATCCCAGGCCAGGGTGGAGCAATTGATACAGACTTATATAGGCCAGAGTAAGGCAGAATAGGGCAACTTCAATGATGTGAGGAGTTGCTGACATGAAGCTGCGCCAACTGCTTGAGGGCCTGCCCGCCGGGCTGATTGAGCCTGGGTTTACCCTGGCTGACGGGGGAGATAATCCTGAGATCAAGGGCCTGTGTACCAATTCCCACGCTTGCCAGCCGGGGGATGTGTTTCTTGGCATGCCCGGCACCCGCGTGGATGGTGGCGAATTTTGGCCCAGCGCGGTGAAGTCGGGGGCGGCGGCGGCGCTGGTTTCTGCCCCAGCTCTCCAGGCCCGCCCGGTCGAGGGCGATGCCTGCGTGGTGCCGATGGCCGACATGTCGGTGGCCTGCGCCGAAGTGGCGGCACGGTTTTACAACTATCCGGCCCGGCAGATGAACCTAGTGGGGGTGACGGGCACCAACGGCAAAACCACGACCACTCACCTGATTGAGCATCTGCTGAATGCGTCAAAGCTATCCACAGCCCTGCTGGGGACGCTCTACACCCGCTGGCCGGGGCATCAGCAAACCGCTCTCTACACCACGCCCTTTGCGGTCGAGCTACAGGCGGAGTTGGCGACGGCGCGGGATGCGGGCTGTCGCTACGCGGTGCTCGAAGTTAGCTCCCACGCCCTGGCGCAGAAACGGGTGTGGGGCTGCCCCTTTGAGGTGGCGGTGTTTACCAACCTCACCCAAGACCACCTCGACTACCACAGCGATATGGAAGACTATTTCAATGCCAAGGCGCTGCTGTTTAGCGAGTCGTACCTGGCGGGGCGGGCGGTGGTGAATGTCGATACGCCCTACGGCGAAAGACTGGTCGCCCAGCGGCCCCCCGAGCGGGTGTGGACCTACAGCACCCAGAACTCCGCCGCTGATCTATACACGGGCGACCTCACCTACCAGGCCAACGGCGTGACGGGCACGCTGAAAACTCCGGCGGGCACCGTGCCCTTTAGCTCGCCGCTGGTGGGGCAGTTTAACCTGGAGAATTTGCTGGCGGCGGTGGGGGCGGCGCTGCACCTAAAGGTTTCCCTGGAAACGATCGCAGCGGCGCTGCCGGGCTTTGGCGGCGTGCCGGGGCGCATGGAGCAGGTGAAGGTGTCTGAGGCCCAAGACATCAGCGTGATTGTAGACTACGCCCACACGCCGGATAGCCTGAAAAACTCGCTGACGGCGGCGCGGCCCTTTGTGCCGGGGCGGCTGATCTGCGTGTTTGGCTGCGGCGGCGATCGCGATCGCACCAAGCGCCCCCAGATGGGCCGCATTGCCTACGAGCTGGCCGACGCTGTCGTGGTCACCTCCGACAACCCCCGCACCGAAGACCCCGAGCAGATCTTGCGAGATGTGGTGGCGGGGATACCGGCGGAGTTGGACGAGGGTCAGGTGGTGGGCGATCGCAGTAGCGCGATCGCCACCGCCATCGCCATGGCCCAGCCTGGCGACGGCATTTTGATCGCGGGCAAGGGTCACGAAGACTACCAGATTCTTGGTACCGAAAAAATCCACTTCGACGATCGCGAACAGGCCCGCCACTTTCTCGAAAAACGGTATACAAAATAGCTATCTCGCCCAAAATGGCGGCGTTATGTGAAAACACGCAACATTCTCGCCGTCATTTTTGGTGGTTAAAGATACTCTAATAGGTGCTAGTGCCGATCTACTATGCGATTAGCCCTAGCCTAGCCCCGGCCCATTGGAGCACCATGCAGTCTTACCAAGAGCAAGAGGTGTCGCTGTACCGGCTGCTTCAGCTCAGTGCAGCCTCGCCAGACTACATACAGGTTAAGCCCAAAGGGTTTAAGGCAATTCTGCAATCCACCGTAGAATTTCTCGAAGCCAACAATATTCAGGCTCACCTGCTGGTGAAGCTGCCCACCGGCAGCGTCTGGAATGAGGATATTTTGCGCTATGGCCAGGGGTTGGCATCGCCCTATCGGGTGTTTCGGTTTTTGCGTCTAGAGGCTGACCTGACCGCGATCGCAGGCAGCGCCTCGGAGGTGATTGTGCCTTTGAATGAGGCCTGGCGGGGTGACTACTTTGTAGTGGTGCAGTCTGAGGTGTTTACGGCTATGGTGGTGGCCCACCGCCTCCAGCCCCTGTCGGCGACCGCCGCCGCCGAGGGGCGAGAGGGCCAGGGCGACGCCGATGACGACGACGGCCTGGCTCAGATCGACGAGACCCTAACGGCCCGCTCGTCGTACCTTTCGGTGTGCTGCTCGGTAAACCCCGACCTGGTGTCCACGGTGGTGCGCGCCATTCATCACCCGATTGGTCAGGGGGTCGCCGGGGGCGATATTGACGGCGATGTGGCCGAGCTGGTGCGCCAGGGGCCTCAGCCCAGCGCCACCCCGGCTTACCTAACCCTGGTTGATCGCTGGCTCAACTGGCAGCTCAAACGCCAAGAGCACCTGCGCCAGTCGGCCTCTACCTACCGCCGTCAGGCGCTAAGCACCGCCAGTCTGTCATCGCAAAACGAGGTGTTAATGACCACCCTGCGGCTGAAGGATGACTTTCTCAACACCGTGGGCCAAGAGCTACGCACCCCCCTGACCACCATTAAAACCGCCCTGACGCTGCTCGACTCGCCCCACCTCAAGCCCCCCCAGCGCCAGCGCTACATGGAGATGATTAGCCACGAGTGCGATCGCCAAAGTGCCCTGATCAGCGGCGTGCTCAACCTGTTGCAGGTCGAGACCAGCCTCGATCAAACCCAGCCTACCCCGCTGAGCCTGGCAGAAACCGTGCCGCCAGTGGTGAGCACCTACCAGCCCCTGGCCGCAGAAAAGGGCGTTGCGCTGGCCTACACCATTCCCCGCCAGCTGCCCCTGGTTAGCTGCCCCGAGAGCTGGCTGCGGCAAATCATGATTCTTCTGCTCAACAACAGCCTCAAATACACCGCCAGCGGTGGGCGGGTGTGGGTCACCGCCCGTCGCGCCAACGACTGCGCCGAAATCGAAGTGCGCGACACCGGCATCGGTATTTCTCAGGTCGATCTGCCCCGCATTTTTGACCACTTTTATCGGGGCCGCAACCTGCCCCCCGACACCGCCGAAGGCGCTGGGCTAGGTCTCTCCATCGTGCAGCAGCTGCTGCTCTACTGTGGTGGCACCATCGTCGCCCGCAGCCAGCCCGAGGAGGGCACTACGATGGTGGTGCGGCTGCCGATTCACCATCGGCAGCCCTGAGCGCCATGGCGATCGCCATCGCCATCGCCATCGCCATCGCCACAGAGCTGCTATCGATGCTGTCGATGGATGAGTGAACCTGGGTCGATACCTGCCGTCAGCCCTGACCGCTAGAATTCCTAAGAGTATCCCAACTAAAAAAACATCCCTTCCAGGGACGCAAACTCGGCCCATTGGGTCTGTTGCCGTAAAACTCTGGATAAGTATTTAATTGGCACACTCTAAGACCAATGAGCCTGCGTTGCAGCATTTGCCTTGACCCTACCTACCTCGATTACACCGGCCCAGCCCGATACTAGGCTTGGCCCGATCTACGCCCTGCTGGCCTACAGCACCTGGGGCCTGCTGCCCATCTACTGGAAGTTTTTTGGCGCCACCTCCGCCGTGGAAGTGCTCAGCCACCGGATGATCTGGTCGGCGGTGTTTTTGGTGGGCATTTTGCTGGTGCAGCGGCGGCTGAGCGACCTGACGATGCTGCTGCGATCGCCCCGCAAAGTGCTGGTGCTGCTGCTCACCGCTAGCCTGCTGACCTTCAACTGGGGGCTATATATCTACGGGGTCAACAGCGATCGCGTCGTCGAGGCCAGCCTGGGCTACTACATCAACCCCCTGGTGACGGTGCTGCTGGGGTTTATCTTTCTCAAAGAGCGCCTCTATCGGGGGCAGCAGGTGGCCGTGGCCCTGGCGGTGGTCGGGGTGGGCTACTTCATCTGGCAGCTGGGCACCGTGCCGTGGATTGCCCTCAGTCTGGCGATTTCGTTTGCGTTTTACGGTCTGCTGCGCAAGGTGGTGGCAGTGGCCCCCCTGGCGGGCCTGGCGGTCGAAACCCTGCTGATTACCCCCCTAGTGCTGCTGGTTGTGAGCTGGTTGGCCGTCAGCGGCCAGGGGCATTTTGGGGAAAGTCTGCCCATGACGCTGCTATTTATTGGTGCTGGGGTGGCGACTTCAATGCCCTTGCTGTGGTTTAACAAGGCGGCCAAGCGGCTGACGCTGGCGACCCTGGGCTTTTTTCAATACCTGGCCCCGTCGCTATCGCTGCTGCTGGGGGTGTTTGTGTACGGTGAACCGTTTACCTCGGTGCATGTAGTCACCTTTAGCTGCATTTGGGCGGCGCTGCTGCTGTATTCGGTGACGGCAATGCGAATGAGGGGGAGAGTGGGTGGGTTAGTAGGTGGGTCAAATACCAAATCCGAATCACATAGCCCCGATTCCCAAAAGGCCAAACCGTAGGGGCGAATGGCGTTCGCCCAGAGGTATTGCATAACCGAAGACTAACTGTAGGGGAATTGCGTTTGCCTAGAGCATTGGTACAGAATGGCTAAAAACCCGGTTTCTGCATCGCTGCTCTAACAGCGTGACTGGCATTCTGGCCGAGAAACCGGGTTTCTGTACCGGCGTTCTAGAGAAAACCAAACGATGCCCGTTGCGGGTCTCTTGCAGGCAAAAAATTGGCTGTTGAGGCCGGGGTGAGCAATCTGGGTGGGCCGAGGGCCAGGGGCAGTTGCCCTGGGGTGCCCGGAGCAGGCTGTCCCAAACGTAGACTGCATTGGCGGCGGCTCAACAGCCAAAGGGGTTGGGGAACCGGGTCTGAGGCAGACCCAGTTCCCCCACGGTGAAGCAGCCTAGGCAGGGTAAACCTGGAGCAGCTGCTTGGCGATGTAGCCGTAGCCCAGAATGTGCTGGCTGCACTCGTTCTCAACGGGGCCAATGGAGGCTACCGCTGCGATCACATACAGACCAGGCGTTAGCCCAGAGGCATCAGGGGTCGACTTGTAGGTTAGGGTGTACTCGAACTCATCCTTCTGGGTGAGGTCGGTAACAGCCCAGTCGACTTCGTTGGTTTTACCGCCCAGACCTTCGAAGGCGAAGTCAACGGTAATACGAGTGCCCAGGCACATGAGTAGAGCACTTAACGGTGACTCATTAAAGGTGATGTCAACGCTAACGCAAAACTCTTCATTGGTGGCGATGATATAGGGAGATTGGTCGGGGGCTACGGTTTTATCTACAGGAGCCTCAGCCTTGCCAAAAACCCGCAGGTTAGACAGTACAAAAGCAACTGGGCCAAGAATATTCTTGGAATAGGTTTCGGTATCGGTTAGCTGCTTTGGGGACTGGGCATGAGAAGCCTCAGACGCCACAGCAGCAGTCATGTTTTCAACAGTTCCTGTACGTTCCATGATAGTTAATCTCCGAAAGGATGGTGTTTTCTATTAGTTGACAAGCCCATAGAAGGGAATGCAGAGCGTTTAATATTTGCTTGCCTTGCCAACTGAATTCATCATGTCACCTGCCTTCCTGAGTCGCCATTACCCACGCGGGTAGTTCTGAATAATTTTGTTTCCAATAAATATTAAAACCCTCGCAAAATGCCCTTTGTCAGATATTTTTAGCTGAAATTATTTGACGTTATTCAGCGCTTAACAGCCCAAAAAATAGCGCTTAACTATCTTGTCGCGACAAAAAATTCTCGACTTCACCAACTTGCAATCAGGTTAAAGTAAACCACGGTCTTGGGAGCCAGCGCCCAGCGTCCCATGGCCCTATTTCACTGTCTTGCCCCGTTTCACTCCCCTGAAGGTCATTATGAGCCACCCTGTATACCCCACCCGTTCATTTATTCGCTTTACCGCCAAAAGCCAGCTCACCGCCGATCTAGCGGGCCATGCGGTACCGGCCTTCGTCAACCGCAGCGGAGCGATTGATCAAGCCATTGAGTTTCAGCCCGCTGAGGATGGGGTCGGAGCCTACTGCGACGTGTTTCAAGCCTCGGGCGATTGTTTAGATGAGGCGCTGCTGCTGCGCGTTGCCCAGGCCATGTTTGACCCCGACCAGCACCCCGAAGTCTACCGCCCTTACCCAACGGCGGCGGCGGCGGCGGCGGTAGAGGCCGACCTAGCCCAGGCCATGGTCAATGCCTACAAGCAGGCCAGTCTAGAGCAACGCCAGTCGGTGGTCGAACAGTTCAATGCACTATTAAACAGCTAGCGCCAGTTTTCGCGCCGCTGGAGGGGGTTTATCAATTCGTTCAGCCCCTCCCCCACGAGAGAAAGCCCCGTCACCATGAGGGTCAGCGCCAGCCCCGGAAACAGCGCCGTCCACCAGATGCCCGTGGGCAGCGCATCTAGCGCCTGGCGAATGTCGGCCCCCCACTCGGGCACCTGCTCGGGCAGACCCAGACCCAAAAAGCCCAGCCCCCCCAGCACCAAAATCGCGTCGGCGGCGTTGAGGGTAAACAGCACCGGCACGCTCTGAATCACGTTGAGAAACAGGTAGCGGGTCAGCACCGTCCAGGTGTTGGCTCCCATGGCCTGGGCGGCTTCGACAAACAGCTCGGTCTTGACGCTGACGGTGTGGTTGCGCACCACCCGGTAGTACTGGGGAATGTAGGCAATGCTGAGGGCGATCGCCGCATTCACTACCCCTCGCCCCACCACAAAGGCCAGGGTGACTGAGAGCAGCAGCCCCGGCAGGGTGTAGATCGTGTCCATAAAAAACAGCAGGGCGCGGTCGAGCCAGCCGCCCAGGTAGCCGCTGACCATGCCCAGGGGCACGCCGATCGCCACGCTCAGCAGGGTGGCCAGCAGCACCACCTGCCAGGCGGCACGGGTGCCAAACAGGGTGCGAGAAAACACGTCATAGCCCTGGCGGGTGGTGCCAAACCAGTGGTCGCCGCCGGGGGGCTGGTGAATTGGGTTTTGCAGGGCGGTGGTGGGGTCGGCGATCCAGCCCCAGTTAGCCAGCAGCGGGGCCAGCAGCGCGATCGCCACAAACCCCAGGGTAATGGCGATACCCACCCACATCAGCATCGCCGATACGCTGGTGGCAGACTTGGCGGCGGGGTGGCGCAGCAGGGGCGATCGCGGAGTGGTAGCCATGGCAGCACCGTACAGAAGGGAGCTTTATTATGCCAGAGTGCCGGTTGCCAGAATGCCAGGCACAGCCATGGCCCCGACAATTCTCCCCTCCTGGGGATGGCCCCAGCCCAGGGCTTGTCATAATGGAGGCAGCGATCGCCCCATCAACGCCGCTGCGCCCTTTTCGGAGAGACCCATGACCGCCACCAACAGTGCCACTACGGCCTCGACTGCCCAGGTGCTAGAGGCAGCGGCATCGACAACGGCGCGCAAGCCCCTGGGTGCAGCGCTAGTTTCAGCACTACTAGAGGCTGAGCGCCAGACCAAGCAGCAGCGGCGGCAGCTCTCCCCCGAAGCCCTGCTGGGCACCTGGCAACTGCGGTTTACGGCCCCCAAAAAGCCCGCCTACAAAGCTGGCCAGCCCAGCGGTAGCGGTTTTTACATTCCCGGTCTGGCGGTGGCTACCCTGGCCTTTAGCCGCAGTGACGACACCGCCGATCTGTTGACCATTCAAAACCAGCTGCGGGTGGGGCCGCTAAAGCTGCGGTTTACCGGGCCAGCTAAGTTTCTGCCCAAAAAGAACCTGCTGGCCTTCGACTTTGTGCGCCTCCAGGTGTTGGTGGGTAGCCTGCCCCTAGTCAACCTGCCCCTGCCGGGCAAAGCCGCCCAAACCGAGAAATTTTTGGCTACCCCCGTGGGCAAGCTGCCGTTTTTTGCCTTCTTCGCCGCCCAGGCAGACTATGTTGCGGCGCGGGGTCGAGGTGGCGGGCTGGCGCTGTGGGCCAAAGCCGATTGACCTAGCTATGCCCCGCTCAAATACAGCACCAAAATAAAGGCCAGCGCTCCCAGCAGCACATTGCCAAACCCGCTCAGGTAGGGCTGCGACAAATCGCGGCGAAAATCGCAGTTGAGGCAAACATATTCGCTTTCGCCATGTCTGACGACGCTGTGGCGGCGGCAGTGGGGGCATTCAATCTGGGGT
>QBMN01000080.1:8814-20413 GCA_003241845.1 Shackletoniella antarctica | reverse complement strand
CTAGTCCCTCCCCTGGACTGCTGGCCTCTCTGTGACCGAAACGATGATAGAGGCCCAAAAATCCAAGGCTGGTTCAACGATTGGTGCAGCCCAGAACCTGGACTTGCGGCATTCGCTCTGTCTTCCATTGCGTCCCAGCAATTCGTCGATCTGCACAAGCAAAAACGCGACCTGGCCGACAGCCTGCTCGAAGGCACCGACATGAGCGGCAAGATCTCCACCACACAACTGCTGCAACTCATCAGCGAGGGATAAGGACAATTCTAGCAACGAAAATACCCAAGATTTTTGCTGTCTTCTAAGGACGCAGGCTCTGCGCCCCTACCTGGTGGTATTTTCTTTCCTGGAGACCTCCTAAAAGGAGCTGCCCTAACCCTAAGCTACCCCGGCAAACAGTGCCTCGTAGGGCTGGGGGTTGGCATTTTCCTGGGCGACAATTTCCACAATTTTGTTGCGCGACTGGGGCAAATACAGCGCCTCTACGCACACCTGGGCCACCTTGAGCCGGGGCACGCTGCCTTCAAACAGCGTATCTGCGGGGGCCATGATCAGCGCGCGGCTGTCGGTATCGTCATCCTTGAGGCCGCCGGGGCGGACGATGGTATAGGTGAGACCGCTGGCTTGCAGGTAGGCTTCGGCCTGCTGCTTCCAGTAGAGAATCAAAAAGAATAGGTTAAGGGGGTGAAAAAAGCGGGAGACGCAGAGCGAAGACACCATGACAAAGTGCTCGATGCCCACTTCTTGAGCCACATCTACTAGGTTTTTGGTGCCTTCGTAGTCGACCTGGTAGGGGCCGGTGGGGTCAAAGCCGGGGCGGGCACCGGTGGCCGAGAGCAGCACGGTGCAGCCAGCCATAGCCCCTCGAATGCTTTCTTTATCGGTCACGTTCCCCTCTACCAGCGTGACCTCGATGGGCAGCTTGCCTCGGGCGGCGGCGGCGTCGCGCACAAAGGCCACCACCGGCACGCCGCGATCAACCAGCTGGGTCACAATTCTCGAGCCTGTAGCTCCCGTAGCCCCGGCAATAAATGCTTTCACGGCGGCATTCTCCTGGTGTGATTGTTCTGTGTGGTTCTGTTGTAGTGGCCTGATTCTACGGAATGACCGGCTAAAAAGAAACTATCCCCAGGGCAGACTCGCCCAAACCGTGGCGGGTATGACAGTTCTGGGGGGCACACTTGAGATAATAAAGCTTTACGATTAGGTTAGGCTCTAACGTAACTTTTGGCGCAATTACACTGTCTGGTAATGAAGCCGTCTGATGTTGTTTAAGCAAGTGGTTGCACAGTGACCCTGGAATCTATGCCCTCTACCCAGAATATTGATGCATTGCCCTTGGCTCCAGGAAATCAGGGTGCTACGGAGAATGTAATGGTCAACGACTCCCCCCCAGAGGACATCGCTGACAACGCGATCATCGACCAGGCGATCGCCCGCACCTCAGCCGATGGTGGCCTGGTGCTAGAGGGTCACTACGCCGGCAAGATGGATATGGCTGCCGACGTCGATACCGTGGGCCGCTACCTAAACAGCCACCAGGGCTGGTTTACCCGCTGCGCCCACCCCATGCAGGTAGATCCAATTGCTGACCACGGCTATGCGCTGGTGGTGGGGCACTTTGCAATGCTGGGGCACGAGGTTGAACCCAAGGTAGGGCTTTACCTATCGTCTCTCGACCACCGGGTTTACCGCATCGACACCATGCCAATACCTGGGTATGTGGCCCCAGGCTACGACGTTGATTTTCACTCGGTGTTGGAGCTCAAGGAGGGGGCGGCGGTGCCCCCCCCGGCTATGGCCCTGACTGAGGTCGATTGGGAACTGAGTCTGGCGGTCAAGATTCATATGCCGCGCCTGCTGGGTGCAGTGCCGCGATCGCTGCTCAAGTCTTCGGGCGATCGCCTGCTCAACCAGGTGGTGCGCCAGGTGTCTAAGCGCCTCACCCGCAGAGTTCAAGAAGACTTTCACACCAGCCACAACCTGCCCCTGCCCGAGAGCTACCGGGGCCACCATTTCTGGTCAAACTGGGGCCGCAAGGGGAGCAGTACCCCCCCCGATGACCAGGCCTAGACTTAAGACCCAGTGGTAGATTGCAGGTTAGACAGCAGCCGCTGCACAATCTGCATACCGCTGATAGCCTGCCAGCCAAACAACCCCACCAGCACAATGTTGAGGGTGATGTGGGTGAGCCGAGCCGTTTCGCTGCCCTTTTGCATGAAGGGAACCAGCGCTGCCGACGAGGCGATCAGCGTGGCCATGCCCAGACCCACCAGTAGGTGAGGCCCCACAAACAGCTTGCCCGCCTCTAGGTAGGTGGCCGCCATGCCGCCGACGGTGCCAAATACCATAAAGGCCAGCAGGGCCGAGCCAACTTTGTGGTGCTTGAGGGCAAATTTGCCTTTAATCAGCTCCTTGCGGGTTTCGGCATCGGCTAGGCGGGTGCGGCGGGCCTGCACCCCCAGATAAAGCGCGTAGAGGGTGGTCGCCAGCAGCAGCCACATCACCACGGGGTGAACAAAGTTGAGCCAGGGTTGGATTGTCTCTAAAGTCATGGGGCTCCGTTGCTACAATTGGGCGTTATATTTATTTAACAAAATTATAGGAGCACAGATTCTGGCTTGGCAAAGCATTAGTCAGAATGAAAAGGTGCGGGGTGGGAACCTCGTTCAATTGATCGCGTCGTGCAGACATAGCGCTGTGGACTGCCCCCAGCCATCAGCGCCCAGGCCATCAGCGCCCAGGAAGTGTAGCCCCGTTTGTTAAGAATTTATTAAAAAAATAGGGAGCTGTTATGGGGCGATTGATCAAAGGCCAGGCTCCGCCAACGCAACGGTTTGTGACAGCGTTGCTGGCTAGTTTTTTGGGGGCGGTGCTGCTGAGTCAAGGACTGAGCCATGCTCCAGGGTCTGCGGCAGAGCCTGGGGCGGTCGCCGAACAGGCTGCCCCGGTTCTGGCCAATGCTGAGGATGTGCTCCAGGTTGACCCGGCGGCCCTGCCAGAGAACACCCTGCCTACCCCCTTTCCAGAGCAGCCCGACGGCACCCTGAAACTGCCGGAAAAAGATCCAGATATTCCCGAAATTGTGCCGGTGGCGGGCGCTGAAGCAGCAGCAGCGCCCGCCGAGCTGGATGCCGATTCTCCCGTAGGCCGGGCGCTGCTGCTGGCGGGGCTGTCGCCTGAGGCGGCCAAGCGCAGCGAGCTGCTGATGCAGGCCGATCGCCTTTACCAGGAGGGCGATCGCGCCGATGCCGAGCTGCTCTACCGGGCGGCCAAAGACCCGGCGTGGCTAGCCGAAACCGGGCCAGAGCTGGCGATCGCCCCCCTCACCGACCCCGCAGATTTGCCCCCTGGGGGCCAGGTCTACTGGCGCGAGGCCCTGGCCGGGGCCGAGACTGAGTTTCCCAACCGGGTGCTGATTCCCCTGGAGCTTTTGGTCAAAAACTATCCTGAGTTTTTACCGGGGCAGGCTCTATATGCCCGCTACCTGGTGCAGCAGGGCCGAGCCGACGAAGCCCAGGCGGTGCTTGAGGGGGCGATCGCCCGCTACCCCTACAACCCCGATCTGCTCCAGGCCCAGGCCGAGGTGCAGATGGCCCGCCAGCAGTGGATCGAAGCCGCCATTACCGCCAACCAGTTCACCATTCTCAACCCCGAGCACCCGCAAGCTGAGGCCATGATCGGGCTGGCTCGGCAAAATCTCGATCGCTTTCGCGGCGAGATGAACCAAACCCTGACCCGCAACCTGGTGTCTAACATTATCACCGGGGCCGCTGGGTATATTCTCACCGGGGGTCTGCTGGGGCCATTTACCGCCCTCAACTCCGGCATTTTGATGATGCAGGGCGAAAGCGGCCTGGGCAATCAGGTGGCCGAGCAGGTCAAGCGCCAGCTGCCCATCGTCGATGACCCCGAAATTCGCGCCTACGTCAACGACATGGGCCAGCGGCTGGCGGGGCTGGCGGGGCGCGACGAGTTTGACTACAGCTTTGAGGTGATCATGGATGACAGCCTCAACGCCTTTGCCCTCCCCGGCGGCAAAATCTTTATCAACGCCGGAGCCATCACCAGAAGCCACTCTGAGGCCGAGCTGGCGGGCCTGGTGGGCCACGAGATCGCCCACGCGGTGCTTTCCCACAGCTTTCAAATGGTGACCCAGGGCAACCTCACCACCAGTCTGGCCTCGTTTATTCCCATCCCTGAGGTGGCCAATATTGCTGCGGGCCTGATTGTGTCGGGCTACTCCCGCGATATGGAGCGCCAGGCTGACATCTTGGGCACCAAGCTGCTGGCCAACAACCGCTACGCCGCCGACGGCCTCCACAACCTGATGATCACCCTCGAGGAGGAGTACGGCAACCGAGGCGTGAGCTGGTTTGCCTCACACCCCAACCCAGGCGATCGCATCAGCTACCTCAAGCAGCTGATCGACCAGGGTGGCTTTAACCGCTTCGCCTACGAAGGGGCCGAAACCCACCTCAAAATGCGCCACAAAATGACCCAGCTGCTCAACGCCTACAAGCTAGAGCAGGGCGACGATGCCGACCCACCGCGCCCCAGGCGCTAATAGGCTAGCCCAAACTGGCCTTGCCCACTGGGCTTAGCCTTCTAAACTACCCCTATTAAGGTGGCTGTCGAATACAGCAAAATCTCCAGAACGGTGATGATTTGCCGGTCTTCGGCTCCGACCACCAGGGAGTGAACTCCCTGGCTCCTCGCTCAAGTCTGCTAAAGCAGACTGAGTCGGCCCCCAATCCTCTTCAGAGGATTTCTGCTTGGAGCCTGGGACTTTCAGTCCTAGGCTCAGCGGCCAATCTGGCGATCCCGACCTGCGGTCTGGGCCACCTTAACAGGGGTACCTTTTAAACCTCAAAAGGTAGGCGATGGACTTAATCATGACAGTCACAATCAGGTGATATCGTTTGGCCCACCAGCGGGGTTCTAGGTAAACCGCTTTGAAAAAAAATCTCAGCGAAAGCAATCCATTGCTGAAGTTTGGCGGGCATTTCTCAAAGCACTCAAACAGCAGATATCGGTAGCAAAAGGCTAAGTATCTATGCTTAGAAGCGGTCAGTTCGCTGCGGCTATCTAGATGTTTGGCCATGACCTGCATCAGGCCCTGCTCCTGCCGCCGTAGGTTACTAGACCAAGAGGTTGAGTTTGAAACCTTGCGATAAAACACCTGCACCCTGGGCACCACCACGAAGCCATAGTGGGTGGCTAGGGTTAACCACATATCCCAATCTTGCCCGGCCAAAATGGCCAGATCAAACCCGCCCACCTGCCTGAGCGCCGCTGTTCGAATTAGTGGATTTGACCCATTGCCCAAAAAATTGTTGAGCAATAGCGCTTCAAAAACATCGCCTTCTAGGGTAGAACGCTGGCCTAATCGAGTAATTTTATTGGTTTCATCAATGCCATCTACCCAGCTGTAGGCGACCGATGCCTCTGGCTGGGCCTCAAGCGCTCGCAGCTGTAGCTCTAATTTTTCAGGCGTCCAGAGGTCGTCGGCATCGACAAACGAAATGTATTGGCCAAGGGCTTGGTCAATGCCTCGGTTGCGGCTTTTTTGCGGGCCTGAGTTGGCGTAGGAGAAGACCTTAATGCGTTCATCTGTCAGTTCATCTGTCAGTTCATCTGTGAACTGACGAACAACATCTAGGGTCGCATCTTGGGAGCCATCGTTGATAACGATCAACTCAAAGTCAGCGTAGGTCTGAGCTAGAACTGATGCGATCGTCTCCCCAATGGTGGTGGCAGCGTTATAGGCCGGGACGACAACAGATATATTTGGCATTGTGGGGCTACTACTCCTTTGGCACCAGCCTCAGGGGCAAACGTACCCAGCGGCGTACGTATAGAGGGCTGAGTAAACTGCCCAGGTGAAACTGAAGCTGAACCGCCGCCGCCAGGTCGGCGTTGGCCTTGCCTCTGCTGTGCAGCAGGTGGGCGGTTAACCGCCGCAGACTACCGACAAATACGCGCAGGGCAACCAGGGGCCTACACCAGCTATCGTCGGCTATGAGCGCTAGCTGACAGGTAGACAGGCCGCATCCCCGCGCTAGAGTCAGCAAATACTCACGCTCAAATCGCTGCCGGGCAATTTGGTGATAGGTTTTGAGCGCCGGATTATAGAGAATCTGCCAGTTTCCCTTGTCAATGTAGAGCAACGGCTCGTAATCATCGCCCTGGATGAACACACCGGGCAGTTTTCCGGCGAGGGCGGGTTCGGTGGGTACGCAATCGATCCAGGCCTGCCTGCGAATAACGAGAGAAGCGGCGGGCGGCAACCGCAGTTTCTTTGGCTCAAAGGAAATCACCTCGGGGCCGTGATCGCGAATGGCGAGCATGGCTTTGATCTGCTCAAACCCCTCTGGTGGGGTGGTTTCGTAGCACCCCTCAATGCGGCCACCAAAGGCACCCACCTGGCCATGGCGACGACCAAAATCGACGGCCTCGGCGACCCAATTCACCTCGGGTAGGTTGTCGTCGTCTAAAAAGCCAACCCACTCTCCTCGGGCCGCTTGGATGGCTGTTTGACGGGCAAAGGCCGCCCCCTGGCGAGGCTCAAAGGCGGAGCGCAGGGGCACGCCTAAGCCGCCTACCGCCTGATAATGCTCAATGACCTCGGCGGTATTGTCTTGGCTGTTGTTGTCAACAATTAGCACTTCCCACCG
This sequence comes from Shackletoniella antarctica, assembly GCA_003241845.1. Lineage (GTDB taxonomy): Bacteria > Cyanobacteriota > Cyanobacteriia > Phormidesmidales > Phormidesmidaceae > Nodosilinea > Nodosilinea antarctica. The sequence goes on along the minus strand of QBMN01000080.1, from coordinate 13,739 downwards.
CAGCCCAGCGGTGTTGACCTGGGCCTGCAAGCGCTCTAATAGCTGGGGCAAGCGTTTGGCCCCATTATAGGTAGGGATGGCCACCGTAATATCTAGGGCGGGGATATTTTGGCCAGGGGTATCTGAGGCAAAGATATCTGGAGCGGGGATATTTGGGGTAGAGAAATTGCCTTTGGTCTCAGCCATGGTCAGCTCTTGGGGAAGATTTCGGCGCTGTGTGAGCCTAGGGTGCCCAGGTTCTAGAGAGACTCAACCTCAGGCCAAGCCCAGGTCAAGCTACAATCGCCGCCACAAACAGCACCACCCCTACCCCTAGGCACCCCACCATAGACCAAAACGCAATCTTGGCGCTCTGGTCAACGCTTTTGGTAATGGCCTCGTGGGATTTCAGCGTGATGATGTAAGGCTGACCGGCTTGGGTGGGCTGTTCGAGTGCGATGGTGCCGGTACTATCGCTCGCCGTACCCACTACCAGCACGGGGCGATCTAGCGGCAGCACGGTTTCCTTGTAGCGATAGCCTAGGGTTCTGCGGTCCCCGTGGCCGCCATCGCTGCCCAGCGCTAGAGAAAATGACCCGTAGGAGAGCAGGCCCCCGGCGGGGCTGTCGGGGCGAAACTCGTTGAGCACTTCCACCGACTCGATCTTGGCCCCTTCAGGATCTACCCGCACCTGCCCAGAGTTGTCTATCAGGTCAAAGGGAATGCGCTGGCTATACTCGCTGACGGTTTCTGAGCCGCGCTGGGTGCGGCTAGTAACGCGCCCGTCGCTGTCTTTTTCGCGCACGGTTTCCTCGTACTCGCGCACCACTGTGGTGGTGTAGCAGATGCAGGGCAGCTGCTTGAGCTCTGAGGTCAGGGGTGTCTCTGTCTTTGGGGTGCCCCGCAGCCATACGTAGTCGCGCCAGTCGCCGCCGCCGATTTCTTGGGCGACAGCGGCGGCGGTGGTTTCTAGCTCTGCCGCTTGGCAGGCGCGGGCCAGCTTCAGCTGGCTACATCGGTCTTGCTGGCGGCGCTGCACCCACCAGAGCACGGCCCCGGCTGCAATAAAAATAAATCCTGCGATCGCCATAGCATTCTCCCGCCCAAGAGTATCGGCTCTGGCTACCAGGGTGCCCAGGGAGATCGCCAGAAACTGCTCTACTTAATGAATTGACAATAAATTGGCACGGAGAATTGATCGGCGGAATCGGCCCGCAAGGCCCTCGCTAGGCGTTAACTGTTCAAAGATTCTGGCGCAAACTTTGTTGCAAAACTTAAAGCGCCCCCGCCTGCCCCAAAAGCCCTGGTAAACTGACGTTTAATGGTTGGTAGAAGTAGCCCAATTCTTTTTGCTCTCAGGGTAGAATATATCTTGAGTTTAGACTGAACTGCTATCTCAGCCGTCAGCTCCGCCGGGGACAGCCCGGCCCACGTCCACCGCGCCATCTAAGGACTCATGGTAGATTCCCTTAAAAAGCTTGAATATCAAGAGACTCGCCCAGAGGTCAAGGCTCCCGCCAAGGACACCATTCTCACCCCTCGGTTTTACACCACCGACTTTGACGAGATGGCCGCTATGGACATCTCGATCAACGAAGCCGAGATGCTCGCTATCCTCGACGAGTTGCGGGCTGACTACAACCGTCACCACTTCGTCCGCAGCGAGGTCTTTGACCAGTCTTGGGACTGCATTAGCGGCGAAACTCGGCAGGTGTTTGTGGAGTTTTTGGAGCGCTCTTGCACCTCTGAGTTCTCGGGGTTTTTGCTCTATAAAGAACTGAGCCGTCGCCTCAAGGGCAAAAACCCCGTGCTGGGCGAGTGCTTCGAGCTAATATCGCGCGATGAAGCTCGCCACGCGGGCTTTCTCAACAAGGCCATGGCTGACTTCAACATGCAGCTAGACCTGGGCTTTTTGACCAAGAGCAAAGACTACACCTTCTTTAAGCCCAAGTTCATCCTCTACGCCACCTACCTGTCGGAGAAGATTGGCTACTGGCGCTACATCACCATCTTCCGCCACCTCGAGTCTCACCCTGAGAACGAAATCTATCCGATCTTCCGCTTCTTTGAGAACTGGTGCCAAGACGAAAACCGCCACGGCGACTTTTTCTCGGCCCTAATGAAATCCCAGCCCCAAATTCTCAACGACTGGAAGGCCCGGCTGTGGTGCCGCTTCTTTTTGCTGTCGGTGTTTGCCACCATGTACCTCAACGACCTCCGGTCTAGCGGTTTCTATGGTTCATTGGGCCTGGATGCTCGGGAGTACGATATCGAAGTGATTGAGAAGACTAACAAAACCGCCGGTCGCGTCTTCCCGATCACGCTGAATGTCGAGCACCCCAGCTTCTTTAAGCGGCTCGATGTCGCTGCCGCTGCCAACGCCAAGCTGGCCCAGGTTGCTGAGTCGAACCTGCCCAAGCCCTTGCAGTTCCTGCAAAAACTGCCCCACATTGCCACCATTGGCTGGCAGATCGTACAGCTCTACTTTATGAAGCCGATCGACACCATGGTAGAGCGGGGTCAGGTGCGTTAGAGGCTGTTGTGCCAAGTCCAGTTCGGGATCTGTAGTCTTCTCACAGGCAGAACTCCACTCCTGGACTTGGATCAGGTTTAGCTATTTACCGGATCGCTATCCTCGTTTCCCCCAGCGGCCTTGCTCTTTGAGTCGGGTCGCTTTTTTTGCAGGCCCACAGCTGGGCTGCACCGCTGGGTGAAGACGGTAAGATGCATAGGACTATTGTGTGAGCTGGGAGCCGCCGAGTGGTGTCATCAACAATCCAACTGCTGCGCCTGGGTGGATGCCTGGTGGTACTGGGCATTGGGCAAAGGGCGATCGCCCTTGAAGCCCAGCCCAGTCTCGTTGAAGAGGTGGCACCAGCCACTGTCGTCCTGGAAGCTCGTGATCTCGAAACTCCCCCCAGCCCAACGGCGACTAGCCTAGCTCTTTGCCCACACACGCTAGAACAACCCTGCGCGGTTTCCTTTGACGCGGCTACTCCGGCGACAAGTCTCGCCCCAGCCGCTGCCCCGCCCGAGGCTCTAGCCCTCGACCCTGAGGCCGTAGCGCCCAGCCTCGACCTTGACCCCGCCATTATTGAAGGCAGCCCCACCCTCCAGCGCTGGCTAGAAGAGATCCCCGATGTCGCCGATGAGATTCGCCACCGGCCCAGCTTTCGCACCCGGCTGCGGGCGGGCTACGCCCAGTTTCCTTCTAACGGCCAGATTGGCGGGGTTGCGGTTGCGATCGAAGACGCTTTTGTCATTCCTGGCACGGGTCTCACCGCCAGCGCCGACTACAGCCGCAGCTGGAATGGTCAGCGCGAGGCTTACGGGGGCGAAGCGCGGTATTATCTGCTGCCCCTGGGGGGCTACGTAAATATTGCGCCTACGGTGGGCTATCGGTCTCTCAGCACCCCAGCCTACCAAACCGACGGGCTAGATGTGGGGCTGCGCCTGATGCTGGTGCCGTCGCGGGGCGGCGGGGCTGACCTGGCCCTGAGCCAGCGGTGGGTGGCACCGGGCAGCGAGAGTGAGGTGGGCATTACCAGTCTGGCGATCGGCTATGCGGTGACCCGGCAGCTGCGGCTGGGCACCGATTTTCAGCTGCAAAACTCCCGCTTTGGCCAAGACAGTCGCTTTGGGCTGTCGCTGGAGCTGCTGCTGTAGCAAATCAACCCGTTAGTTTATGAGCGGATCGAGCAACTCTAAACCAGTAATCCACTCAAAGTCTTGAGTATTGTGGGTTACGAGTATTAAGCCGTGAACTATCCACGATAAGTTGCCGTAGATGGTCGTACTCTGGCTCTGTTGCGTAGATGATGATGTTGCTGTCGATCGGCATCAACTGTCTCTAAAGGGTAAGGCTCGATCTTGTCGCTGCTCTTGTTGCCAAGCCACCGGATCGTGGATCTTCTGAAATGGCCTAACCGTCGCCAGTTGAGCCAAAATAGTCGCTAACTTTTGCCGCTGCTCAGCTTGGGAAGGCGGCGACGACGATTTGACAACCACAATGTCTATCTCCTCAGCTTCGCCCAGCTCAGGGCGATCGCCTAGCCAGGTAATCTGATTACCTTTGAGAATAGCTCGATAGGTTTGAGTCATGGGTTTGAGGCAGTTATTTGGAAAGAAGTTTTAATTTCTGCATCCAATCGTCGATCCCCCGGTGGCAAAACTCCCAGTTGGCTAGGTCAATCTCCCAGGTTTTCTCGATGGAGTGTTCTACATGGTTGACAAACTCGATATCTGTAGATGCCTTGGTAGAGAAGTCGGCATAACCCATGCCGTATTTGGCCGCGTAGCCATCGTCTTGCTGCCTGAGCTCGTTGATCTTCTGAGTAATTTTCTCAATGGCATACCGTTGCAGGGCCGCGTCGATGGTGGCCTGCAAGTCGCCCAGGGTGCTAAAAATTTCGGCGTATTCGTCTTTGATTGAGATGCTTTGCATGGCCAGGCGATCGCTCGGTTTGTGGGTGGGGTGTGCCCTGCTGTAGAGCAATGCTAGCAACTCTCGGGGTGGGATAGCTGCGCTAGCAGTGCCCCGGCTTCGTCGTAGGCGACGCGGTAGACGTAGTCGCCGCCGTCGCAGGTGGCGAGCTGGCGGGCGAGTTGGGCGTGGGTTAGAGCCTGGGCGCGATCGCCCTGGGCTAGGGCCTGCTGGGCTAAGAATAGCTGCACGTCGGCACCCTGGAGGACGTAGCCGCTGCGATCGGTAATGGCCAGCGCCGCTTGAGCTAGAGAAATCGCTTCAGCAACCTGCCCCTGGTCGGCCCGCAGCCGGGCCAGGTCGAGAAGAATATCGGCTTCGGCATCTACAGCATTGATGGTGCGGCAGCGGGTGAGGGCCTCGCTGAGGTGGGTGTCGCTTTGGGGCAGGTTGCCGTTGACCCGGTGGGCGGCCCCCAAAAGCCAGTGGGCGCGGACGTAGTCTCGTTCAACAGGGTAGTCGG
>QBMN01000080.1:0-8804 GCA_003241845.1 Shackletoniella antarctica | reverse complement strand
CTTCCGCTGCCTGGCCCTCCCCCGCCCGCACCTGCAGCAACGCAGCCAAAGAACGGAAAGCCCAGATAATGCCTTGACTCTGAATACTGTTCCCCTTCTTAAACAATTCCAGCGCTGTAGCCAACTCCCTCTCTGCTTCTACCCAAGCTCCCCGATAGGCCAGCCGCCGCCCTAATTCCGCATGCCCGCTCGCCTCTTGGAACTCATACTCAATCTCTTGGCAAAGGGCAATGCTGCGGCGCAGGTTGCCCTCCGCAGCTTCCAGTGCACCAATATGGAGTTGTGCCATAGAAGCCAGGTTTACCAGGCCGACAGCTAGATTTTTCTTGTGACCAGCTTTTTCTTGCAGACTATTGTGCTGCTCAAACAACGGCACCGCTGACCTCGGCTGCCCACTCAGGCTGTAGCTATTCGCCAGCGCGTTCAGCGTCCACGCCTGATCGCGCTCAGTTTTGAGCTGCGGAGGCTGGTCTTCCCCCTGGGGAAAGAGGGCGCGCAGCAGTTCAATTTGTAGCTGGTAAGCCCCCAGTTGGTAGTAGGTCGCCTTGTTGATGCGCTCGTAAAACAAAACCTCGGCCTCGTCGTACTGACCCGACCGCACCATGTGGTGATACAGCTCTATCACCGGGGTCAGGTCATCCAGAGTAGTCACTTTTTCTGAGGCAGGCACCGCTGCAAAGTAGTCGCGCAGTTGGCCGTGGGCGGTGGTGCGGTCAGCGCCAGTCATGCGGCCATAGGCATAGCGCCGCACAATCGGGTGCAGGTCAAAGGTGGCCACCCGCTGCCCCGGTCGCTGAGTGCGATTGTCTTGCTGCACCAACCCTCGGTTGATCAGGTCGCGCAGATTGGCCTGTAGGGGCCGTAGGGGCATAGCACTGCTATGCGCCCTACCGGGGTTCTCTGCATCACCAGCCTCAATCGCCTCCAGCACCCTATAGGCCACCGGGCTGCGAAAACACGCCATGCGCCCCAGCAATTGCTGCCCAATCTCAGACAAGTTCTCATACGAGCGCTCCAGCACATGGTTGCGCCGCTGCACCAGATCGCCCGTCACATCCAAGTTGTCCGCTGCACGAATATCCCCCGGATATTCAAAATTTTGGGCAATATAGCCCGCCAGCAGCCGCAGGCTGAGGGGGTGAAAGCCATAGTTGCCGCAGGCCTGCTCAATCTCGCCCCGATTCCCCACAATGCCCTGGCGACCAAAGAACTCCACCGCATCATCGGGCTGCATTGCGGTCAGTTCTTTTTCGTAGCAGCCCGCTAGCAGTGTGCCGCCATGTAGCTCTACCGGGCGGGGGCGTAGCCGGGTAGACATCAGCACTTTCCCCCGCAGGTTTGGCAGGCTAGCCAAGCCACGTAGAAAGGTTTCAGCCTGGATATTGACGCAGTTGCGATCCTCATCCTCTGAATTTTTCTGAACTGAAGATGGCTCATCCCCCTGGTATGCAGCGTCCATGCCGCTGTAGGCCCGCAGTTCGCGCTCAAAGCCATCCATCAACATCAACACCGGGTGCTGTTCTAGATACCTCAGCAAAGCGTCTAGCTGTTGTCTTGACCCTATTCCTTCGGGAGATTGCCCGGTTAGATAGTGCAGGGTTTCTCTCAAAAAACTGTTGAAGTCGGCAGAGGCTTCATAAAAGCTCCACCACACCACCTGGGGCCACTGCTGAGCATTTACCTGGTGAGTGATCCAGTGCCAGGTGAGGGCGCTTTTGCCAAAGCCACCCAGGGCACGCAGCACAAACAGCGGGTGCTGAGTACCCGATAGCCAATTGCTGAGGGTTTGCAGCTCGGCTTTGCGCCCGGTGAAGTTGGGCGGCATGCCGTAGGGGTGAGCCAAAAACCACTGGGGCGGGGTTTCTGGAGCAGGTTCAGGCTGGGGCGGTCTACCTAGGGCGGTGAGTAGACGAGTCCAGGCAAACTCTAGATCATCGGGTTCAGTGAAATCGATGTATGTGAAGATTTTGAGCCGTTTTGGAATATCGCAAGGGGTTTGGAGAATAGGAAGCAGCCGCAGTGTCTCGTTGGCCGGATCATCGGTTTGCAGCAGCAGGGTCTCAAACTTCGTCCACTCGCTAGCAAGGTAGTTTGGAGTAAGCACTACCAGGGCGCGGCGGCTGGCTTCCATCAGCCGTTCGATTTCGATGACTGACGGTGCCCCAACACTAAAGTCGCGAAAGTCAATGCAGGCCTTTAAACCAGCATTTTCTAGGGTTTCCAGCAGTTCGCCCCGCACCCAGGCTTTGTCTCGGGTGCTGTAGGAGATAAATACGTCGTAGCTGTAGGGGCTGTCGGCCAGCATGGGCGCTCCGTGGGGCGGGGCTGGGGCTAGTAGCAAAACTTGCCTACTACTATAGCCGGGCTGCCCTTCAGAGGCAGAATTTGAGTTTAGTAGAGTGCATAGCGCTAAGGCGCGGCCTTGCCTACGCGCTAGCAATGCACCACTCATGCACACCAACAAACAACAAAAAAAGGCGGATAGCGTTAACGCTATCCGCCTCTTAGCTAGCCAGAGCAGAGTCGTGGGCTAGATGCCCGCTTAGTTAGAGCCGGGTTCAGAAAACTCGGCATCGATCACGTCGTCGCCGCCAGCGCTGTCGCTGGGGGTGGCGTCGGGGCCGGGAGCCTCGCCAGTAGCATCGCCGCTGGCCTGCTGGTACAGGTTGGTGCTGATGCCGTAGAGGGTTTGTTGCAGTTCGCCGGTGAGGGTTTTGATAGTGTCAAAATCCTCAGCTTCAATGGCGGTGCGCAGCGCCGCGATTTGGCCTTCGGCCTTTTCTTTATCGGCGGCGGGCACTTTGTCGCCCATGTCGGCCAGCTGCTTCTCGGCCTGGTAGGTGAGCGAGTCAGCCTGGTTCTTGAGGTCGATGTGCTCGCGCCGCTCTTTGTCGATGGCGGAGTTGGCTTCGGCATCTTTCACCATGCGTTCGACTTCGTTGTCGTCGAGGGTAGAGGCCCCCGAGATGGTGATGGTCTGCTCTTTGCCGGTGCCCTTGTCTTTGGCGGTGACATTGAGAATGCCGTTGGCGTCAATGTCAAAGATCACCTCGACTTGGGGCACGCCACGGGGCGCGGGGGGAATGCCCGAGAGCTGGAAGTTACCCAGGCTCTTGTTGTCGCTGGCCATTTCGCGCTCGCCCTGGAGCACTTTGATCTCCACGTTGGTTTGGCCGTCTTGGGCCGTAGAGAACACCTCCGACTTTTTAGTGGGGATGGTGGTGTTGCGGGTGATCAGCTTGGTCATCACGCCGCCCAGGGTTTCGACCCCCAAAGACAGCGGGGTGACATCTAGCAGCAGAATGTCTTTGACTTCACCGGCCAGCACGCCGCCCTGAATGGCGGCACCCACCGCTACTACTTCGTCGGGGTTGACGGTTTCGTTGGGTTCTTTGTCGAGGGTGCGCTTGACCACATCTTTGATGGCGGGGATGCGGGTGGAACCGCCCACCAGCACCACTTCGTCAATGGCGCTCTTGGCGATCTTGGCATCTTTCATCGCCTGCTCGACGGGGATGCGGCAGCGATCAATCAGATCGGCGCACAGCTCTTCGAACTTGGCCCGAGTCAGGCTCATTTCTAGGTGCTTGGGGCCGTCTTGGGTGGCGGTGATGAAAGGCAGGTTGATCTCTGACTGAGTGACGTTAGAAAGCTCGATTTTGGCTTTCTCAGCGGCTTCGGTGAGGCGCTGGAGGGCCTGCTTATCTTTGCGCAGGTCGATGCCTTCGAGCTTCTGAAACTCAGCAGCCAAGAAGTCAACGATCTTTTTGTCAAAGTCGTCGCCGCCCAGATGGGTGTCGCCGGAGGTGGCCAGCACCTCAAACACGCCATCGCCTACTTCAAGAATGGAGACGTCGAAGGTGCCGCCGCCCAGGTCAAACACCAGGATGGTTTCGTTGCTCTTGCGATCGAGGCCGTAGGCCAGCGAAGCCGCCGTAGGCTCGTTGATGATGCGCAGCACTTCTAGACCCGCGATTTTGCCGGCGTCTTTGGTGGCCTGGCGCTGGGAGTCGTTGAAGTAGGCGGGCACGGTGATGACGGCCTGGGTGACTTTCTCGCCCAGGTACTTACCGGCATCGTCGGCCAGCTTGCGCAAAATCTGGGCCGAAATTTCTTCGGGCGAAAATTGCTGTTTCGCCTGAGGGCAGTCAATTTTGACGTTGTTGCCCACATTCATCACTTTGTAGGCGACTTCGGTTGACTCGGTGCCGACTTCGTCGTAGCGACGACCAATAAAGCGCTTGACTGAATAAAAAGTATTCTCGGTGTTCATGACCGCCTGGCGCTTGGCGATCTGGCCAACGAGGCGATCGCCGTTTTTGGCGTAGGCAACTACCGAGGGGGTGGTGCGAAAGCCTTCGGCGTTAGCGATAACGGTGGGCTTACCCCCTTCCATGACGGCAACCACTGAGTTTGTGGTGCCCAGGTCGATTCCAACTACTTTTCCCATATTTTCTTTGCTCCGGCTTGACAGCTATATCTATAGTGCTTGCTCAGGCCATTTCTCTGAAGGAGGGGATACCGAACCGTGGAAGGCGGGGTGGGGGAGTGGATGAGAGCGGTGAGGGGGAATGGGGAAAACGAGGAGCATCCTTTCCCGGTGTGCCTGGCGAGTGCTGGTGTCTGGCTCTCATAGTTAGCTACGGTGGCTGCTCGGACTCAAGGAGCGTCTCCAACGGCTCGACTAGAGGCGGTAGGCTGCGGTGAATTGTTCTCCAAATGGTGGGTATATCTAGCTGAAAGTATTCGTGGGCCGCTACATTGCGCATGTCTTTCATTAAGCGCCAGGGGAGGTCAGAATAGTGCTGTTGAATCGCTTCAGGAATGTTGGCTGAGGCTTCACCGATAATGATGAAGTCGTAGAGCACCGCCTTAAGGATGGTTTCGTCATCTTCAAATGTTTCAAAGCTGATGACTGAGGTGCGGGCCTAAATAGCACTGATTGCGGTCAAGATGTCATGAATGCGAAGCAGCCAGTCTCTAGAAGACACGAACAGCATCCTTTGTGACGGGTTCGCGGAGGTGGGCTTTGAGCGCTGCACGGGTTCCCATGTCTACGGCACAGCCTAAAAGGTCTTCGAGATAGTGCTGCACTCGAAAGACATCAAATAGGGTTGGCTCGATGGCAAATTCAACCAAAAAATCGACATCGCTATTGGGACGGGCCTGATCACGGGCCACTGAGCCAAATAATTCTAATGTTTTGACCCCAAGCAATTCAAGATCGCGCCGATGAGCCTGGGCTAGCGTTACGACATGTTTGCGGTTCATGGGCTTGCGACTCATGGGCTTGCGACTCATGGGCTTGCGATTCATGGGCTTGCGATTCATGAATAAGGCCATTCTGAGGCGTGTGGAGCTAATTTGGTCTGTCTATAGGTTACGCTCGTTGGTCATAATTTTGGCGCTGCCCTTACTGACAATGATGAATTCGGCTTTATCTATTCATTTTCAAAGTAGTGGCGGCCTTCAGGAGTGAGGCTCAGGTTGACGATCGCCCGCCCGTACACCACAATCAGCCCCTGTTCTGCCAACCTCTCTAGCAGTCGCTGGCGATCGCCCACCGACACCCGCCGATGGATTTGGCTGGGGCCAATGCGGCCCCCCTGGCACGATCGCAAGATCATCAGCTCGTCGGGGGTGACGGGCCACACCGAAAGATCGAGCTTGAGCAGGGTTTTGCCGGTGAGGGTGAGGCCAAACTGGGCGATATCTTCGCTGTAAGTGAGACAGCCTTTGGCCTGAAGCTGCTGGCAAGCCCTAATCCGCTGGCGCAGGGAACTTCTTTTCTTGATGGGCAGTGCGGTCAGGGTGTCACAGGTGCCGCCAGCCGCCAGCAGCTGACCTAAAATAGCCAGCTCAAGGGAAGACAGCGCCGCCTGGGTGGTTGGGGAAACAGTCATCGGGGCTGAAAATGATTGGGTTGTCCTGAAACGATTGGCCTAGTGTGAAGTGTAATGGAAGGGGGCGGGGCGATGGCGTTTGGGTTGATCCCTGGCCATTGCGAACTAGTTCATGTTAGCTAGTTTTATCATGCCGCCTGCATCTTACCCACCGTGACCGCTGCTGTGTCTTTGAATTCTCAAACCTACCTGGGGCACAACCAGGAAGCCTACCAAGAGCTGCGCCTGGCCCTGCAGCTCAACCTGCGGCGACAGTTGCTGCTGGCGGTGTGCGATGATGCGGCCCTGCAAGAGCAGCTGGCCCAGCGGTTAGAGGCCAACTTTAGCCCCCTGCCCGATACGGTGCCGGTAGCCCCGGAGGTGCGGGCGCGGCAGCTGATCCTAGTGACCCTGCGGCTGAGCGGCGATCGCCCCGACCTGGTGCGCGAGGTGTTGCTGTGGCTCAAGCAGCAGCGCCGACTTCAGAGCAGCCTGCCCACCACGCCCGTGTTTCAAATTGTGGGTATTGACCAGCTCACCCGCCAGTCGCCCACCGTGCAAAATCGGTTTTTGGCCTCGCTGATCCGGGTCGATGCGCTGCTCACCCAGCTCGACTGTCGCCTGGTGGTGTGGGTGCCGCGCCCCTGGCTGGGCAAAATTCGCCAGTCGGTGCCGGGGTTTTGGCGATCGCGCAGCGGCCTGTTTGAGTTTGTGGGCGAACCCAACTCCCCAGCTACCCCGCCGCCCAAGACCGATGCTCCTCCAGCTCAAACCAGCTCGACCGTCGCCCCCGCCGATCTCTGGCAAGTTCTGCGGGACGATCTCTCTACCTTTGAAAAGCCTGCCGCTCAAGCGGTTGCCCCTGGGCCATCTCTACCCCCTGCCCCAGCTAAAACAGCCCCCCGAAAAACAAACCCAGAGAAAACGGCTGCTCAACGGCCACCGCTCAGCCTTTCCGCCCTACTGGGTCAAGATTTAACCGAGAATTCTAACCGTTCAGGTAGTTCAGGTAGTTCAGGTAGTTCAGGTAGTTCAGAAAACAGAGCCCCCCAGGGTTATGCCGTTCTAGAACAAGGGGCATTCTCAAGCGTCATTATGCCGCCGGTGGGGGCTACGGCGGCGGAGACTCTGGCGGCCCTGCAACAGGTAAAACCAGCCCCAGCAGAGCCAGCACCCGATAGTCTCCCCAATCCCCCCGATAGTCGCTCGGCGCTGCGACCGGTGGGTGCCCTCAAACTGCCCCCCGACCTAGCCCAAGATGCTGAACTGGTGAACCTGTGGCGCTATATTCAGGGCCTGGTTGACCAGCAGGCGGGGCCATTGACCCTAGCGCGGGCCTATCTGGCCCTGGGACAGCTGGGGCGCGATCGCGTGGCGAGCGAGGCCGCTGACCCCAGCCTGCTCGATTTTGCTACGGCGGTGTACGACCGGGCGATCGCCGGGTTGCCCGAGGGCAGCACCGACTGGTGTGATGCCCTCAACGACCTGGCCAGCCTCTACTGGCTCCAGGGCCAGCACCCCGCCACCGCTGACCCAGCCCCCTGGCTGCGCCGCAGCGTGAGCACCTACGAGCAAGCCCTTAACGGTGGCCAGAGCACTATTCCCGCCGATACCCTGGGGCGGATCTACGGCAACCTGGGCACGGTCTACGGGCTGCTGGCTGGCCTAGACGACCCCGCCCCCTGCCTAGCCCAGGCGGTGGAGGCCTACGAAAATGCGCTGAAGCACAGCTTGGCCGAGCGATCGCCCATTGACTACGCCAACCTGCAAAACAGTCTGGGGGCAGTTCACTGGCGACTGGCTCAGCACAGTCAGCCCCAGCATCACCTGGCCCAGGCCATCACCGCCTATGGCGAGGCCCTGGCATACCGCGAGGCCCTGGCCGCCCCGCTTGAGTACGCCATGATTCAAAACAACCTGGGCATTGCCTACTGGAGCCTGGCCCAGCACCAGCAGCCGGTGTTTTTACTAGAGCGGGCGATCGCCGCCTACCAGGCCGCTCTGCAATACCGCACCGCTGCCGTCGCCCCAGCGGGTTGTGCCGCCACCGCCAACAACCTGGGCACCGCCTACTGGGATCTGGCCCAGCAGCCCGCTGTAGCGCTTGAAAGTCGCCTGACTATGCTGCAACAGGCGATCGCCGCCTACGAAACTGCCCTCACCGCTGCCGAGGTCGCCCTGCAAGCGTCGCCGCCCCCGGCCTTGGGGTTTGACCTGTGGGCCACCTGCCACAGCGCCGGGGTGGTGCACGACCAGCTGGCCCAGGCGCTGCCCGCTAACCAGAGCGAGGCCCGCCAGCGCCATCTCGCAATGGCCCTAGACCACTACCTGCTGGCCTACCAGGGGTGGCACGACCAGCCCCAGCAGATGGAGGTGTTGACCACGGCCCTGGTGTACAACGCCCACCTAAACTTTGAAATCTTCGGTATCGCTGGGCAGCAGACGGTGCTGTCAAAACTGCCGGGGGAGTTGCTGCCCCAGGTTTTGCGGCGGCTTTAGGCGGGAGCTGTTGACGGCTGGTGGCCTGACACAAGTCCCAAAAGCCTTGAGGATAGGCGACCTCAGAGCTAAAATCGATAGCCCATTGTCTAGAGCTGAAAGGTTTAGCCCAACGGGCCTTAGATTGGGTTTGGCCCCATTCTAAACCCCCCGCGCGGGCTGGGGCGTGTCAACATCACCTTCTATAATTGAAGCCTGCTGATCAAAATGTTGTCATGGCCTGGGCGATCGCCACCTTTTACAAATTTGCGCCGCTGAGCGAGCCAGGGGCATTGCGAGTCGAGCTGTTGGCGCGCTGTCTGGGCTGGGGGCTGCGGGGCACCATTCTGCTGGCCAGCGAGGGGCTGAATGCCACCGTGGCGGGCGATCAGCCCAGCCTCGATGCCCTACTAGCCTGGCTCCACTCCCACCCCGAGATTGGCC
>QBMN01000007.1:55461-60161 GCA_003241845.1 Shackletoniella antarctica | reverse complement strand
GCCCGTGGGCGAAGTGGGGGCGGCCATGGGCACTACCCAAACCGATCAAACCTACACCTGGCAGTTACCCAAGATTTCTAGACAAATTCAACTCATTGACACTCCCGGCATTGCTGAGGCTGGCGTAGCCGGTACAGAGCGAGAACAAGCGGCCCGAGAAACTGCCGCCGGGGCCGATTTAATTTTTTTTGTCGTTGACGATGACCTGCGCCAAAGCGAGTACAAAGTACTCCAGGGGCTGACGACCATGGGTAAACGACTGGTGCTGGTGCTCAACAAAGCCGATCGCTACCCCCAGGCCGATCTAGAGATACTGTTAGAAAAACTGCGATCGCGCGTTGCCCCCACCCTCAGCCCCGACGATGTGGTTGCCGTCGCCGCTCTGCCGCAGCCCCTCCCCCAAGTCGGCGGCGGCTGGCTGCAAATGCGCCCTAACCTGTTGCCCCTCAAAGCGCGCCTGGCTGACCTGCTCCGCCAAGATGGCGAAACTCTGATTGCCGATAACCTGCTGCTGCAAACTCAGCAAATCGGCAACTCTGCCCGCCAGCTAATCGACAGCGAGCGCCAGGCCCAGGCCGACGCCATCATCGACCGCTACCAGTGGCTGGGGGCGGGGGCGATCGCCGTCACTCCGCTCCCTGGCCTAGACTTTCTCGCCACCGCTGCCATCAACGCCCAAATGGTGGTCGAGCTCAGCAAGGTCTACGGCTTTGAAGTCAGCCTAGAAGAAGGCAAAGCCCTGGCCCTATCGGTCGCCAAAACCCTCACCGGCCTAGGCCTAGTCAAAGGCACCGTAGACATCCTGGCCCTCGGGCTACAAACCAACCTGGCCACCATGGTCGCCGGGCGCGCCCTCAAGGGAGCCAGCGGCGCCTACCTTACCCGCATCGCCGGCAAAAGCTTTGTCGAATACTTTCGCCAAAACCAGAACTGGGGCGACGGCGGCATGGGTGTCGTAGTTGAACAGCAATTTCGCCTTAATCAACGCGATGTCCTCATGCAGGCTTTCATCAAAGAGGCCATCTCTCGGGTCATTCCTCTGACTCAAGAGCAATCCTAAAAAACCCAAAAGACTTCTTCTACTGGTCTACATCATGCCTGTGTGCTCAAAGTCGGCGCAGTCAATGGCTGCCTCTGTTAGGGCAATCTTAGGATGTAGCGGACATTTCAGCCGGTGGTCATTGGTGAAATAGCGACATTCTGCACAGGGAATTTTATGCATCTCCGTTGCCCGAGCCACCGCATCTCGAGCCGCCATCATCAGGTTCCACGCGATCAGCCCAACCAACGTCCAGGCCAACACAAAACACAGCGGCACCAGTACCAACTGCACCAGTTCTATCAGCCTCACCGGCAGGGCCATCAGCTGTAGCACCATAATCCTGAGCCTGCATTACTTTTGTTTTTAGTTTCAGCCGTGACTATAGGCCATAGACTAGCTGCGACTCACAAATTATTGAATCTAGATGTTCTGCAACCCAGGCACTGAGTTTTCGCCGCCGCAGAGCGGTTGGTCTAGGGCTGGCTACCTTCAGTTGCGATCGCCAGCTGCACCCCCGGCAAAGTCCGCAGCCGATCCATCACCGCCACAACTCGACCGTGGCTGACCGATTGGTCAGCTCGGATCACCACAAGACCGCCATCGCTCAGCGTTCCCAGGGTTTGAATCGCCTCCAAAAGCTGTTCATCAGACACTGCCCGATTACCCACAAATAGCTCCCCAGACTCATTTAGAGTCACGACCACCTGCCTCTGGGCCTGAGCTTCAGCCGTTTCAGCCCCCGGCAGCGCCACTGGCAACCCCTCACTGCGGGTTAGGAATAAACTAGAAAGAATAAAAAACGCCAGCACCGCAAACACCACATCAATCATCGGCACGATGTTAATCTGCACAGGCACTTCAGGGTCTTCAGGGAGATGCATAAAGATGAGAAAGTTAGGGTTTTAGGCTAGAGGTTCAGCGTTAAAGGATGATTCTAAGACACCACGCCGTTGGAACTATTGAGCGTCTGAAGCATTTCCAACAGTCTTACGGCCACCTCATCTTCTACTGGTAACACCGATAGCCGATTTCCCCGCCGCACCACCCAAAGGTCTTCGGAGGTAAACGCTTCACGCAAATCGTCTAACGTCATGCCAGTCTCAAAGGTTTCCAAATATCCCACCGTCACCGTATACCATCGGGGATTTTCTGGAGATGATTTAGGATCGTAGTACTTACTGGCCGAGTCAAACTGAGTCGGATCCACAATATTAGTTTCCACAACTTCCATCAGACCAACAATGGCCGGCGGTTTTGTATTGGAGTGGTAGAAAAAGGCCTTATCACCCAATGACATACTGGTCAGGAAGTTGCGAGCCTGATAATTACGTACACCATCCCAGATTTCCGTGCGATCGCGCTTCAAATCCTCAATGCTGTATACATCTGGTTCAGACTTCATCAACCAATAGGCCATCACCCATCACCTTTTTCAAAACCGCAATCTGAGCATCTCCATCAGCCGTTAAAATAGCCCGTCGCCCCCCGGCAAAAATAGTCTCTAGCTCCAAAGAAATTGCTGCCTCCGGGCAGTCCATCATCCGTTCAGACCACTCAATCGCTAATATGCCCAGAATAGCCTCAGTCCCATCCCAATACCCATTTAATTCTAAAGACCCAACCTGTTCTGGGTTCAAACGATACAAATCCACGTGGTAAAGAGGAATACGCCCTTCAAAATACTCATTAATCAGCGTAAAGGTGGGGCTACTAATCGGTTCTTTAACCCCCAATCCAACGCCCAACCCCTGCACCAGCGTTGTTTTCCCGCTACCCAAATCCCCCGAGAGCAACAGCACCGTGCCTGGCGGACACCCCTCCCCCAGGCGACACCCAAGCTGACGAGTCGCCTCAGCATCCGACAAATCAACGACAAAAGATATCTGGCTCATTAGCTAGCAACAAATTTATCGATGATAGAAGCATATATCTACAGCCCCAAAACAAAACGCTCCCACATCCTTAAGGATGTGGGAGCGTTTTGAATAGGAACCTGGCATCGAGCTATTTTGACAAGGGGCAACCCCCTCACTATCTTCGCCGCAGCTGCGTTTCACGACTGAGTTCGGGATGGGTCAGCGTGGGACCACAGCGCCAAAGACACCAGGAAAGCGTTAATTGCTTCAATATTGAATTGTTTAAGTTCCCTGAAGAACTGAAAGAAGAGAAGTGCGGCTGTGCACACAGCCATTATTCGTTGCGTTGATTGAACCTGTGATGAGGTCAAGCCCTCGGTCTGTTAGTACGCCTCGACTACATCCATTGCTGGACTTCCATCTAGCGCCTATTAACGGGTGGTCTACCCGTGACCTTACTGGCTTATGCCATGGGAACACTCATCTTGAGGTGGGCTTCCCACTTAGATGCTTTCAGCGGTTATCCACTCCGCACTTAGCTACCCTGCGTTTACCGTTGGCACGATAACAGGTACACCAGCGGTGCGTTCTTCCCGGTCCTCTCGTACTAAGGAAGACTCCTCTCAATGTTCCTACGCCTGCACCGGATATGGACCGAACTGTCTCACGACGTTCTGAACCCAGCTCACGTACCGCTTTAATGGGCGAACAGCCCAACCCTTGGGACCGACTACAGCCCCAGGTTGCGATGAGCCGACATCGAGGTGCCAAACCTCCCCGTCGATGTGAACTCTTGGGGGAGATCAGCCTGTTATCCCTAGAGTAACTTTTATCCGTTGAGCGACGGCCCTTCCACGCGGAACCGTCGGATCACTAAGGCCTACTTTCGTACCTGCTCGACTTGTCAGTCTCGCAGTCAAGCTCTCTTATGCCTTTACACTCGATGGCTGATTTCCAACCAGCCTGAGAGAACCTTTGCGCGCCTCCGTTACCATTTAGGAGGCGACCGCCCCAGTCAAACTGCCCACCTGATACTGTTCTCTGCCCGGATGACGGGTCAAAGTTAGAATTCTAGCCTTAATAGAGTGGTATCTCACCAGTGACTCCATAACTCCCACAAGAGCTACTTCATAGTCTCCCACCTATCCTGCGCAATTAAAGCCCGAACCCAATACCAAGCTACAGTAAAGCTTCATAGGGTCTTTCTGTCCTGGTGCAGGTAGTCCGTATCTTCACAGACATTCCTATTTCGCCGAGCCTCTCTCCGAGACAGCTCCCAGATCGTTACGCCTTTCGTGCGGGTCGGAACTTACCCGACAAGGAATTTCGCTACCTTAGGACCGTTATAGTTACGGCCGCCGTTCACCGGGGCTTCAGTCGCTAGCTTCAACTCCGAAGAGCCTGACCAACTTCCTTAACCTTCCGGCACTGGGCAGGCGTCAGCCCCCATACATCGTCTTGCGACTTAGCGGAGACCTGTGTTTTTGGTAAACAGTCGCCTGGGACTCTTCACTGCGACCAGCTCTCGCTGGTACCCCTTCTCCCGAAGTTACGGGGCCATTTTGCCGAGTTCCTTAGAGAGAGTTATCTCGCGCCCCTTAGTATACTCTACCTTCCCACCTGTGTCGGTTTAGGGTACGAGCCATTACTGGATTAACGTGGTTCGGGCTTTTCTTGGAAGTTTGACGTCAGACACTTCCCCGTCGTAACGGGTCGTACTCGCTTCTCAGCTCAAGACGTTTTCGCCGTCTCTCATCACCTCGAAAGCTTAAACCGGTAACCAACATCCGGCTGTCTTAGCC
>QBMN01000007.1:0-55448 GCA_003241845.1 Shackletoniella antarctica | reverse complement strand
CCCCCGCCACAATCCAGAACAGGTACGGGAATATTAACCCGTTGTCCATCGACTACGCCTTTCGGCCTCGCCTTAGGTCCCGACTAACCCTCCGCGGACGAGCCTTCCGGAGGAACCCTTGGGATTTCGGGGTGTAGGATTCTCACCTACATTTTCGCTACTCAAGCCGACATTCTCACTTCTGTACAATCCACGCCTGCTCTCGCTAACGCTTCAACTCGTACAGAACGCTCCTCTACCACTTGTATAAATACAAGTCCACAGCTTCGGTAGGATGCTTAGCCCCGTTCATTTTCGGCGCAGGATCGCTTGACCAGTGAGCTATTACGCACTCTTTTAAGGATGGCTGCTTCTAGGCAAACCTCCTGGTTGTCTCTGCAATCCCACCTCCTTTATCACTTAGCATCCATTTGGGGACCTTAGCTGGTGGTCTGGGCTGTTTCCCTTTCGACGATGAAGCTTATCCCCCACCGTCTGACTGGCATTGTGTGCTACGGGTATTCTGAGTTTGACTCGATTTGGTACCGCTCTCGCAGCCCGCACCGAATCAGTGCTTTACCCCCCGTATATAATCAATACCGCTGTGCCTAAACACATTTCGAGGAGAACCAGCTAGCTCCGGGTTCGATTGGCATTTCACCCCTAACCACAGCTCATCCGCTGGCTTTTCAACGCCAGTCGGTTCGGACCTCCACTTGGTATCACCCAAGCTTCATCCTGGCCATGGTTAGATCACCCGGGTTCGGGTCTATAAAATCTGACTATCGCCCTATTAAGACTCGCTTTCGCTTTGGCTTCACCATTTCCGGTTTAACCTGCCAGACCCTATAAGTCGCCGGCTCATTCTTCAACAGGCACGCTATCACCCGTTTAATCGGGCTCTAACTGCTTGTAGGCTCACGGTTTCATGTTCTATTTCACTCCCCTCCCGGGGTTCTTTTCACCTTTCCCTCGCGGTACTGGTTCACTATCGGTCACGCAGGAGTATTTAGCCTTACGAGGTGGTCCTCGCGGATTCACACGGGATTTCTCGTGCCCCGTGCTACTCGGGATTCAGCTAGTATCGTTAAGTTTTCGACTACAGGACTTTCACCTTCTTTGGTGCATCATTCCAATGCTTCGTCTAACCGCTCGAGTCCATGTCGCTGTCCCACTACCCCAATGGTGAAAACCACTGGTTTAGGCTCTTCCCAGTTCGCTCGCCGCTACTACGGGAATCGATTTTTCTTTCTCTTCCTTCAGCTACTAAGATGTTTCAGTTCGCTGAGTTCGCTCGCGCCACCCTATGGATTCAGGTGGCCGTATATAGGGTTGCCCCATTCGGAAACCTTCGGATCAAAGCTTGCTTCCAGCTCCCCGAAGCGTATCGTCGGTAACCACGTCCTTCTTCGCCTCTGCGTGCCTAGGTATCCACCGTGAGCCCGTTGTAGCTTGACCTTCACTCAATTAGTAAAAACTAATCAAGTTCACTCTTCTCTCAACGAACTTTGAATGTTCTGTGTGTACTACCTTACACTTCTCTTCTATTCAGTTTTCAAGGTTCTTCGCTAGGCTTTCACCCAGCAGATTATAAACTCACTTGAACTATCAAGTAATTCACAATGTGCTGAATTCAAATGCTGAACTGACTCTATCTTTCATGGTGGAGGTTAGCGGACTCGAACCGCTGACATCCTGCTTGCAAAGCAGGCGCTCTACCAACTGAGCTAAACCCCCACAAGTGGGCCATCCTGGACTCGAACCAGGGACCTCACCCTTATCAGGGGTGCGCTCTAACCACCTGAGCTAATAGCCCGTGTTTAGTTCCTCATCTCTTCCTGTTTCACTAGTTGCTAATTAGCTAATAAAGTAAAAAATGAGAAATAAACCTCAACCATAGTCTAGAAACTTGACTCAAAGTCCTGAACGACCTAGAGTGACCGCTCGATACTCCTAATTCAAATTGGTTCAGAGTTATCAAGGGTAGGTCTCCCTAAAAGGAGGTGATCCAGCCACACCTTCCGGTACGGCTACCTTGTTACGACTTCACCCCAGTCATCAGCCCTGCCTTCGGCGCCCTCCTCCGCGAACGGTTAGAGTAACGACTTCGGGCGTGGCCAACTCCCGTGGTGTGACGGGCGGTGTGTACAAGGCCCGGGAACGTATTCACCGCAGTATGCTGACCTGCGATTACTAGCGATTCCGCCTTCATGCAGGCGAGTTGCAGCCTGCAATCTGAACTGAGCCTCGGTTTATGGGATTTGCTAACCATCGCTGGCTTGCTGCCCTCTGTCCGAAGCATTGTAGGACGTGTGTAGCCCAAGACGTAAGGGGCATGATGACTTGACGTCGTCCACACCTTCCTCCGTGTTGTCCACGGCAGTCTCTCTAGAGTGCCCAACTTAATGCTGGCAACTAAAAACGTGGGTTGCGCTCGTTGCGGGACTTAACCCAACATCTCACGACACGAGCTGACGACAGCCATGCACCACCTGTGTTCGCGCTCCCGAAGGCACTCTCTGCTCTCGCAAAGATTCGCGACATGTCAAGCCTTGGTAAGGTTCTTCGCGTTGCATCGAATTAAACCACATCCTCCACCGCTTGTGCGGGCCCCCGTCAATTCCTTTGAGTTTCACACTTGCGTGCGTACTCCCCAGGCGGGATACTTAACGCGTTAGCTACGGTACTGTACGGGTCGATACGTCCAACACCTAGTATCCATCGTTTACAGCTAGGACTACAGGGGTATCTAATCCCTTTCGCTCCCCTAGCTTTCGTCCATCAGCGTCAGTTGTGGCCCAGTAGAGCGCCTTCGCCACTGGTGTTCTTCCCGATATCTACGCATTTCACCGCTACACCGGGAATTCCCTCTACCCCTACCACACTCAAGTTCCCCAGTTTCCATTGCCGATCCACAGTTGAGCTGTGGGCTTTGACAACAGACTTAAAAAACCGCCTACGGACGCTTTACGCCCAATAATTCCGGATAACGCTTGCCTCCTCCGTCTTACCGCGGCTGCTGGCACGGAGTTAGCCGAGGCTTATTCCTCTGGTACCGTCAGATCTTCTTCCCAGAGAAAAGAGGTTTACAACCCTAAGGCCTTCGTCCCTCACGCGGCGTTGCTCCGTCAGGCTTTCGCCCATTGCGGAAAATTCCCCACTGCTGCCTCCCGTAGGAGTCTGGGCCGTGTCTCAGTCCCAGTGTGGCTGATCATCCTCTTAGACCAGCTACTGATCGTCGCCTTGGTGGGCCGTTACCCCACCAACTAGCTAATCAGACGCGAGTTCATCCTCAGGCGGAATTAACCGTTTCACCTCTCGGCATATGGGGCATTAGCAGTCGTTTCCAACTGTTGTTCCCCTCCTAAGGGCAGATCCTCACGCGTTACTCACCCGTCCGCCACTATCTCCGAAGAGACCGTTCGACTTGCATGTGTTAAGCACGCCGCCAGCGTTCATCCTGAGCCAGGATCAAACTCTCCATGTTAGTGACTAATCCCTAAAGACCAGTCTCAAATAGTCATTCGTGAAAAATGACCCGAAAAGCATGTCCCGGATACCTCAGTATCCGATTCTGTCTTTCTTCTTGACTTAACAACAACACTAATGCTATCGTTAAACCAATTTAATCCTTGACAGGAACCTTGGCTTTATTTCTAGACTATGTAGTTGTCGAGGTTCGCTGCATCCCTCGGTGAAAGACTCGTTCGAGTCGCTTCCCTCAGGCGCTTTACTAATATAAGCCGGATGCCTACCGGTGTCAACACCTTTGGCTAGATTTTTCAAAACAGCGAAACCCCTTGCGGTTCAAGGGGTTTCGCTGTTTTAGCTGCCTTTAAAGCCGAGATTCATCGTTTTTTTTTGAGGAAATCTTTCTGGTAGACACCGTATCTGGGGGTGGATAGAGGAGAAGCAACGGCAGGGATAGCGTAGCGAAATTGGCTCTGGGCAAGGATTAAGAGCTTTAAGGCGGCATTAAGCTAGCTCTGTAATGGGAGATACAGACAGCCCTAGATTTTTCTTCTCAGCGCTGGGCGAAGCTGGCATAGGCTGTGGGCTGCTGGATGGGATAGCGGATTGATTGGCGCTGGGGACGGCACTGGGGGACGTCTGTTGAATATTATTAGAGATTATGGATGTGAGTTTGAGTTAGTAGCTGGGGGTAGCTGTGCATTTTCAGTCTGTGATTGCGACGCTGAATGACTTTTGGGCTAAGCAGGGCTGCGTGATTATGCAGCCCTACGACACAGAGAAGGGGGCGGGGACGAAGAGCCCCCACACGTTTTTGCGGGCGCTGGGGCCAGAACCGTGGGCGGTGGCCTATGCGGAACCCTGCCGCCGACCGGCGGACGGGCGCTATGGGGAGAACCCAAACCGCTATCAGCATTATTTTCAGTACCAGGTGTTGATTAAGCCGTCGCCGAGCGATATTCAGGAAATATATATAGAGTCACTGCGTGCCCTGGGCATCAAACCGGAAGACCACGACATTCGGTTTGTGGAGGACAACTGGGAGGATGCGGCGGTGGGCGCCTGGGGCGTGGGCTGGGAGGTATGGCTGGACGGTATGGAGGTGACCCAGTTCACGTATTTTCAGCAGTGCGGGGGGATTGACTGTCGCCCGGTGTCGATTGAGCTGACCTACGGGCTGGAGCGGTTGACGATGTATTTGCAGGAGGTGGATGCGATCGCCAAAATCCGCTGGAACGACCAGCTGACCTACGGCGATATCTACATGCAGGCGGAGGTTGAGAACTCGACCTATAACTTTGAGGCATCGAATCCGGAGCTGCTGTTTACGCTGTTTGACCTATATCAGCAGGAGGCAGAGCAGCTGATGGATCGGGGGCTGGTGCTACCGAGCTATGACTATGTGCTGAAGTGCTCCCACACGTTTAACCTGCTGGATGCGCGCGGGGTAATTTCGGTGACGGAGCGCACCCGGTACATTCGCCAGGTGCGGGGGTTGGCGCGGCGGGTGGCGCAGCTATACCTGGAACAGCGGGAGAAGCTGGGGTTTCCTCTGCTGGAAAACGCGCAACAAAAGGTGGCCTAGCAGCTAAGTGGCTTAAAAAAGGCGGTGCCCCTCCACAGACTGTGGAGGGGCACCGCCTTTTTTATCAATAGACAGGCAGATTGGTTCGGGTTAGGTAACCTGATGCAGAATTGCAGCCAGGGCATGCAGCAGAGTATCGACATGTTCTCGTTGACTGTTGTAGCCCATGAGGCCAATGCGCCACACTCTGCCGCCGAGTTCTCCGAGGCCGCCGCCGACTTCGATGTTGTAGTCGGCCATGAGCTGGCGGCTGACGGCTTTGGCATCGACACCATCGGGCACGCGCACGGTGGTGAGGGTGGGTAGCCGGAGGGATTCTTCGACATGGCAGCTCAGACCAAGATCGGCTAGCCCTGACCAGAAGTATTCGGCGATTTGCCGGTGGCGCTGCCAACGGGCGTCTAGGCCTTCTTCAGCTAGCAGGCGCAGGGCTTCGCGCAGAGCATAGGTAAGGTTGACCGGGGCGGTGTGGTGGTAGACCCGCTCTGGCCCCCAGTATTTACGCAGCAGGGCAGCATCAAGGTACCAGTTGGCAACGGGCTGACGGCGGCGCTCAAGTTTGGCTACGGCGCGATCGCTCATGGTAAAAGGAGAAATACCGGGGGCGCAGCTCAGCCCTTTTTGGCCGCAGCTGTAGGCCAGATCCACCTGCCATTCATCTAGAAAAATGGGGACACCACCTAGACTGGTGACGGTATCGACCAACAGCAAGCAGTCGTGGGCAGCACAGGCAGCACCTAGCCCTTCGAGGGGTTGACAAACCCCAGTAGAGGTTTCGGCATGGACGATCGCTAATACTGCAGGCCGATGTTCTGCCAGGGCAGTGGTCAGTTCTTCGAGCGAAAAGGCTTCGCCCCAGGGCCGATTAATAGCGACAACATCGGCCCCGTAGCGCTGGGCCATGTCTACCAAGCGATGGCCAAAGTAGCCTTTGACGCAGACCAGAACGCGATCGCCCGGCTCAATGGCATTGGCAAGGGTGGCTTCCATGGCAGCTGACCCAGTACCGGCCACGGCGTAGGTGAGGGGGTTGGTGGTTTGCCAGGTGTAGCGCAGCAGTTCCTGAACCTCATCCATCATGGCCAGGTAGGCAGTGTCGAGGTGACCGATGGGCTGCTGGTTCATGGCAGCGATGACGCAAGGGTCAACGTTGGATGGCCCCGGCCCTAACAACAGGCGATCGGGTACCACCAGAGGCTCTATAGAAGCGGGCGGAGCCAGGGGGGCAGAGGCATTGGGGGACAGGGCAATTGTCATAGCTGATACCGAAAATAACTACAACAACTAAACTAAACCTAATCCAAGCCTAGTCACCCGCTAGGTAAAAAATAGGCCCTGGGTTCTTAATGAAGCCAGGGCCTTTAGCGTTTATGGAGATTCTTGCTGTTTACAGCGTCGCCAGCACATCGCGGGCGGCGGCGATAGTTGCCTCAATATCCTCATCGGTGTGGGCCAGCGAGGTAAACCCGGCCTCGTACTGCGACGGGGCCAGGTAGACGCCCCGCTCCAGCATGCCCCGGTGGAAGCGGCTAAACTTTTCCAGGTCAGAGCCTTTAGCGTCTTCGAAGTTGCTAATGGGGCCGGGGTTAAAGAACATGCCAAACATAGCGCTGATGTGGCCACCGCAGACCTCGTGACCAGTATCGCGGGCTGCCTGAAGCAGGCCCTCGGTAAGCTTGGCCGTCAGCCGCTCTAGCTCATCGTAGGTGCCAGGCCGCTGAAGCAGCTCAAGGGTTTTAATGCCTGCGGTCATGGCCAGGGGATTTCCCGACAGGGTGCCTGCCTGGTACACCGGGCCAGCGGGGGCAATCATTTCCATAATCTCGCGGCGACCGCCGTAGGCTCCCACCGGTAGCCCGCCGCCAATCACCTTGCCCAGGGTAGTGAGGTCGGGGGTGACGTTAAACTTAGCCTGGGCACCGCCGTAGGCAATGCGGAAGCCGGTCATGACTTCGTCAAACACCAGCAGAGCATCGTTTTCGCGGGTGATTTCTCGCAGACCTTCTAAAAAGCCTCCATCGGGGGTGATAAACCCTGCGTTGCCCACCACCGGCTCTAGAATTACCCCAGCGATTTCCCCAGGGTTTTGGGCAAAGAGGGCCTTCACCGCTTCGAGGTCGTTGTAGGGGGCGGTGAGAGTGTCGATAGTGGCCGATTTGGGCACTCCGGGTGAGTCGGGCAAGCCCAGGGTGGCGACCCCAGACCCGGCCTGCACCAAAAACATGTCGGCGTGGCCGTGGTAGCAGCCCGAAAACTTGATGATTTTGTTGCGGCCGGTGTAGGCGCGCATCAGCCGCAGCACCGCCATACAGGCTTCAGTGCCGGAGTTGACGAAGCGCACCATCTCGATGCTGGGCACAGCCTGAATGACCATTTCGGCCAGCACGTTTTCGAGGTAGCAGGGGGCACCGAAGCTGGTGCCTTTCTCGAGCGCCGCCGACAGGGCTGCGAGCACTTCGGGGTGGGCGTGGCCGCAGATGGCGGGGCCCCAGGTGCCCACATAGTCGATGTATTTGTTGCCGTCTACATCCCAGATGTAGGCACCTTTGACATGATCAAACACAATGGGCTGCCCGCCCACCGACTTAAAGGCGCGTACCGGGGAACTCACCCCGCCCGGCATGAGGTTTTGGGCGGCGGCAAATATTTCTTGTGATTTTGCTGTTTTAAATGGGGCTGTACTGACCAAGGCACGTTCCTCTCAAAGACCAAATTCTCCCGGTGGGCTTGACCCAGACCACCGAGGGGCTAGCTCTGATCATTATCCTATTGATTGGAGGTGGCGCAGCGCTTGATGTTAAGGAATGTAGCGTTAGCGGCGCAGGTGGTGGAGGCGACCGTTCTTGATCTGCACCACGGGGTGGTTGGAGATGCGCACTAGATGCTCGTCGTGGGTGGTGACGATGACGGTGATGCCGATGGAGTTGAGTTTTTTGAGAATCTTGATCACTTGCAGAGAGTTATCGGCATCGAGGTTGCCGGTGGGTTCGTCGGCCAACAGCAGGGGCGGGGTGTTGACCACGGCGCGAGCAATGCTCACCCGCTGCTGCTCACCGCCGGAGAGTTCGTCCGGGAAGCACTGGGCTTTGCCCTGGAGGCCCACCATCTTTAATGTGGGCCAGAGGCGGCGGTGAATTTCTTTGCGGGTGAAGCCCTGGGCCCACAGCACAAAGGCTACGTTCTCGGCTACGGTGCGCTTAGGGATGAGCTTGTAGTCTTGGAAAACGACGCCAATGCGGCGGCGCATCATGGCGAGGCGGTTGCCCCGCAGGGCAGAGATGGGTTCGTCGGCGACGAGAATATTGCCGCCTGTGGGGCGCTCGTGGCCGTAGAGCAGTTTGAGCAGGGTCGATTTGCCGGAGCCGGAGGGGCCGGTGACAAAGAGAAAGTCGCCGGGATTGACGGTGAGGTTGACGCCGTTTAGCGCCTGGCTGCCGTTGGCGTAAATTTTTTCGACGTTGGTGAGCGAGACGATGGGCTGAACGGATGGATCGGTCGGGGGAGCGGCGTCGAGCACGGGGGATGGAGATGGGTCGGAGGCAGAGCGGGCGGGGACTACAAGCTTGAAGCGGTCTTGCAGTCTTGCTCTGACATCTTCTGGAAGGCCAGCCAGCTTGGCGTTGTCGGTGGGGCGGTGAAGCACAGAAGTCATGGGACGTCCTAACTGTGAATGGGTTGTCCAGGCAAGGCTGTGAGCCTTGTTTAAACACGAACATCGCGCAGCCAAAAGCGGTAGCAGGGCTAGCGTGGCTTTTGGGTGGCTATTGTACCGGAAAGACCGTATCTAGCAAAAGGTATATTTGTTTTTCCAATAATCGTTATGGTTTGTTACCCAGATAAACATTCAAACGTTTGCACGTTCATTTGTACATTCATCTGGGTGATGTCTTAACCAGCCTGGCTACAGTCATACCTGGGGCAGACGCTAGGACTCTAGAAGAGTACCGCAACGTTTGCAGAATTGGGCATCGCCGTCGTGGAAGGCGAGGCCGCAGCCGGGGCAGGGGTGATTCTGGTGCTGGGAGACCCGGTTGAGCTGCCGGATCAGGCTGCTGATTTGGGTGGGGATGAGGGCAATGCCGGTGAGAATCATCATCACCGTCAGCCCGCGCCCCGCTTCGGAGATCGGGGTGACATCGCCGTAGCCAACGGTGGTCATGGTGACGACGGCGAAGTAGAGGGCGTCTAAAAAAGTGGCAAAGTCTTCAGGGTTGTTGGGATGTTCAACCTGAAAAATCAGGCCGGAGTAGATGAAGATGATGGTGCCTAGGGTCAATAGAATGCGGATCAAAATCAGGCTGTCGGTGCTGGTCACTTGACCAAACCAGAGGCGGTCATTGAGAATTCGCACCAGGCGCAAGATCCGCAGCGATCTAAAAAAGCGCAAAAAGCGAATGTCAAAAATCCCAATCCAGGAAGGCAGCAGGGCAACTAAATCGATCAGTCCGTAGAAGCTCAGGGCATAGCGCCAGGGGCGCTGGGCAGCCCAGAGGCGAAGACCATACTCGATGGTAAAGGCGAGGACGATCAGCCAGTCGAGGGCGTTTAACCAGGCGTCGAGGGCGGGCGAGATCGGGTAGGTTTTGACGACAAAAATGGCGGCAGAGAGAAAAATCAGCAGCACGATCGCACCGTTGATCACCCGACCCGCCAGGGTATCGGTGGTGTCTAGGTAGCCGCGTAGGCGATCGCGCAGCGTCGGTCTTTGACCATCGCGCCGAGTGCCTTGCTGTTTGTCTAGGGCTTCTTCCATGGCTGATTTCCCATTGCATTTATGCCCACCCCCAGGATGGTTCTACGGCCTGCCCTGGGCTAAGATAGCCAGGCAGACCGATTTTTATCTGGCTGCGATTTTTTAACTGTCTTGGTTCTAGCACCAGATTTATCTGGGGATTAACTTAGCTTTTTAGGTTTGCTCTGGGTCTAGGTTAGCGCCGCCCAGGCTGCTAGCAGCTAGATTTTCGCGGGTGATATCTTTTAGCTGGGGCTGAGGGTTAGATTTAGTATCACTGCGGCATTTTGAGCACCTATGGCGATCGCACCTATCATCACCACCCCCAACGATTTTTCTCCCAGTGCGCCTAGCACTTGGTCACCGCTGCCCGCCCGACGGCCGCTGCTGCTGGTGGGACACGGCAGCAGAGATACAGACGGGCGCGATCGCGTGCTCGAATTCGCCGCTGCCTACCAGGCGCTCGACACCTCGCGCCCGGTGATTCCCTGCTTTTTAGAGCTGAGCGAGCCCACCATTCAAGACGGGGTAGACCTGTGCGTGGAAAAAGGCTACACCGATATTTCGGTGCTGCCGATTTTGCTGTTTGCCGCCCGCCACAACAAGTTTGACGTTACCAACGAGCTAGATCGCGCCCGCCAGCGTCATCCCCAGGTGACGTTCCACTACGGTCGCCACTTTGGCATTACCCCGGCGATCATTCAACTGTGGCAAGAGCGGCTAGAAGAGCTAGATAGCCCCCGGTTTAACCCCGGCAACATTGCCCGCGAAGACACAGTGCTGTTGTTTGTAGGCCGAGGGGCCAGCGACCCCGACGCCAACGGCGATGTCTATAAGCTGGCCCGCATTGTCTGGGAGGGCAGCCGCTACAAAACGGTGGAAATTTGCTTTATCGGCATTACCCACCCTCGCCTCGAAGAGGGGTTTCGCCGCGCCCGCATGTATGAGCCAAAGCGGATTATCGTGCTGCCCTACTTTCTCTTTACCGGGGTGCTGATCAAAAAGATTATGGGTATCTGTGAACAGGAGCAGGTCGCCCATCCAAATCAACTAGTCAGCTACCTCCCCGAGATGGGGAGCCACCCGCAGCTCATGCAGATTTTGCGCGATCGCGAAATTGAAACCCACCTGGGCCAGGTGGCGATGAACTGCGAAATGTGCAAGTTTCGCCTCGCCGCCGGGGGAGGTCAGCCCAGCCACGGGCATGGTCATGGGCACGGGCACGCCCACGGCAATGACCACGGCGATAACCACGGGCACGGGCATCATCACGGCGAACCCGTAGACCTGTTTCCCAAACCCGACGACTACCACCAGCGCGCCTGGCAGGTACCCTAGACCGATTCTCTAGAGACCGAGACGGGAATGTTAGAGAGAGGCTCGCGATCGCGAGCCTCTCTCTTTATTGCATCTCAGGGGGCAGCTATGTTCAAATCGGTCGGTCGGCAGGTGTGTGCATTTGATCTAGAGTGGGCGCCCGACCCGGCTTCGGGGCGGCGGGTGTACGGGCTGCCAGAGACCCGGTCAGATGCCGAGGTGTTTGAGGTGATGTGGGCCAGGGCTGGGGCCACCGCAGATAAGCCCCGTCCCCACCTGAAAACGGCCCTGTGCCGAGTGGTGGCCGTCTCCGCCGTGATCCGTGAGCAGCAGACCGATGGTGCAGTCTCCCTGAGGCTGACCACCCTGCCCAGACAGATCGATCAGCTGATGGATGAAGGGGAGCTGATCGCGACGTTTCTGGGCTATCTGGGGCAGCACCATCCCCAGCTGGTGGGCTTTAACTCTCAAACCACCGACCTGCCCATTTTGCTTCAGCGGGGGCTGGTGGCGGGCATTGCGGCCCCAGCCTTTTGCCGCCGTGCGGAAAAAGGCTGGGGCAACGACTACTTTAGCCGCAGCGGCGACGCCCACATTGATTTGAAGCAGGCTCTCAGCGGCTGGGGCATTGCCACGCCCACGCTGCATGAGTTGGCGTGGGCGATGGGTATTCCTAGCTCCGTGGGGGCAGAGCCGCCTGACGTGGTGGATTTGTGGGTGGTGGGCGACCTCCGCTCTATCGTGCAGCAGAGCCAGTACGACGCCCTGAGCACCTACCTGGTGTGGCTGCGGACGGCTCGGTTTGCAGGCTTCTTTAGCGCAGAGCAGTATGTTGAGGAAATAGAACGGGTGCGGGCGTTGGTAGGCGATCGCATCGCCCAGGGCGACCGTCACCTCACCCAATTCCTCAATCAGTGGGATAGCTTCAAACCCCAGCCCGCCAATGCCCCGGTTATTCCCCTCGCTGCCATCCCCGACACCATAGAGCAGGCCGCCTGAGATCGCATTCAGTTAGCTGAGATTAGACGTAGAGAACTTACCCCCCTCGCTCACCCGGCGAATTTTGAGCACGTCGGTCATTTTGCGAATTTGCCCAAAGGTTTGGTCAAGGTGGGCGTGGTCTCTCACATCTAGCCCCAGATCAATTTCGGCAGTTTGGCCCGGAAAGGTCTTGACCTGGGCCTTGTGGACGTTAATTTGCAGGTCTGACAGGTGGGAGAGAATATCCTTGAGTACGCCCACCCGGTCGATCACCTCAATGCGCACCTCCACTGGGTAGGTCTGGCGAACGCCGTTGTGGTCGCCGTGATTCCAGCTGACGGGAATGATGCGATCGCCCGGTATATCGGCCAGGTTAGGGCAGCCCTGGCGGTGGATAGCAATGCCCCGGCTGCCCAGGGAAACACTGCCCATGATCGGCTCGCCGGGCAGGGGATTACAGCAGCCCGCAATGTGGTGTACCAGCCCCTCAATCCCCAAGATCGGATCTTTAGAAGGGGCAGAGCGGAATCTCTGGGGGCTAGTGACGGCCCCGGCCAAAAACTGGTCAGAACCCTGGAGCGACGCCTCCGGCGACAGCACCTCCAGGGGCTGTTTGGCCTTGACGGCCTCTCGCAGACGGTTGACAAACAGGCTGAGGGTGACCTCGCCATAGCCTAGACCCGCTAAAAAGTCGTCTACGCTTTGGTAGTTGCAGCGCTCAGCGGCCATCTGGGCGGGTTCAGACTTGAGCAGAGCGTCAAAACCACTGCGGCCCAGCTCTTTTTCAAGCATGTCACGACCTCGGGCGATGTTTTCGTCGCGGTGCGATCGCTTATACCACTGGCGAATGCGGTTGCGGGCGCTGGGGGTGACAGCAAAGTTGAGCCAGTCGAGGCTGGGGTGGCTGTTCTTCTGGGTAATAATTTCGACGATGTCGCCATTCTCCAGCGCCGTATCGAGGGTGACAATGCGGCCATTGACCTTAGCCCCAGCGCAGTGGTTGCCCACCTCGGTGTGGATGCGGTAGGCAAAGTCTACGGACGTCGCACCCCGGCTAAGGGGCACCACATCACCATCGGGGGTAAAGACATAAACGTCTTCGTCAAACAGATTGCCCTTGACATTTTCGAGAAATTCCTTGGCGTCTTTGAGGTCGTTTTGCCACTCCAGCAGCTGCCGCAGCCAGGTAAATTTTTCGTCATCGGCGTTGATGCGGGTGTTGGTCGAAGCGCCGGTTTCTTTGTACTTCCAGTGGGCGGCGATGCCGTACTCAGCGATATGGTGCATCTCTAGGGTGCGAATCTGCACCTCAATGGGCTTCCCCTTGGGGCCAATCACCACCGTGTGCAGCGACTGGTAGCGGTTGGGCTTAGGCAGGCCAATGTAGTCTTTGAAGCGACCCGGAATGGGGCGAAAGGCGTCGTGGGCAATGGCCAGGGCGCGATAGCATTCTTCGTTGGTGCCCACAATCAGGCGAATGGCAGCGATGTCGTAGATTTGGGTGAAGTCTTTTTGCTGCCGCTCCATTTTGCGGTAGATGCCGTAGAGATGCTTGGGGCGGCTGTTGACATCGACCACCTGAATCTCGGACTGGTGCATGCGCTGGCGCAGGGTTTCGGCCACCTGCACCAGCCTCGCCTCCCGATCAGCCCGCTTTTCGGTGACGTGGCGCTGCATCTGCCGATAGGCGTCGGGTTCTAAATATTTAAAGGAAAGATCTTCCAGTTCCCACTTAAAACGACCAATGCCCAGGCGGTTGGCCAGGGGGGCAAAGATCTCCATGGTCTCACGGGCAATGCGACTGCGTTTTTCGTCGCTGAGGTGCTCTAGGGTGCGCATGTTGTGCAGGCGGTCGGCCAGCTTTACCACAATCACGCGTATGTCTTGGGCCATGGCCAAAAACATACGGCGAAAGTTTTCGGCCTGGCGCTCAGTTTTGCTGTCAAAGTTAAACTTCGACAGCTTGGTAACGCCTTCAACCAGCTGCCGCACCTCATCGCCAAAATGGCTTTCAATTTCTTCGGGGGTGACGTCGGTATCTTCCACAATGTCGTGGAGAAAGCCCGAGGCAATCATGGCGCTATCGCCGCCCAGGTCGCGCAGCAGCCCAGCTACGGCGATGGGGTGACAGATGTAGGGTTCGCCCGAGGCGCGAGCCTGCCCCTTATGCAGGGTATAGGCAAACTCAAAAGCCTGACAGACCAGCAGGTTATTCGATTTATCTTCGGGGTCGTGGGCCGGATCAGCCTGACTGTCATCGTGATGGGCTAGCACACAGGTTTCGAGCCACCCAGGCAGGGTGCAGTCATCGGGTAAGGGGGGATGAACCGTTGCAGTCATGACGCCAGTGACCTACCAGGGAGTGGGGTGAACTAGAAAATGCCGAAACCAAAAACCTGTATCTAAGCACTGTGTTCAGGTCTGAGCAGGCCCCTGAAAAATAAACTATTAATAGACCCAAGTCTCCCCCAGCAAGCCTAAGGGCATAGCACTGAGAGCATTGACCAGTTTATTTAAAGTTAAGCTATAAAAACTCGACAGAGGTCGTACAAACGTTCTGTCAATAGACCAAGGTAATGGGGCTACAAAAAAGCTGCCCACCGAGATAGTGATAACCTACACCATAACTCTGGGAAAATCGCACCTGCGGCCCAGGCTGCAATAAATACTTAAAGCTCACCTGGGGCTGATGGATAGTTGTGTATTAATCTTAACATTTGTCTTTGCTGAGGGGAATCGGCAATTTATCGCTAACTGTCGTAAAATGCTGCCAACCGCTGCCGATCTGGCCCCTGGGGGATAAGTCAGCTATGAAAAATGCCCTGACAACACTGCGATCGCACCTGCAAACTCTAGAAGCCTTGGCGCGATCGGCCCATCCCGACGGTGCCCGGCTGCAAACGCAGTTTCTGCTGACCCAGCAGCACTGCCAAAACCAGCTGCTGCCCCTCGGCGATCTCTACCCCGACGCTCAGCCCGTGCTCACCGAAATCAACCGCACCTTTCGGCTGCTGGCTATAGATGTGGCGTTTTTGCAGGCGGCTCGCCAGTCGCTCACGGCTCAGCAACGCCAGCGTCAGCTGGGCGACAAGCTCGATCAACTGCTGGGCTTTTGTGCGGCCTTAGAGCAGACAATCGACCCCATAGTTGCTGAGGAATAAAGGGGAAGCGCAGACAGAAAAGTTTTCGGAAAACTCTGCCCAGAGATTTTCCCAGAAAAATTAAGCGCTCAACGAATCACAAGGATCTCAAATACATCTGCACGATCGTTAACATCTAGGAATTCTGACGCTTGATTTCAGAGGAAAACACGATGGCCTCATACCACCGCTACCGGATGTGATTCGCGCTAAAGTTTCAGGCCGGCAGGCAGCGGCAGCGACTTGAGGGTTAGCCTAGGGATCCTGCCTCTACCAGTGCTTTTTGAGTGATTACTTTGTTATCGTCTTCCTATCAATCACGGCCTCATCAATCGCTCCCCTATCAATCGCTCCCCTATCAATCATTACAGATGGGGCAATGGGTAAAGCTGATCTGCGGTGCTAGCTATCAAGATATGCCAACGGTGCGGCGGCTGGTCATGCTCTATGCCCTGGCTGGAGTAGACTGCATTGACGTAGCCGCCGATGGGGCCGTGGTGGCCGCTGCCCGCCAGGGCCTGAGGGATGCGCAGTGGCTATCGGACTACTTAGGGAATCGCAGCTATCTCATTCCCGACTTTCCCTGGCTCATGGTCAGTCTTAACGACAGCGAAGACCCCCACTTTCGCAAGGCTGACTTTGATGCGGCCCGCTGCCCAGCCGAGTGCGATCGCCCCTGCGAACCCATCTGCCCCACCGCCGCGATTCAGTTCCAGTCTCCACAGGTCGGCGGCGTCACGACGGATCTTTGCTACGGCTGTGGCCGCTGTATAGCCGTCTGCCCGGTCGGCAATATTGAAGCGCGGCCCTACCTGGCCAACCCCGAGGCCTTCTCTACGGGCCACCTCGCCCAGATTGACGCAGTCGAAATCCACACCCAAACCGGTCACCAGGCCCAGTTTGATCAGCTTTGGCAGCGGCTTCAGCCCTGGCGAGCCCACCTGAAGCTAGTCTCCATTAGCTGCCCCGACCACGACCAGGTGGTGCCCTACCTGTGGGATCTCTACAACACCATGGCTCCACTGGGCGTGCCGCTGATCTGGCAAACCGATGGCCGCCCCATGAGCGGTGACCTGGGTAAAGGCACCACCCACGCCACCATTCGCCTAGCCAAGAAGATTCTCGAGGCGGGACCACCGGGCTACGTACAACCCGCTGGCGGGACCAATGGCTACACTGTAGACAAGTTGATCGCTCTCGGTTTAGTAAATCAAGCCTCGCCTGCTGCTTTGCTCGATGATGTTCAACCCGATCAATTGCCCGCTCCCCAGCCTGCTGGGGTTACTTACCATGATTCAGCGCTGGCCCGCGCCCGCACCAACATTTCAGGCATAGCCTACGGCAGCTACGGGCGATCGCAGGTGCTACCGCTGCTCGACGCCATTGACCAAGAACTTCAGCCCTGGCTGGGAAAAAACTTCCCTGACCAGCTTGCCCAAGGTCAACACACCTCACTCCCGTACCTCAAATCGACTGCCTCAGCCGCTCGCCCCCCTTGGCAGCGACTGGAGGATACTGCCCTAGGCCAGGGGCTAACCCTGGCCCGACAGATCGTGGCGCAGCTCAAGCCAGAGGGGCAAACCTCAAATGGGCAGACCCTGGATGATCCCAACCCCTAGATGATCCCAACCTCTGGATGATCCCAACAGATAGACATTTTTTATCAACGCGTTATGGTTAGCTATGACGACGACAGCTCAATAAGTAATAGATCGAGCTGTAACGCCCCTGCCGACAGTACTTCCGCCACCAACAACTTCGCCGTGGAATTTTTGCCCACTGAACCCGAAGGGACAGCTACATCCCAGACTGTCTCTGCCCAAGACCTGAACCAAAACCTGAATCAAGACCGGCCCATCGACGACCTAGATCAGATTCTGAGTATTTTGCCCCCCTCTATTCGGGCGCAGCTCAATCGCCACCCCCAGCGACAAAACCTGATCGAGGTGGTTTTAGACCTAGGTCGTCTGCCCGAGGCCCGCTTTTTTGGCAGCGTTGAATATCTGTCAGAAGAACCCGTTACCCACGCTGATCTAGACCACTGCATCAAGCGAGTGGGCATTTTTGGCGGCGACAACCGAGCCGGCATTGAGAAAACCTTGCACCGTATTAGCGCCATTCGCAACCGCTCTGGCGAAGTGATTGGCCTCACCTGCCGGGTGGGTCGGGCTATTTTCGGCACCATCGGCATGATTCGCGACCTAGTAGAAACGGGCCGCTCCATTCTCATGCTGGGTCGGCCCGGCGTGGGCAAAACCACTGCCCTGCGAGAAATTGCTCGGGTGCTGGCCGACGATCTGCAAAAGCGGGTGGTGATTATCGACACCTCCAACGAAATTGCTGGGGATGGCGATATTCCGCACCCTGCCATTGGCCGAGCCCGGCGCATGCAGGTGGCCCGCCCCGAAGAACAGCATCGGGTGATGATCGAAGCGGTGGAAAACCACATGCCCGAAGTGATCGTCATTGATGAAATCGGCACCGAGCTAGAGGCGCTGGCCGCTCGCACCATCGCCGAACGAGGTGTGCAGCTGGTGGGCACAGCCCACGGCAATCAGCTAGAAAATCTGATTAAAAACCCCACTCTCTCCGACTTGATTGGCGGCATTCAGTCGGTCACCCTGGGAGATGAGGAAGCCCGCCGCCGGGGTAGCCAGAAGAGCGTGCTAGAGCGTAAGGCTCCCCCCACCTTTGACATTGCCGTCGAGATGCTAGAGCGGCAGCGCTGGGCCGTCCATGAGGATGTCACCGTCACCATTGACAACCTGCTGCGGGGGCGACAGCCAGGGCTACAGATTCGTACGATGGATGAGCATCAAAAGGTCGTCGTCACCCACGAGCTACCTGGCTCAGGGCGTGAGGTGTCTAAGCCATCGCGCTCGGGCATGGGCTGGCGAGCAGCGGGGCAAATGGTGCCTCCTAGAAGCACTGCGGCGATCGCCCAGCGCACCTTGGCCAACGGCAGTAGCGTTCGACCCCTGGGGCAGGTCTACAGTGCCCCCCAGCCCACCACCGACCCCACGTTTGCCCACCTGCTGGACATGACCACCGACGACGACATTGTCGGCCCCAACGGGGAAGATGCCATGCGCCTCTACCCCTACGGCCTGGGCCGTCACCAGATCGAGCGGGTGATTCAAACCCTGCACATGCCGGTGGTGATCACCAAAGACCTGGACAACGCCGATGCGGTGCTGGCCCTGCGATCGCACGCCAAGGCCCAGGCCAAACTCAAGCAGATGGCCCAGGGACGGCAAATTCCTGTCCACCTGGTCAAGTCCAACAGCATTCCCCAGATCACCCGCGCCCTGCAGCGGCTGCTAGATATGGACGACAACCCTGCCGCCGTAGATCTGGGGCTGTTTAGCCACAGCGGCGGCGACGATGAGCTAGAAGCTCTAGAAGAAGCCCGCCTGGCCGTCGAGCAAATCGTCATCCCCAAGGGGCAGCCCGTGGAACTGCTGCCGAGATCGGGCCACATTCGCAAAATGCAGCACGAGCTAGCGGAACACTACCGCCTCAAATCGCTCAGCTGCGGTGAAGAACCTAACCGACGACTGCGAATTTATCCCGCCTGAGACAGATCGTCCTCAGCCGGACACCGAATACTATTGCCATTACTGTAACCACGTGCGCTATAGAATAAGAGCACCGAAATGACACCTAGCGCAGCCCTAGATCGTCCCCCTTGAGAGGAATCCTAAGCGCGGGACTCAGCGCCTGTTGCCTATTTTATTTGGGACTGTCGTTCGGCCTAACCTCTTTCAAAGAAGCCTATGAAATCTTTACTTGCTCGTCTTTTTGCCCTGGTATTGGTGGCCGTCGTTGGTTTAACGGGGTGCAGTGCAGGCACCAGCGGCATGCTCACCGGAGACTACCGCCAAGACACCCTGATGCTGGTAGACAGCCTCAGAACCTCTATTTCGCTGCCTGACGACGACCCCGCCAAGATTGAAGCCCAGGCCGACGCCAAAGGTGTGATCAGCGACTTCGCCTCCCGATATCGCCGCGACTCGTCGGTGGCTACCCTGAGTTCGTTTACCACCATGCGGACGGCCCTGAATGCGATCGCGGGCCACTACAGCAGCTACCCCAACCGCCCCCTGCCCGAGAAGCTCAAGACCCGAGTCGAGCAAGAACTCAAGCAGGTTGAAGCCGCTCTCAAACGCGGCGCCTAGGTCGCAGCAATCCAGGCTGTTCTCCGGCCTACTGGCAAGCAGCCTCCGCCCGTGGGCGGAGGCTGCTTGCTGATCACCACGGCAGCTTTAAAAAAATATTTGACGGGCTGGCGTCAGTTTGCTAGCATAGCAATTCTGTAGTGAAGTGCGAGTTGGACATGAAAGTCCGTGCGTCTGTTCGCAAAATGTGCGATAAGTGTCGAGTGATTCGCCGTCGTGGCCGGGTCATGGTGATTTGTTCAAACCCCAAGCATAAGCAGCGTCAGGGGTAAGTCTGCCTGGTATTGATCACCCATCAACTGAT
Organism: Shackletoniella antarctica; assembly: GCA_003241845.1. Taxonomy (GTDB): domain Bacteria; phylum Cyanobacteriota; class Cyanobacteriia; order Phormidesmidales; family Phormidesmidaceae; genus Nodosilinea; species Nodosilinea antarctica. The sequence continues at coordinate 35,761 of QBMN01000007.1, read as the reverse complement.
GGTCTGCTCACTAGAAAGTGCCAAGTAGCGCTGAGTATATTGACTGAGAACAGGTTGTTCTAGTTTTTGTATAAGGCTTTTGAAAGTCGGGGCGATATTGACCCGACGCGGAGTAGCAAGATAAAGACACCAAGATACTGAGTAGCTCCAGATGAGCTACATGGTTATAACCAAGTATTAGGGGAGATAGTTAAGGTGGCACGGATAGCAGGCGTGGATTTACCGCGCGACAAACGAGTTGAAATCGGCTTGACCTACATCTACGGTATCGGTTTGACCCGTTCCAAGGAAATTCTGGCTAAAACCGGAGTTGACCCCGATATACGGATAAAAGACCTATCTGATGCCGATGTAGCTAAGCTTCGGGACTCAGTTGAGAGCGATTACCAGGTAGAGGGTGATCTACGGCGGCTTGAGAGCATGAATATCAAGCGGCTGATGGACATTGGCTCCTACCGAGGGCGGCGACACCGGGCTGGTTTGCCAGTGCGAGGTCAGCGTACCCGCACAAACTCTCGCACCCGTCGTGGCGGTACTCGCCGCGCCGTTGCAGGCAAGAAAAAAGCTCCTCGCAAGTAGGTTCAGCCCCGCGCCCTGAACTCCTTTGGGTTTCAGGGTTTTGGCATGAACAGAGCTCGCTGACCCGGGTGGCGAGTTTTTCTGACTGTTTAACAGTCTGCTATTGCTCAACTGCGCTCACGATTTCCTGAGTCAGCGGTTTTTTATTTAATACCTCCAGTTTCGTCGAACATAGAATTAGTGACAACGCCATGCCCAAACCAACCCGCAAGACCGGCCCCCGCAAAGGTAAGAAGAATATTCCCAGTGGGGTAGCCCATATTCGCTCCACTTTCAACAACACCATTGTCACCATCACCGACCAGTCAGGGGAAGCCATTTCCTGGGCATCGGCTGGTTCCAGCGGCTTTAAAGGAGCAAAAAAAGGCACTCCCTTTGCCGCTCAGACAGCGGCAGACAGTGCAGCTCGTCGGGCCATGGATCAAGGCATGCGCCAGATTGAAGTTATGGTGAGCGGCCCCGGTGCCGGTCGAGAGACTGCTATTCGGGCACTTCAGGGCTCTGGGTTAGAGATCACTCTAATTCGAGACGTTACCCCCATTCCTCACAATGGTTGTCGTCCGCCCAAGCGTCGCCGAGTTTAGGGGTTAGAGGTATTATTGGCCGGGTCTCTCGCGAGCCCCATCTGTCGCGAGATTTAAGGGAGGCAGGATTTTGGCACAGTTTCATGTTGATTGCGTAGAGTCTATCGTCCAAGACGATCAGACTCAGTACGGTCGTTTTGTCATTGAACCCCTAGAGCGGAGCCAGGGCACTACCGTAGGCAATGCCCTCCGGCGGGTGCTGCTCTCCAACCTTGAGGGGGTGGCTATCACCGCAGTGAGAATTGCCGGTGCTACCCACGAATTCTCTACTATTACTGGCGTACGGGAAGATGTCCTAGATATTCTCCTGAATATGAAAGAGGTCACATTGAGGAGCTATTCTAGCCAACCTCAAATTGGCCGTCTTTTGGTGCAGGGGCCGGCTCGCGTCACCGCTGGGCATTTTGAGTTGCCTTCCGAAGTAGAAGTGGTTGATCCAGAGCAGTACATAGCGACCGTTGCCGATGGCTACACCCTGGAAATGGAGTTTAGAATTGAACGGGGGCAGGGCTACCGAGCTGTGGTTCGCAGCAAAGACGATGCCACTGCCCTAGACTTCATTCAGATTGACTCGGTCTTCATGCCGGTCAAAAAAGTCAACTACACTGTTGATGAAGTGGTTGTTTCAGGTTCCATACAGCGCGATCAGCTAACTATGGACATCTGGACCAACGGCAGCATTACTCCTCAGCAGGCAATTAGCCAAGCTGCCGATATTCTGGTTTCTTTGTTCATGCCGCTCAAGGATGTCACCCTCGAGCCTAAGTTTGACGAAGAAGTCAAAGAAGAAGACCCCAATAACCAGATCCCGATTGAGGAGCTGCGGCTGTCGGTGCGGGCCTACAACTGTCTGAAGCGCGCCCAAATAAACTCTGTGGCGGATCTGCTCGATTTCAGCCAGGAAGATCTGCTAGAGATCAAAAACTTTGGCCAAAAGTCTGCCGAAGAGGTGATTGAGGCCCTGCAAGAGCGCTTGGGTATCACCCTGCCGCTGGAAAAGGCGTCTAAGACGGCTTAGCTAGCCCCAGTGACTTGGCCTACTCGTCTGGGTTAGGTCAGCCTCTTTACTGCCGACTGTTTCCCGCTGGTTTTAATTTTTGTTGTTCATCTGAGTTCAGTACTATGCGCCATCGCTGTCGCGTTCATCAACTCGGGAAGCCCGCAGACCAGCGTAAGGCTCTGCTTCGCTCCCTGACCACGGAGTTAATTCGCCACGGTCGCATCACCACCACCAAAACCCGGGCCAGAGCAGTGCGGGAAGAGGCTGATCGCATGATTACCCTAGCCAAGGACGGCTCTCTATCGGCTCGTCGGCAAGCTCTGGGCTATATCTACGACAAGCAGCTTGTGCATGCTCTGTTTAGCCAAGCTGACGAACGCTACGGCTCTCGCAATGGTGGTTATACCCGCGTCGTCAGAACCGTTAGTCGTCGGGGAGACAACGCTGAGATGGCTATCATTGAGTTGACCTAAACGACTCATCCGTCTGTTCGATTTTGTTATTTGCTAGGTTCTAGCCGCCCATCCATGGAGAAGCCCTCGCCCATACAGCGCAGCTTAGAAAGCCAGCCTGCTGAGTTTGCCCAGTCAACTCAGCGGGTAGCTTTGGTGGTGCAGTATGTGGGCACCAAACTTCACGGCTGGCAGTGGCAGCCCAATGCCCGCACGGTGCAGGGAGAAATTGAGGCGGCAATTCACTCGGTGCTGGGCTACGATGTGCGACTCAGCGGGGCAGGACGTACCGACACTGGAGTGCATGCGGCCGCTCAGGTGGCTCATTTTGATGCTCCTGACTTTATCCCGGCCCATCGGTGGGCCGACGTGCTCAATGCCCGCCTGCCTGAAGATGTTTTGGTTCGCGCTTCAGCGAGGGTGGCCGATACCTGGCATGCGCAGTTTTCAGCCTGCTGGCGACGCTATCGCTACACCCTTTATACGGGGGAGCGGCCTAATTTATTTGTGCGTCCCTTTGTGTGGCACTACTACCGGCAGTATTTAGATCAGGGCAAGATTCAGGAGGCACTAGATGCCATGGTGGGTCACCATGACATGGCCGCATTTCACCGGGCAAGGTCGGGCAAGTCTCACTCTTGGGTAGATTTGCAGGCCGCCGAATGCCGCCGCCAAGACACCTTTCTCACTGTTGAGCTTCAGGCGAAGGGCTTTCTCTACGGTATGGTACGGCTAATCATGGGCCTAGTGGTGAAGGTGGGTAGTGGGGATCTGGCGATCGCAGAATTTGGTCAGCTGTGGCAGCAGCGTCAGCGTCATCGGGTCAAGTACGCGGCTCCGGCCCAGGGGTTATGCCTGCTCAGGGTGGGCTACGATGACCCTCCCTTTGCTCCGGAGGTATGGTTTGACACTCAGCCCCATTTTTTCTGGGGATCGGCAGTGGCCTGAGATTCTAGTTTTGTTTAGCTCGTTTTATTTCCTGTTTTATTCCTGTTTTACTTAAGTGTGGTTCATCCAAGAAAGGCAGCTCAAGCGTTATGACTACTAAGACCTACGTTCCCCCCACCGACTCTATCCAAAGGCAGTGGCACGTTATCGACGCTGAAGGTCAGCGCCTGGGACGGTTGGCCACCGAAATTGCCACGATTCTGCGGGGCAAAAATAAGCCCACCTTCACCCCCCACATGGACACCGGCGATTTTGTCGTCGTGGTCAATGCTGAGAAAGTGGTCGTCACCGGGCGCAAGTTCACCACAAAGCTCTATCGGCGTCACTCGGGTCGCCCAGGCGGCATGAAGGTAGAGACCTTCGACAAGCTTCAGGCCCGCATTCCTGCGCGCATTATTGAGCAGGCGGTAAAGGGCATGCTGCCGAAGAACTCTTTGGGCCGCAAGCAGTTCACCAAGCTCAAGGTGTACGCCGGGCCAGAGCATCCCCACCAGGCTCAAAACCCTGAAATTCATGCTGTAAACACCATTCCTGGAGAGGCTAAATAATGCAGGCTACCGATCAATCTGAACGGGCTGTTTACTGGGGCACCGGTCGCCGTAAGACATCTGTTGCGCGGGTGCGCCTGGTGCCCGGCAACGGCCAACTGGTAATCAACAAGCGCCCTGGCGACAACTATTTGCAGTACAACCCGGCTTACCTCAATGCCACCAAGGCTCCCTTGGAAGTGCTGGGTTTGGAGAATGCCTACGACATTTTAGTTAACGTTAAGGGGGGCGGGCTGACCGGCCAGGCCGATGCCATTCGCCTGGGTGTGGCGCGCGCGCTGTGTGAGCTTGACCCAGACAACCGTAAGCCTCTAAAAGTTGAAGGTTACCTAACTCGAGATCCTCGGGCTAAGGAGCGCCGCAAGTATGGTCTGAAGAAGGCCCGTAAGGCACCTCAGTTCTCCAAGCGTTAGATTTTAGATGGCTCGGGCATTTCTTGTTGGGGATCTAGGCAAGATTTCTACTCAAAGGATTGCCTGAGCCGCCCTTTGTTCTGCTGTTGATGTTGTTGTTAACCCACTGTTATGGCAAAGCCTGATATTCATCCCACTTGGTATCCCGAAGCCAAGGTTTTTTGTGACGGTAAAGAGATTATGACTGTGGGTTCTACCAAACCCCAGCTGAGCGTAGACGTGTGGTCGGGCAACCACCCTTTCTATACGGGCACTCAGAAGATTATTGACACTGAGGGCCGGGTAGAGCGCTTCATGCGTAAGTACGGTATGGCCGATACCTCTGCCCCCCAGAGCACGGATGTTGAAGCAACCAGCGCCGAAAAAACCGACGCCGATAACGCCTAGCCTCTGCAGGTAGAGCAGACGGAGCAGGCTAGGACGGCGAACAAGGGGAGACTATGGCTGAGGCGTACTTAATTGAAAAACTCAACTCTGTGGAGCAAACGTTCCAAGAGCTAACCCGGAGGCTAGGCGACCCCGATGTCGCCAGCGATCCCGATGAGTTTCAGCGCATCGCCAAGTCTCGCTCTTCTCTGGAAGAAACGGTCAACACCTACATCGACTGGAAGGCGACTGGCAAGGAGTTGGTCGGTGCTCGGGAGATCTATAAGGAAGCCAGCGGCGACCCTGAGATGAAGGAGATGGCGGCTCTGGAGGTTGCGTCTCTAGAAGAAACGCTGGCTGAGTTAGAGGCGCGGCTGAAGCTGCTGCTGCTGCCCCGCGACCCCAACGACGATAAAAACATCATGCTGGAGATTCGCGCTGGTACCGGGGGCGATGAGGCCAGTATTTGGGCTGGCGATCTAGTTAGGCTGTATTCTCGCTACGCCGAAACTCAGGGCTGGAAGGTGAAGCTGCTCAGCGAGTCGGCGGCGGACATGGGTGGGTTTAAAGAGGCGATTCTCGAGATTGCGGGCGATCGCGTCTACAGCCAGCTCAAGTTTGAGGCTGGGGTGCACCGAGTGCAGCGGGTGCCCGTTACAGAGGCTGGGGGGCGCGTTCATACCTCCACGGCCACCGTGGCGATTATGCCAGAGGTGGATGAGGTGGAAGTGAAGATCGACCCCAAAGATATTGAACTGACCACGGCGCGGTCGGGCGGCGCGGGCGGACAAAACGTCAACAAGGTAGAAACGGCGGTTGACCTGATCCACAAGCCCACGGGCATTCGGGTGTTTTGTACCGAAGAGCGATCGCAGCTAAAGAACCGAGAGCGGGCCATGCAGATCTTACGGGCCAAGCTGTTTGACATCAAGATGCGAGAGCAGCAGGAGGCGGTGTCTTCCCTGCGTCTGTCCCAGGTGGGCAGCGGGTCACGTTCTGAAAAAATTCGCACCTACAACTACAAAGACAACCGGGTCACCGACCACCGCCTCAACCAAAACTTCACCCTCACCCCGGTGCTAGAGGGGGATATTGATGATTTGGTGCAGTCCTGTGTGAGCCGCGACCAGCAAAAGCGATTGGAAGCGCTAGCGACCGAATCGTCCCTGGTCTAGGCATCCCATGGGGGGCCATGCTGTAGGGGCCACAATGTCCATAGGCAGGAAGACTGCTACAGAAAGGCTGACAGCCAGGTTTTTTCTAATCGCCAATCCAAAATCCAAAATCGGTACTAGGCTGAGGAAGCAGCGTTGCGGACAGACCGATGCCTAAGTTTCTCCACATAGCCGATATTCACCTGGGGTTTGACCGCTACGACACCCCCGAGCGGACAAAAGATTTTTTTCGCGCCCTACAAACGGTGCTGGAGCGCTACGCCATTGAAGAAAGGGTAGACTTTGTGGCGATCGCCGGTGACCTCTTTGAGCACCGCAACATCAAGCCCGCTACTCTCAACCAAGCCCAGGTTTGCCTCCAGGCGCTAAAAGATGCCAACATTCCGGTGCTGGCCATTGAGGGCAACCACGACAATCGTCCCTACGGCACTCGCACCAGCTGGCTCAAGTATCTCTCGGAGTGGGAGCTGATCAAGCTACTCGAACCCAACGACGGGGCCGATGCCGAAAATCGTCTGCCACCGTGGAATGAGCACACCCGCTCCGGCGGCTACATTGATCTGCCCTGCGGCGTGCGGGTGATTGGCTCAAACTGGTATGGGGCGACAGCCCCCCGCGCCATTCAGCTGCTGGCAGCCTCGATCAAGCAGCTTCCCCCCGGCCCCAGCCACACGGTTTTAATGTTTCACCATGGGCTAGAAGGGCAAATTGCTCGCTACGCCGGGGCGCTGCGCTACACCGAGCTGCTGCCGCTAAAAGATGCCGGAGTAGACTACCTGGCCCTAGGCCATATCCACAAGCAGTATGCCGTCGAGGGGTGGGTCTTTAACCCCGGCTCGCTGGAGGCCAACAACGTGGAAGAAAGCCGCTATGATCGCGGCGCCTATCTGGTGGATCTATCTGCTAAGGGCGTTGATGCCCAGCTCCAGACCGACTATTTTCAGCGGCCGATCGCTCGGGTAGAACTAGTCGCAAAGGGGCAGGAGAGCCTTGATCAGCTGACTGAAATGGCGATGGAGCGGGCGATCGCCGCCGTCACCCAGAATAGGGGCGATATCACCCCCATTCTGGAGCTAAAGATTACCGGCCAGGTCGGGTTTGACCGTCTAGAGTTAGACACCCGCCGTCTGCAAGAGGCGATCAAAGCCGCCTGTAGCGCCCTAGTGGTGCTGATCAAGTATGACGTCGAGGATGTGGCCTACCAAACGCCCCTCAACGACGGCCAAAACCGGGTCGAAATTGAGCAGTCCATCTTTGAAGATATGCTCACTGCCCACCGCGACTACAAAACCCGAGCTACAGAACTGGCTCGGGGGCTAACCGATCTCAAAGACCGTCAGCTGGCAGGAGCCGATGAAATTGCTCTCTACGGCTTGGTAGAAACGCTGCTCGATCTAAATGAGCCGAATCTAAATGAGCTAAACCCAGCGGGAACCACTGAACTGACTGAAGCAGCAGCAGATCCGGCAATCTGATGCCAAATCCTGCTTATTTACCTCCGATTCAGCTGTGAGAGCTACATGAACCAGACCGTTAAGAAGTGGCGCTGCTGCCAGATCATGGCTACGCCGCTAATCGCCACAAAGGCAAACACCAGCTGCTGAAACTGCTGGGCCGACATCTTTTCTAGCACCCGCTTACCCAGCCAGTTTGCCGGTATGGCCCCCAGCCCAATGATTAGCCCGTAGGCCAAATACTCCTGACTGAGACTGCCAAAGGCAGCGTAGGCTCCCAGCTTAACCAGGTGCAGCGCCGCCTTATTGATCGCCTTGGTGGCCACCATGGCCTCTTTTTCTAGACCATAGCTGAGGTATACCGGGTTCATCACCGGGCCGGTACTGCCAATCAGCCCAGAGCCAATGGCATTTACCAAAGACAGGGGCAAAAAGTACCAGATCTTAACTGTGAATTGGCTTTCTTTGGGTGCCAGCAGATAGTTGACCACCATTAGCAGTAGACCCACCCCCAGCAGCAGCTGTAGCCCCTCCACGTGAATCTGGGTTAGCCCGTAGCAGCCGATCAGTGCGCCCACCGTGGCACCGGGTACATACCAGGCGGTTACCCGCCAATCGACGTGGTGCCAAAACACTAGCCCTCGCTGGGCATTGCCCACCAGCAGCCCGGTGGTGATCACCGGTGCCACCGCCTGCGCCCCGAGCAGCAGCGAAATCATAGGAATCAAAATAAACGGGCTGCCGCCCCCCGCCAGCATGCTGAGAAACCAGGCCACAAAACTGGCAATAAACAAGCTCAGGGCAATCATAGACGGGTGAACATAAATATTGATTCTCAGTCTAGAGGGCAACCATAACCCTCTGCCAGGGTATACATCCCCAATTGTCTTGGGTTCTTGTCTTTTATGAAGGGGTAGGCGAGAAGAACAGAATGGGAATAGTTGGTTATGCTTGAACTCTTCTATTGCTCTTTCTCTTTTTTGTATCTTTATAGTGGCGTATGGCCCAGCCCATAGACCCCAATGCTTCTGGTTCAAACCCTGCCTCCGCGTCTAATCCTGAGGGTCACCCGAGCAGATCGGTAGAGAAGGTCTACCAACAGGCGGTGGCGGCCTTCAAAGGCCAAAAGTATGACCAGGCCCTGGGGCTGTTTCAGCGCCTGGGGCAGCTGCCGCCAAGCTCGCCCTACTACATCAAAGCGCTGATGGGCCAGGTGCGCGCGCATCAGCGGCTGGGGCGGGGCGATCGGGCGGGCCGCCTATGCCAACCACTGCTCAACAGTTCCTCAACCCAGGCTCGACAATGGGCTCAGCAGGTTTTGAGTCAGCTGGCTCAGGAGCCACAGCCAGATCCTGCTATGCGGCAAAATCCTGAATCCGCTACAGGAGACTCAGCCGGGACGGATTTAAGCGGATTTGTGCCGCTAGAAGCTCCTACCAGCTCGCCTCAGCGGCCTGCTTCTCTCCCACCTCAATCTGCTGATCTGCCTCCTGTCCAGGTCTCCCCTCCGCAGGCATCTGAAGCTCTGGCTAAACCGACCGGGAATGCCTCGGGTGCCAATGCATCGGGTGCCAACGATGCAGAAGAGTCACCGTCAGACTCTGTCCACCGATCGCTATTTCACTTTCAGCAGCTAAATCGTCAAAGCCCTGGCGTAGAGCAGGCCGATCACGAGCTACCGATCCCTAGGCCACCTAGCCCGCCTAGCCAGGCCAACATGGTTGATTCTCAACCAGCGTCTCACCCTGCTCAAAAGTTGAAGCTCCAGACCCAGAAACAGAAACAGACAGCGTTACCCCAGCGCCCGCTGTCTCTGTGGCTGGGGCAGGGGGGAACTGCGATCGCGCTTCTCTGGGCAATCAACTGGGCGTTTCATGCTGCCCTGAGAACGTTAGATATTGCGCTGCGGTGGGTGCGGTGGCCAGTGCGGCTGAGCCTGCCGGGGGCCTATCAGTCGTATGCTCCTTGGATTGTCGGTGCCGCTGTGCTGCTGGCTCTGTCCAGCCCGTGGATGATGGACTACGCCCTGGCGTTTTGGCATCGTCAGCAACCGTTGTCGCTCCGTCAGCTCCAGGCGAAACACCCCGATGTCTTGCGATTACTGCGCCAGGTATGCCGCCAGCAAGACTGGCAGCTGCCAGAGCTACGCCTTATTCCTGACCCTGCCCCCCTGTGCTTTAGCTATGGCTGGCTGCCCGGCAACAGCCGGATCGTGGTCAGCCAAGGTCTTTTAGACCGGTGCTCTGATCAAGCCCTGACAGCGCTCTACAGCTATGAACTGGCCCGCATGATCAACGGCAGCTTGCCAGTGCTGTCGGCGGTAGGGCTGCCGCTGCTGCTGCTGCACACCGGCTATCGGTGGCTGGCCCAGGTGGGCGACGGCCTCAGTCAGCCACTGATTCGCAATCTCCTGGGCATTGGGGCCAGCCTTTTCTACGGTTTATTTTGGCTGCTCAGGCAGCTGGTGCTGTGGCTGTCGCGGCTGTGCGGCAGCTGGGGCGATCGCCGCACCGTAGCCCTGACTCGACATCCAGACCACCTGAGCGAGGGGCTGCTGGAATTGACTGAGGCGATCGCAGCTCATCTTCAGCAGCGGGGCACCCTGCACCCCCTGCACAGTAGCCTCGAGATCTTAATGCCCGTCAGCAGCCGCCAGGCTATTACCCCAGGCGGTTTGCTGGCCAGTGCATTAGAAACCAGTACCCCAGAAATCATTGCGCCAGAGAACCGCACCTCTCTTTCGAAATTGCTTATGACTACAGAGGGCCTCAACCCCTATCGTCAGTGGCTGCGAATTAACGCCTCCCACATCCCCCTAGGAGAGCGTCTGCTCTGGCTCAACCAGCAGAGCCTGCTGCTAGGGCAACCGGGTATAGCCCCCCAAGATCTACTCCCCGCCTCTCCCCCCCAAGTTTCCCTACCGCTGCTGTTTCTGCAAAAAGGCCCCCTAGTCGGCCTCCTGCTGGGCGGCGGCCTGTCCATGGGGCTGTGGTTTTTAGGCGGCATTGTCAATCGGCTCGGCTGGCAGCGCCTCAGCTGGCTCTATCAAGATCCCAGCATTCTCTGGGGGGGCCTTTGGCTGGGTCTGGGGCTAGGGCTGCTGCTGCGCATCGACACGCTATTCCCTGAGGCCCAAGGCCAACCTAGGGGAGCCGATGTCACCACCGTTGCCACCCTGCTGCAAAGTACCTCGCCTCTACCGGTACGGGGGCAGCCGGTGACGTTGCGCGGTACGCTGCGGGGCAGCCCTGGTCTTGGCAACTGGTGCTGCCAAGACCTCTACCTAGAAGATTCATCGGGATTCGTTAGACTAATTAACCCAGTGCCCCTGGGGAGACTGCAAGGATGGCTGCAAAGCCGTAGTCATCCCCAGGGCTGGATTGGCCGCAGGGTGACGGCGACCGGATGGGGACGCCACGGGGGAGGCATGCTCTGGGTAGATATCCATCAAATACAGCTCGACCAGCGCCACCAGTTCACAACCTACGGGCCGATATGGGCAAAGCTCATCAGCCTGGGTAGCGGCCTAATCGGCATTGGCATCATCTTTAGGGGCGGCTAACCCAGCGGTACAATAAAGTTATATTGCAATAAATTCCGGTGGATGTTACATTAATTCACAGAAACACATTCCTGGGTTCCCTGGCTAGCTCCTACGAGTTAGTTGCAGCGGGTTGTTAGGTAATGGGTTCTCCTACTCTCAACACAGCAAATGAACCAGCCCCCGTCGGCTGGTTTTTACTTAATGGGTCAAATTTGCCTCGCCGACTGACTAGAGTGAGGGGTAGATACCATGCTAGTCTAGTGGATGGTGCGGCTCATGGCAGATAGCCTAATTTTCTTGCTAATTAGATCGATATGGGCTATGGAAGATTGGCAGGTAGAGCCGATAATCTAGTCGATCCTGAAATTACCAATCAATACGTCAGCCTGCAAAACAAGAATTTGTTAAGCTAATTATAAGGAACTCAGTTTTAGCGCTCAAGCAGGGTTTCGTCAGCTCGTTTAGCCTGCAAGAGGTGAGCCTAGCTAGGGTTGGTTAAGCAGGTCAATCCATCCGTGGAAGGCCATTAACCATGGGTAAGAATTTCATTTGGCAAGGCTATCGATATCGATTTATTTGCCTTTTGTTTTAGAACACCAGAGGTATCTCAAATGTCAATTCGCCTTTATGTCGGCAACCTTTCTAAAGATTTAGAGCGGGAAGAATTTGAAAGCGTTTTTTCTGCTTTCAATGACGACTTGGTATCTGTAAAGCTGATTGCTGACAAGAAAACTGGCAAATGTCGAGGGTTTGGCTTTGTCACCGTCAAGACTGACGAAAAGGCTGATGAGATTGTCGAGCAGCTGAACGGTCAAGTTGTTGCCGATATGCCCCTAAAGATTGAAAAGGCGCTGCCCCGGACAAAACCCGAGGAAGAGACTGATGCCCGCCCTACTGCTGATAGCAGCAGCAAGCGATCTAACAAAGGCGGGGGTGCTCGTAAAGCTGAGACGTCTGTTGCTGCCAGCACGTCTGCCCAGCCTGACCCCAGGTGGGCCAGCGAACTCGAAAAGCTCAAGCAAATGCTGGCAGCCCAAACGACCTCCAGCTAAGCTTCTGAATCGTTCCAGGGTGTCATACCCTATCCGAGCCAAAAGGTGGAGTTTTGCTTGAGGCAAAACTCCACCTTTTGGCTTTGTATAGATACTAGTAAAGTACTTTGATCGCTGGTCTGGATACTTCAAGACCAGCTTGGTTTTTCCCAATTTTTACGCGCCTAGACTTTTGCGGGCAATAGTTGTGGCGATATTGCAACCCTTCAGCGTCAACCTATTCTGGCTATCTGGGTTTCGGCCACCTGCTTGAGGCGCTGGAGCTGAGCGGCCATGTCCCGCTCTGTCCAACGGGCGGCAAACCAGTAGAACCCATTCCTTACCAGCGGGTTGGGAATCTCAAACTCAAAACGATTCAGCAGCTGGGTTGAGTCGCCATCGGGGCAGCATTCCCACCGATCTCGGCCATTAAAGAATCCTTCAAAAGCCCAGACGATCAGACCAGGTTCCCTCTCGACCACGGTGCTGATTAGGGCAGGTTCCCACAGGGGTATCTGAATCACAAATCGACTCTTAGCGCCCAGGGCGGTGCTCCAGTCGCCAATGGGTTCACAGCGCAGGGCCGGGTTGAGCCAGCGGTGCATCAAGTCTTGGCGAGTTAAGCACTGCTCAACGGTGGTGGGGCTGGCGCGAATGGAAATGCGGTGATCAAACCTTTGGTGGGTAGACATCTTGACGAACTCCTGAGAGAATCACCTCGGGACGACGATTTCTAGGGAAATCGACCGTAATACTCAGATATTGACCGATGGCAGGTAGCTAAACCAGAGCCGATCCATCCAAGGATTGAACCTGGCAGGCTATCTGGTTGACAGCTGCCAAGATTGTTGTGGCGGTTGTCTTTACCCTGCCGAACCTCCATCAAGGGTGGGTTTGCCACGCTGCTGTTTCAGGATGCTTTCAATCACCACACCATGATTAATGTTTACCCCCTAACGTTACTTCAGACACCGGGATCTACCGCCGCCCCCGCGGTCAGCCCCGGCGCTTCTACCAACCGCTTTGTGCAGGAGGCGTCGGGCCAGCTAGGGCAGTTTTTACCGAGCTTAGTTTGGGCGATCGCGCTGCTGCTACTGGGCTGGGTGATCGCGACCGTAGTGACTCTAGCGGTGCGCAAGCTGCTAAAGCAAACCGACTTGGACAACCGCATAGCCAGCTGGGCGGCGGGTTCCCAGTCTGACCGCACGATCCCCATTGAGAAGTGGGTGTCAACTCTGGTCTACTGGGTAATTTTTCTGTTTGCCATTGTGGCGTCGCTCAACGCCCTCAACCTGGCCGGGGTGTCTACACCGCTCAACAATTTCCTCGACCAAATCTTTTTATATCTGCCGCGAATTGGGGCAGCGGCGCTGCTGCTGGGCCTGGCCTGGCTGTGCGCTACCTTGGTGCGCACGCTGGTGATCAATGGACTAGGGCGGTTTAACCTAGATGACCGCCTAGCCCAGCAGACCGGTCTAGAGCAGGGCAGCAGCCCCGTAGTGCTAAACGAAACCATCGGCAACGTGCTGTACTGGTTTATTCTGCTGCTGTTTATCCCGCTGATCTTGAGCGCGCTACAGCTGCCGGGGCTGCTGGCCCCGGTGGAGGGGTTGATTAACTCCTTCCTACAGGCGATTCCTCGCATTGTGACGGCGGGCATTGTGCTAGCCATTGGCTGGGTGATTGCCCGCATTGTGCGCGGCGTGGTGACAAATCTGCTGCTGGCCACGGGGGCTGACCAGCTGGGTGCTCGTCTCGGCCTCAGGCCCGCGACCCCAGGTGCCACCACCGGAGGCCTTTCCCTATCGAGTTTAGCGGGCACGGTGGCCTACGTGCTGGTGCTGATACCGGCGGTGGTCGCGGCCCTGAATGAACTCAACATTGAGGCTATTTCTACCCCAGCGATTTTGATGCTGGAGCGGGTGCTGACCGCTATTCCCCAGGTGATTATGGCCGGGTTGGTGATTGCCGCCGCCTATTTTGTGGGCAAGATTGTGGCCGACTTGGTGACCAGTCTGCTGCGGGGAGCTGGCTTTGACAGCATTATGAGCATTCTCGGGCTGCCAGAGTTAAACCTGGGTACCGAGGCCACGGTGCAGTCGGGGCTAGATGCAGAAGGCCGCCCCACGGCGTCGGTACAAACTCCAGGCCGCACCCCTTCAGAGATCGTGGGGATTGTCACCCTGGTGGCGATCGTGCTGTTTGGGGCGGTCACGGCGACGGAAATTCTCAACTTTGCCGGGCTCACCGATATTGTGCGGGCAATTTTGCGGGTTGGGGCAAGGGTGCTGAGCGGCGTCGTGGTGTTTGCGGTGGGGCTCTACCTGGCTAACCTGGCCTTTCGTCTGGTCAATGCCATGGGCACCGGGCAAGCCAGGGTGCTGGCCCAGGCGGCTCGGATCGCGATTCTAATTTTTGTGGGGGCGATGGCCCTGCAGCAGATGGGGGTGGCCCCAGATATTGTCAACCTGGCCTTTGGCTTGCTGCTGGGGGCGATCGCCGTGGCGATCGCCATTGCCTTTGGCCTAGGCGGGCGCGATGTCGCCGCCGACCAGATGCGCGAGTGGCTAGCCGCCTTTAAACAGCGGCAGTAGCGGCGGGTTAACGACCTCGACGACTGGGGCCGGGGGGATTTCCCTCCGGCCTCAGTTACGTTAGCATCGCTAGTATAGTTAACTTAACATTAAGAAAGTTTGCCAAAGAAGCCTGCCCTGGAGGCGATCGCAATTCAGCACTAGAGGCACCAATGGAAAGCAAAGACTGGGCCAACTATATTGAGGCCACCGATGGGTTATCTAAGCCCTGGCTGCTGATTCAGTGGCGGCTAAAGCTGCTGCAAGAGCAGCGACCCAATCTTGATGCAGAAACCTACACCGCCGAGCTAGCCGCCCTGCAAGAGAGCCTCATGAACCTAGGCGAATGGTGGCAGGGGCAAGAAGCAGCCGTCTTTGGTACCGGAGCAGCAATGCCAGGGGAGTCTTAGGGCCATGGCTACGGTAGAGCGGCCCGGTGAGCCGGCGATCGCCGATCTCAGCCAGCGCTTCTAGCCGCGAGCTGAGCTGGCTCGAGTTCAACCGCCGGGTGCTCCACAAAGCCCTCGATGAGCGCACCCCCCTGCTAGAAGCGCTGAAATTTTTGGCGATTTTTAGCACCAACCTCGACGAGTACTTCATGGTGCGGGTGGCCGCCCTCAAGCAGCAGATCGAAGCCCAGGTCACTCTCCTCTCCCCCGACGGGCTGTCGCCGGAGGAGCATCTCCAGGCCATTAGCGCTACCCTGCGGCCCATGGTTGAGCAGCAGCACCGGGCTTTTGCCACCGATCTGCGGCAGCAGATGGCTCAGCGGGGCATTGGGCTGATCGACTATGGCGATCTGAGTGCAGCCCAGCAGACCTACTGCCGCGACTATTTCGAAGAGCAGATCTTCCCGGTGCTCACCCCCCTAGCGGTGGACCCAGGGCATCCCTTTCCCTACATATCTAACCTCAGCCTCAACCTGGCGGTGGTGGTGCGAGACCCCCACACCGAGCAAGTTCACTTTGCCCGGGTCAAGGTACCCCGGGTGCTGCCCCGGTTTATTCCCCTGCCAGAACCCCAGGGCAAATCGTCAGGTGATCGCCCAAAAAGCCTCGGCTATCATCCCTGTCGCTGGCTAGGGGTGCCCCTAGAGCAGGTGATTGCCGCCAATCTATCGGCCCTGTTTCCGGGCATGGTGGTGCAAGAGCACTACGACTTTCGCATTACCCGCAACACCGATCTAGCCATAGAAGAAGACGAAGCCGACGACCTGATGCTGGCCATTGAGCAAGAGCTGCGCAAGCGCCGTCGCGGCGGGTCTGCCGTGCGCCTGGAGATGCAGCGGGCCACCCCCTGGCCAGTGCGGGCCATGCTAATAGAAGAACTGGGGCTGGCCGAAACCGACATCTACGACAACATTCGCGTGATCAGCATTGTGGGCCAGTTTCTAGAACATTCCCGCGTTCTGTACTTTCAGAACGGCGGGCAGGAGATCTTTCTGTTGGGCAGCGCCGACTGGATGCCCCGCAACCTAGATCGTCGGGTAGAAGTGATGGTGCCCATCGCCGCCCCTCCCCTTCGCCAGGAGCTAAAAACTATTTTAGAACTATGCCTGACAGACAATCGCCAGGCTTGGGATATGGCTGCCGACGGCAGCTACCGCCAGCGTTGCCCCCAGCCGGGGGAACCTAGCCGCAGTTCCCAAGCCTTACTCATGGAGCGTGCCAGTCGCCCCCTGGGCAAACGGGCGGCTCCAGCGCCACAGCAGCAAGCCTAAACCCGACAGCAGCGCTAGCCCTAGCAGACCGGCCAGGGGGTTGCCGTCGATGCCTGTCACCCAGGCGGGCACGCTGCCCGTGGGCTTAATCAAGTTGCCCACCTCCAGCAGGTAGTAACCCCACACCAGGCCAGCATGGAGCCCCGCCGGGTGCCCCAGCCCAGTCTTGCCAGAGCCAACCGGAATCCGCCTAGCCCACCCCAGCACCAGAGCCAGCAGCAGCAGCCCGACAAACTGGGGCAGCAGGGCCAAGATGGCGTCGAGGGGCTTGATAAAGTGCGCGATCGCAAAAATCAGGCTGGTTGCCCCCAGGGCCACCGCAGGCGACCAGCTTTGCTCTAGCTCCCGCAGCAGCCAGCCCCGAAACAGCACCTCTTCTGACCAGCCCACGGCGGTGGCCGCCGCCGCCCCCACCAGCGCAATTTGCACCAGGTTTAGGCCCCGCGCCCCGGCTGGGTCTAGCCCAGCCCAGCCCAGAGTAACCTGCACTACCGCCAGCACCCCAATACTAATGGCCCCGAGCAGGGCACCAGTGGCCATGCCCCGAGCCAGCGCTGAGCGCCCCGCAAACCCCACCTTGGCCCAGGGCTGCTGTTCCCCTCGCACCCGCCTTTCCCAGCGGGGTAGCAGCAGCAAAAACACCAGGTACAGCAGCGCTGTAGGCAATAAATCACCGCCAGGCAGCACCCCCTGCCCCGCCAGCCCGTACAGCGGCAGCGCCAGGGGCAGCCACAGAGCCACCACAATCAGCAAAAAAAGCAGCACCCGCACCAGGGGTGGATAGGTGGCCACCTTGGCCCAGGGCCGTTTACTCATCGGGTTCGATGGTGCTGGTCAGGCCCAGGTTGCACAGCCCTTCGCTGTAAAACTCAGCATGCTCTAGTTCGCAGGTGATCACCAGGGCGACGCCAGCGGTGTGGGCCTGCATCATGATATCGACCGCCTGGGGCATGGTCAGGCTAGGCACCACCTTGAGCAGCGATTCCACCACATGCTCCATGGAATTAAAGGCATCGTTGTGGAGCAGCACCCGGTAGCGGGGGGCGGGCTTGCGAATGGTGGACGTTGTCGTCCGCTCGATGGTTTCAACTGACACAGAAATACCTCTTTGCCTCGCTCACAGATTTGCCTCGCTCACAGATTTGCCTCGCTCACAGACAAGTGTAGGAAAAAGAACAGAGAGAAGCTAGCTCTGTCCTGAAGGATGCCCGTGGATATCGCCGCGGTGGCGCATAGGTATGAACAGGACTGCCAATGCGATCGCCCCTGCTCAATCCCTAGCGCCCCAGGGAGCACCCCGGAGATAATTCCAGTGAGAACACCATAGCAGCGCCTCTGAACCAACTCCATCATAATAAAATGTCACGCTGGCGTTGCCCTGGGCAGAGCTACCATTCTCACTCGCCAGCCCCGACAAATCTGTCTACCGCAGGATTTGTCTACTATAAAAGCAGCAGCCTACCCTACGTTGCCCCTAGTAGGTTGCCCCAAGACGTCGCCTAGACACTAACCGCTAGATGCATCCACACCCTTCGCCAACTGTTCATTGCTATGGCTTCCTTCGTCCCAGGCCAAATCGTATTTTTAGAATGTTCCCAGGCTCGCCTCTATGCTGAGGTGATTCAGGTGCTAATGCCCAGGCAAATTGGCTGGATACGGCCCCTGGCTTTGGTCAGTGGAGCGGGCACCAAACCCTTGGGCCCAGACTGGATTGCTGGAGGCACAGCAGCGCATCAACCGGCCACGCCAGATATGCTCTGGCCCCTGGGTCAGCTCCAGCCTGCAATGGATACCGATATCATGCCGCTGCTCGCTACCCTGTCGGCCAAAACATCGGCAGCAGCCCCCTCGGAATCAAACCCTTCGGAGGCAAATAATCTCGACCAGCTGACGGCAAGCCCTGCGCAGATGACGGTAAACAAGTTTGTGCAACAGCTGTGGGCCGAGAACCCGCCCAGGTTAGAGGGCGATAGTTCGACCAAAGCCTGAAGGTTCACCACGTCCCGACAATCCGGAAGATTTTTGTAAAGTTTTCATGAAGCTAGTCAGGGCCATCTAGGGAAATTCTCTAGGTGGCCCGATAGTATTGGGCCACAGCCTATGCCCAGTCTGGTCAATTGCACCCAGCTGCTGCGATCAGCTCGATACAGGGTGCTGGAGCGACTCGCTAAAGAAACCTGCCCCTGGAACCAGGCGAATGCGGCCTTCGTCCATTTCGTACATGAGGAGTTCTAGGACTTCAGAGTCGCCAATGGGCAGATAGCCCAAACGAGACAGTTCAGCGTTGATCCCCTGCTCTATATCAGGGGTTAGCAGCCCACTGTGGAGTGCTTTCTCTACCAATCGACGAATGGAAAATGTGGAGGCCATGAACCATTACCTAGGGTGTTGCCATACCAGTTAATTGTCGCCCCTGACGCTGCCCTGGCCCGTGACAGCAACTCAGAAACCCTGTGAACATGACCACAGCAAATGGTGATTCAAATCACAAAACAAATAAATTGGAGGGGATATGTTCAGTGGATTCACGGAAGCAGCAGATTGATGAGGTCTGAATCTATATCAAGATATGACTAACCATCATCCGAAGAACTACCGGAACCGGGTGATCGCCGCTACCGTCGTAGAGTAACCCACTAAGCATAGTATTTCGTCTAAAAGCGCATCCTAGGCAAGACTGCCAGCTCAACCCGTTGGGCCTCTGACAGGAACACCTCGGACAAGTGTTTGGCCGGAACACTCTCAATTCAAATAATCCTAAACAATATCCGTTGACCTGGAGTATATCGAGTATGCAGACTATGTCTAAGGAAATGGCTATTTTTCAGGCCCAAGGCTCCATCAATGCGTCCAACGCCCAAGATTTTCAGGGGTCTTTGATGCAGCAAATTCAGAGCGATCGCGCCTGCGGATTATTTGTCGACATGAGCCAGGTTGAGTCCCTTGACAGCGCCGGGCTAATCTCTCTGGTGTCGGCTCTCAAGCACGCCCGTCAGCTCCAAAAGCGCCTCTGCCTTTACTCTGTGCCCCCGGCCATTCGCATTGTGTTTGAGCTAACCCAGCTTGACCGCGCCTTTGAACTGGTAGACGAGCTGCCCCAGGCCCTGCCCATGGCGGCCTAGCCCACGGGAGTCTAAAGCGAACCGACGGTTAGCCCCTCGGGCCATTTCTCTAGGCCTGTATAGAATGGAAGATAGAACAGCCGCCCCTGGGTTTCTCACGGTAAGTTTTTTACGGTGGCCCTAGGGCGGCGGCGGTTAGACAACAACGGGGATTTTCCCTAGGCTGTTTGGCGGCTGTTCTAGCGCTTTTATACGTTGGGGTAACTGGGCTGTGACTGTATCGGTTAATGCATTAGTAGCTGCTGACATTTTAAAACCAGCTCGCTACCTGGGCAACGAATTGGGTGCGGTTCACAAACCCTGGCCCCAGGCAGCGGTGCGCTGGGTGTTGACCTATCCCGAGGTTTACGAGGTCGGTGCCTCTAACCTGGGCCACATTATTCTCTACAGCATTTTGAATGCTCAGCCCCGGCAGCTGTGCGATCGCGCCTACCTGCCCGCCGCTGACCTGGCCGCCAAGCTCAAAGATACCGCCACGCCGCTGTTTGCGGTGGAGTCGCAGCGGCCCCTCACCGAGTTTGACATTTTGGGCTTTAGCCTCAGCTACGAGCTGGGGGCCACCAACATTCTAGAAATGCTCTCGCTGGCGGGCATTCCCCTCACCTGGCGCGAGCGTGACCAGACCGGGGCGTTTGCCGTAGGCGACGGCGCTTGGCCGCTGATTTTTGCCGGTGGCCAGACGGCGACCTCTAACCCCGAACCCTACGCCGACTTCTTTGATTTTGTGGCCCTGGGCGACGGTGAAGAGCTGCTGCCCGAGATTGCCCTAGTAATCGAAGAGGGCAAGGCCGCTGGTCTCAGCCGCGAGGCCCTGCTGCTCGACCTGGCCCAGGTGCCGGGGGTCTACGTGCCCCGGTTCTACGATATGGCCGAGGATGGCTCGGTACACCCCAACCGGCCCGATGTGCCCACGCGAGTGCTGCGCCGGGTGGCCACGCCGATCCCCGCCTACGCCATGGGGCTGGTGCCCTACGTCGAGACCGTGCACGATCGCCTGACGGTCGAAATTCGCCGGGGCTGCACTCGGGGCTGCCGCTTTTGCCAGCCGGGCATGCTCACCCGCCCCGCCCGCGACGTCGACCCAGAAACGGTGGTCGATGCCATTGAAACCGGCATGCGCAAAACCGGCTACAACGAGTTTTCGCTGCTGTCGCTGAGCTGCTCTGACTACCTGGCCCTGCCGGCGGTGGGGGTCGAGGTCAAAAACCGCCTCAAGGATGAGAATATTTCGCTGTCGCTGCCCAGCCAGCGGGTGGATCGTTTTGATGAAAACATCGCCAACATCATCGGCGGCACCCGCCTCACCGGGCTGACCTTTGCCCCCGAAGCAGGCACCCAGCGCATGCGCGACATCATCAATAAGGGGCTGACCAACGAAGAACTGCTGCGCGGCATCAAGACCGCCCACGAGCAGGGCTGGGGTCGGGTAAAGCTCTACTTTATGATCGGCCTGCCCGGCGAAACCGATATCGACGTGCTGGGCATTGCCGAAACCGTGCGCTGGCTGCGTCAGACCTGCTATATCAAGGGGCGGCGGCCGCTGACCTTCAACATCACCATTTCAAACTTTACCCCCAAGCCCCACACCCCCTTTCAGTGGCACTCGGTGTCGACGGAAGAGTTTCGCCGCAAGCAGCGGCTGCTGAGAGGGGAATTTAGCGAGATGCGCTGGGCTAAGGTGAACTTTACCGACGTGCGGATCTCGGCCATGGAGGACTTTGTGGGCCGGGGCGATCGCCGCCTTGGCCCGGTGGTGCGCCGCGCCTGGGAACTGGGAGCCGGCATGGACAGCTGGTGGGAAAGCGTGGAAAACGCCTTTAAAGCCTGGACCCAGGCGATCGACGAGGCCAACCTCACCTGGAAGTACCGCCGGGTAGATCAGGGCCAGTGGCAAGACCAACGGCAGGGCCAGTGGAACCTGATGGACACTGATGTCACGGATAGCGGGAGCGATTCCCCTTCGTGGACAATTCGTGAACGCGCCAGCCTCGATGCCCCCCTGCCCTGGGATCACCTGGATACGGGCATCGACAAAACCTGGCTACAAGAAGACCTGCTTCGCGCCCTCGAAGCGGCCACCGTGCCCGACTGCTCCTTTGAGGGCTGTAGCCACTGCGGCGTGTGCGGCCCCGACTTTGGCCACAATGTGGTGGTGCCGCCGCTGCCGATTCCGGCCTTTGCGGGCCACGGCCAGCCCAGCTCTGAGCGGGTGCAGCGGCTCAGGGTGACCCTGGGCAAGCTGGGGTCGATGGCCCTAATCGGCCACCTCGATCTGGTGCGCCTGTTTGATCGCGCCCTGCGCCGGGCCAGTTTGCCCATCGCCTTTACCGGCGGCTTTCACCCCGGCCCGCGACTGTCGCCCGCCAATGCTCTGCCCCTGGGGGCCACCAGCAGCGGCGAAGTGGTCGATTTTGAGCTGACCCAGGCGATCGCCCCCGAGGAGTTCTGGCAGCGCCTCGCCGCCGAGCTGCCCCCAGAGATTCCCCTCTACGGCGTGGAAGAAGTGTCTCTACAGGAACCCTCAGCCACCAAGTGCCTCGACCAGGCCGAATACTACCTACAGCTCGCCCCAGAACAGGACGCCCCAGAACAGGACGACCCTGGGCCTTGGGAAGCGTGGATTGAGTCGGTCATGGCCCTAGACGAACTGCTGTGGGAAAAGCAAACCAAGTCTGGCAAAACCCAGCTGGTAAACCTGCGAGAGCGGCTGCACCAGATGGTCTTAGTTGCCCCAGGTCAGCCCCTCCCTGCGGGTCTGGAGTATCCTAAAGAAGGGTGTGGGGTTTGGCTGAGGGTGGTGGGCAACTGCCGCAACGATGGGAACCTACTGCGCCCAGAGCAAGTCGTCTTCATGGTAGAGCAGGTGGCAAAACAGCCCCTAACGCTACAGCACGTGCATCGCAGCCGATTGATTTTTGTGTAGGTAACGGTCGTGGGCAGGGAAGCAGGCCATCGGTCGCAGGGGAGACAGGGTTTGGGCGCGCTTAGGAGCCGCCTTAGTTTAGCCAGGGTTATTGTTTCCCAGCTCTTGTCTAGACGACGGCGACTGTGCGTTGCCCTAGTCGGGGGCGGATTGCTGATCGGCGGAGCACTGGCCCCTAACCGGGCTGAGGCGTTGGCAGCCTGCGCGAACGGCAACACCGGAGAGATTGGCATCATCGACGCGGCCTGCTGCCCCAGCGATGTGCTCGCGGCCTACTGGCCGGGGCGATCGCCGCAGCTCGACCAAACCTTCTGCCAGCTGCTGGTTTTCCCCACTTCTACTCGGGCCAATGCCGACGATTTTAACCAGCGCCTAGTCAACGAGTCGCTATCCAGCGACAGCCGCCGTGCCTCTGCCGAAATCATGACCCTGCCCAGCCTGTGGTGGAATCGCGACTCGTTAACCCCTCGTCTGGGGGGCCGTCGCCTGGTACAGTCGTGGATTTCTTATCAAATTAAAGACTCGGCCACGCCCGTGGTAGACGTGGTGATCAATCCGCAAATGTGGTCGGTGCTCACCTACAACGAGCGCTTTGCCGTGCTCAACCAGTTTGGCACCGCTGCCAGAGATTTTGGCTACAACCTGCGATTCTTTCAAGGCAACGCCCGCAGCTACCGCATGGTAGGGCTTTACGCCTGTGATTTTAGCGCTCAGCCGGGCGTCTCGGAGGGTACATCAGCCGCCGTTAATACCTGCTCAGCAAACCTAGATGCCGGCCAAATTGTGCAGATTCAGCGCAATCTTGTGGCCGAGGGCGATCGCCGCCAGCAGCTCTCGACTCCCACTGCCCAAACCCCATCAGCCGAGGGCAGCCTGTAGAGATTGCGCCCCTAGCTATGCGGCTCTATTGCGGCCCCAGCCCTGACTAGCTCCGCATAGTCTCCCAGAGGCTGCCATAGCGGTCTTCGGCCTCGGCATTTAGAGGCAGCAAAAACTCGCTCTGGTCAGCCGTCTCGGGTGACAGCACGATCTCCGACGGCTGCTGTAAAGGCTCTGGCAGCTGCCCTGGGCCAACTCCCCAGAGCCGGGGCGACATGCCCTGGCCAAAGATCGCCAGCTGGACAGCAAAATCAGCCTCCAAACAAAAGTCAAGCCAGTTTTGCCCCTGGGAAGATGGCGGCGGCGCTGGCTCGGGCTGTACCCAAAGCTGGGCACTGAGCAGCGTACCCTCGGCAGGAACCGCGACCGTCAGGTTGCGATACTGCTTAAGCAGCGGCAGCACGTCGTCTGACCAGCCCACCACAGCGGTGGCGTCGCCAACAATCAACGCCTCTAGGTAGCGGCTTGAGTCGTAGGCCCGCACCTGTTGGTGCAGATCGGCCAAGAAAGTATCTAGCCCCGCCACCGCCGCCGGATCTTCACCATTGGCCGAAGCTCCCAAAGCCTTTTGAGCCAGCCCCAGCACCAGACGAGGATGGTCGGGCAAAATCACCCGCCGGGCCAGCTCAGGGCGCAGCAGGTCGGCCCAGGCGGTCAGCTCGGCCCTGTCTGTCAGCCGGGTGGGATCATAGAGCAGCACCAGGTGGCTCCAGCGGTAGGGCACCGCCCAAATACTGCCCTCAGCGCTGGGCATGCCCTCGGCGGTGCGGCGCACCAAATCTGGCCATACGGCGGCCAGATTGCTCCACTGGCTGAGCTCGGCCACATTCACCGGCTGCACCAGCCCTTGGCGAATAGCGGGGGCCAGCCAGTAGTCAGACAGACTCACCCAGTCGGCCACGGGGGGCAGCCCAGCACCCTCAGGCTGGCTGTGCCAGCGCTGGAGCAGGTCATACAGCTCAAGCAGAGACTCTTGGGGAGTAACCGCTACCCCGCTGCCCTGATCTGGCCGCTGCTGAAAGGCCCTGAGCAGCTGGGCCGGCACCGAATTTGCCACCATGGCCAGCCGCAGATCGCCACTGGCAGCCCTCTGGCACCCTGTCGCTAAGGCGGCCAAGGCCAACCCGCCAGTGCCCGCCAGGAAGGTACGACGATTCATGAGCATTTGCCCCCCAGCTCCCCGCATCAGGAGAGAATACTGATCAACCATAGCGTTTTAGTCTACGCCCATGAAAGCCGTTCAAAATATTGTCAGCGTTTCTATCACCATTGTTTTGGTGTCGTTCATTGGCCTCAGCCTGGCTCGGCTGGTGTACTTTTTTCTCCACAGTCAGCAGATTATTTAGGGTCAACGGGGCCTTATACCAAATCCAAATCACCCAACCCCGATTCCCCAAAGGCCAAATCGCAGGGGCTAATTGCGCTCGCCCAGCCGCTGTAGGGTGGGCGAACGCAATTAGCCCTGTCAAGCCGCTGAGCCTAGGACTCAAAGTCCAAGGCTCAAAGCCGAAATCCTCTGAAGAGGATTGGGAGCCGAGTTACCCAGTCTGCTTTAGCAGACTTTTGCTATGAGCCAGGGAGTTCACTCCCTGGTGGTTGTGGCTTCTGCAGGCCCAGCCGGGTGAAATTTCATCTGCCCCAGTCTGCGGTTTAGATCATGGCGATGGGGGGCTAGACCGCAACCGGGCCAAGGGTTGACGCTATCCGCAGGGCCAGCTCGGTGAGGTTGTCGCCGTCGGAGCAAAAGTGCTCAGCCTTAGGGCGAGGCACTCCGGCTCTGACCATATATTCCACCAGCAGGTTAAACAGCATGGCTTCGGCCAGCTCTCGCTGATCGGCCCAGCCCCGCTGCTGGTAGTGCAAATATTCTTGGCAGCGCAGGGCCAGGTCTCGGTAGGGGGCATCGCTGGTCAAAAACTGAAGGCTGCTAACAATCATGGCGACCTCAGAATGCAGGGTGCTCCCAGTCTAGCCGAGGGTTAGAGCGCTATGGGCTTGCCCTGAACACCACTGAGAGATTGTTGGCGGGCATGGCCACCGTCTCGACGAAGGTCAGCCCCTCGGCCTCGGCGGCGGCGACCACCGTTTCTAAATCGCGCACGCCCCACTGGGGGTTTTGGGCCTGCAAGCTGGCGTCAAAGGCGGCATTGCTAGGGGCGGTGTGCTGCCCGCCCTGTTTGTAGGGGCCGTAGAGATAGAGCACCCCATCCTGGGGCAAAATACGCCCAGCCCCGGCCATTAACCCCAGGCAGGCCGACCAGGGCGAAATGTGAATCATATTGATGTTGACCAGAGCAGTGATCGGGTGGCGCTGCAAATCTGGCAGCGGGGAGAGATCCGCCGACTGGGGCAATTCCACCGGCCAGATCGGGGCGGCGGCATCTAGCTCTAGGGGCAGGTGCAGGTTGTCGGCGGCGGCCTCTCGCCAGGCGGCAATGCTGTGGCGCGCCTCGGGGCTGAGGTCTGAGGGCAGCCACTGCCGGGGAGCCAAGCGCGGGGCAAAGTATACGGCATGCTCTCCAGTACCACTGGAAATTTCTAGCACGGTGCCGCTGGGGGGCAGAACCTGCTGCAATACAGCTAAGATTGGCTCGCGATTGCGATCAGTAGCGGGGGCGTAGCGACGGGCATCGGACGAGGTAAACATGCTTAGAAAGGAGATGGGCCTAGTTAAAATCATGAGGCTGTTAAGAACTGAAGCCCTTAGGGATCAGCAATTAAACAACAGCCCAGCGTCATTCCCGCGCAGGCGGGAATCCATCATGGGTCTTCTGCTAACGTTGGTATCTTATTTCAACGCCAGCCCCTTAGCATTCCATATCATCTAGGGCTTTGGGGACTGCGGCAGTTAGCACCTCGCAGCCGGTGGCCGTCACCAGCACATCGTCTTCAATGCGAATGCCGATGCCCCGCCAGCGGTCTTCGATCTGGGGCTGCCCTTCCACTGGCTCGTAGATAGGCGAAATGTAGATGCCCGGCTCGACGGTGACTACATTGCCCACCTCAAAGGGTTTCCAGGTCTTATCGGGGTTGCGGAGAATGCCGGCATCGTGAACGTCTAAACCCAAAAAATGCCCGGTGCCGTGCATGAAAAAGGCCTTGTGCTTCTTCTCTTCGATTAGCGTATCTACGCTGCCCTGAAGCAGACCCAGCTCCACCAGCCCCTCGGTAATGGTGCGGGTGGCCGCGTCATGAAACTCGTTGAAGGGGGCACCGGGCTTGACGGCGGCGATCGCCCTCAGCTGTGCCTCCAGCACCAGCTCATACAAAATCCGCTGCTCATCGCTAAACCGCCCCCCCACCGGAAAGGTGCGAGTAATATCGGCATTGTAGTAATCCACCGCGCAGCCCGCGTCGATCAGCAGCAGGTCGCCGTCTTGCATTTGGCAATTGTTTTCCACGTAGTGCAGAATGCAGGCGTTAGCCCCCGACGCGACAATGGAGGTATAGGCTGGCCCCATCGCCCCCTCCAGCCGAAAGATGTGCTCCATCTCCGCCTGGATTTCGTACTCGTAGCGGCCTGGTCGAGCGATATCGCGGGCATAGTTGTGAGCTTTGGCAGAAATTGCGATCGCCCGTCGCAACGAGTCCAATTCCTCAGTCGACTTTACCCGCCGCAGAGTCTGCATCATTAGCGTGGCGTCTTCAATGGCCACCGGGCCGGTACCGCGCTTATAGTAGGTGGCCAGCAGCCGCTGCCAGTGGCGCATCACTTTATTGTTGAGCGCCTGGTCATGGCCAAAATGGTAGTAAAGGCGATCGGCTTTTTCCAGGTACTTGGGCAGGTGCTCATCCAGCTCGGCGATTGGGTAAACCTCGTCGGCCCCAAAGCGCTCCTTGGCCAGATCCACTCCTACCCGATAGCCTGACCAAGTTTCTTTCTCAGGGTCTTTGGGCCGCACAAACAGCACGAACCTGTGCTCGTCATGGTGAGGGGCTAATACTGCCACCGCACCTGGCTCGTTAAACCCAGTTAAATAGTAAAAGTTACTGTCTTGGCGAAAGGGGTAGTCTACGTCGTTGTGCATCACCGCCGGGGGAGCACTGGCAAAAACGGCAGTGCCGCCGCCGATGAGTTCCATGACACGCTGACGACGCTGAGCACACAAATCTGCCATAACAGTCGCTTAAAATCTTAGATTGGCAACCCAGACCCTTTTCCATAATACTCCTTAGAGAGTGTTTGAGAAGTCGGGGGATAGGGTCGAGGTCGACCAGCAAGCCCAAGCTGATGCCGAAATTCGCAATGCGGTTGAAGGAAGGTTTGGCCAAGGCAAACGCCGCTTCTCCCTCGGCGGGGTCATGGCCAAGTTGGCCCATAGTGCTGAAACCGCGATCGCCATCATCTTTTTGGTCATGACCCTGGAGCGCTACATCCAGTCGATGACACTCTTTTTTGGTGCTATTTTGGCCACCGTTGTCTGGCCAAGCCGTGCAACCCGTGGCGAGCCCGCTGGCGCAACCCAGGTACGCGGGTGGCTGCTTAGCATTCACTCTCATCCAGCGGCTCTGCTACACCGTTACCTAGATAGATAAAATAGATCACTTTTTCAGCAAGCCCTACCTAGGTCGTCATGAAATCTTCAAACATGCACAAAAAACTACATATGGTATCTGCGTATATTTCCGTAGGGTTTGTCCTTAGAACGAAGTGAGTCGCCCCAATTCTCCTTTAACCTCCGTTTTTTCCCGGTTTGGCCCCCCAGGGGTTGATGAGAATATAGCTTCATCGGCCAGGGTTACTGACCACGGCTGTAAACCAGAGGCGATCGCCCCTTTAGGGCCGGTCTGACTTTTTCAGAGCAGCCAGTGCGCCTTATTCGTCGGCTTTAGCCAACTGAATAACTGCCACAGACCCAATTCGGTCATTTCAGCAGAGATGGGACTCTAAAGCTAAGTTTTGGCACCGGACTTCACCTCTAGCCATGGGAATAAGGCCATGGGAAAGGTGATCACCACCTGCCTCCGCTGAGTCGGCAGCAAGGTTTATGAGCACACTAAAGGACTATAACCATGCACATCTACCAACGACAGCTGTATCCGGTTTGCGCAATTGCCTCCCGAGCGGCCCCTGCCAGCTCATCACCCTGCCCCAGCACTGGGGATCATGCCACCACCGACGATACCCTCAGTCGGCTGGCGGCGTCGGCCGTCAAGCGTCAGCACTATGCCCAGGCGCTGCGGCTAATGGGCCAGCTGATTGAGCGCCACCCCCAGCAGGCCATGTACTACAGCAACCGAGGCCTGGTGCACTTGCGGCTAGGTCAACCCAAAGCGGCTCTGGCCGACTGCGATCGCGCCGTTACCCTAGGGCCAGACCTAGACCAAGCCTACAACAACCGGGCCATGTGCCACGCGGCCCTAGGCCACCTCACCGCCGCCCTCGACGACTACGAACGCGCCGTCGACCTCAACCCCTTCAACAGCCGCGCTCGGATCAATTTAGGAGCCACCCTGCGGCAGCTGGGTGACCTTGAGGGTGCTTTAGACCGTTTTGACGAGGCGCTGATGTTCTACCAGCTGCCAGAATTTATCTACGCTGAGCGAGGCCGCACCTATCACCTGCGCGGCGACTGGAACTGCGCCCTGGCTGACTACCATCGCGCCCTAAGCACCGCCGCCACCTCAGCCCCTAATCCCCAGCTTCAGGCATTGGTGCGGCGAGTCAGGCAATATGTCGATGAGCTGCTGCCCCAGCAACGTGTTGCTTAGTGGCTGTCTAGTTATCGGGTCTGGTCAGCTGTTCTAGCCACTGACCTAATCAATCGAAATGCTCTGCGGCCCACCGTTGCGATCGCTGGCGCGGCTGGCGACGCTGGCAGTCGGGGCAGCGCCCTGGTTGTTGAGCCAGCTCTTCACCGGGTCATCGGATAGGTTGAGGCGCAGCAGACCAGAGGCCAGACCGCCGAAAAAAGCCACAGGATGGGCGGTTAGTTCTTGCACAAATGGAGTTAGTTCGTCTAAAAACATGGGTTCTTTAGCAGACTGTAACAACGGCCTGATCCTAACCTGAAATCTTGGTAAAGAGGAGCTGTCTCATTATTGGTGTTTCCCACACCAAGTCCAGCTGGGGAGCTGTAGTTTTCCTACAGACAAAACTCCACGTCAGGGCTTGAATGAGGTTTATTCTTGGCGTTATTTGCCGATCGCTTTCACCAAGCCAATGCCGCCAAAGTAGAGAAACAGCACCGCCCCGGCCAGCAAACTCTGAGTCACCGGGTCAGTGGAGGGAGTCAAAACGGCTCCGAGAATCGCCGCCCCCAGCAGCACGTAGCGCCAGCCTTTGATCATTTGCTCAGAGTTGACAAGGCCTAGCAGCCCCAGCAGCATCTGCAAGATAGGGATCTGAAACGCTAGCCCGGTGCTAAACAACAGCAGCAGCACAAACTCAAAGTAGCGATCAATCGACCACAGCTGCTCGACCACATCGGCCCCATAGCTGATAAAAAAGTTTAGCGCCGCCGGAATTAGCGCCACGTAGGCAAACAGCAGACCGGCAAAAAACAGCACGCTCGACCCCAGCACCAGCGGCCCTACCAGCCGCCGTTCTCGCCGGGTCAGCCCCGGCAGCACAAACAACAACACCTGGTAGAGAATAAACGGGCTGGCTGCTACCAGGCCGCTGTAGCCTGCCACCTTAAACGAGACAAAGAAATACTCTCCCGGCGACAGCTGCAAGAACTTCACCCCCTGGGCGGGCACCTCAAGCAGACTAACGATGGGTTTAACCTGCCAAAAAGAGGCCACAATGGCCAACACCACAGCGATCAGGCTGTAGAAAATGCGCTGCCGCAGCTCCTCTAGGTGGTCAAACAGCGACATCTCGACATCGTAGGCTAGGTCATCGCTGTCAACTGTTGGGTTGGCAGCGGCACCGATGGGGCTGGCCGTCGCAGAGGTGGCGGTCTCAAGCTCGGTGGGCGGTGTCATAGGTCGGGCAGGTTGGCAGTAGGGTGGTCGCTTCTATTGTAGGCCTCAGGCTCTGAGCTAGGGCGACTGAACGCTCTCTACATCTGATTCTGGGGTCAGGTTCACGGTTCTAACCACGCCAGAACTGCCCAGCACGACAGCGCGATCGCCGTTGACCGACAGCTCCACCCCACCCGCGTTACCGGTTCTAAATACCACGCTGGTCTGGGCTGTCCAGGTTTCTTCAAAGCCGCTTTCGGCAACGCCTTCGTAGACGTTGGTGCCGTCGGCTATGACACTGAGCCAGGCGCGATCGCTCAGGCTAGCGCTCACCACCACCGGAGCCTCTAGAGGGGCGCTGGCCTCTGCATCTACAGGATCTAAAGGATCTACAGGATCTACAGGATCTACAGGCTCCAAGGGCGCTGCGGCCTCGTCATCGGCTGGCGCTTCAGGTGTAGTCTCAGCCACCGGATCGGGGCCATTGGCGCGGGACGGCGAACCGCTGCGGCTCACCAGCCCCCAGGTACCTAAGCCAAGTACTATTGCCAGCGCCCCCAGACTCAGCAACAGCGGCAGTGGCGAACTGCGCGACGGGCGCAATGCTGAAGCCGGGGGAACCTGCTCAAGCACCTTAATACTGTGGCGAGTTTGGGGTTCAACCACGCCATTGGTATCGGCTTTGGCCAGCAGTTCTGAGGTGGGCAGCACATCCACCGGGGTAACACGAAACTCTTGGGCAATGGCCTGACCATCTAGCCCCAAAGCATCGGCATAGCGGCGAATGAAGCCCTGAATAAAGACTGGCTCAGGCAGTTCGCCATCGTTCCCCGACTCCAGTGCATGGAGCAACGCCGGGCGAATAAAAATTTGGTTCGCCAATACCTCCAGGGGTAGCCCTTTGTCTTGGCGCACCTGGCGCAGGTAGGCCCCAATATTTTGGAGTTGCTCGATTTGAGTAAGCGCTAACTTAGCCACGGCACCTCATTAAACTAGGCTATGGGCGATGAACCCGAACGGAGCCATTTTAATGGGAAATGGTCGCTAAAGATGGTCGGCCAGCTAAAATACCCAGCGCCAAAACACCCGGTGCTAAAACACCTGGTTCCAGGCGTAGACGCTGTATTCAGTCCAAATGCCATTCTGCCAGTAGGGGTCAGCCTCTACCAGCTGCCGCACCGCTGCTTCGCTATCGGCTTCGTAAATGCCAAACACTTTGCTGTTGTCGACGGTCGGGCCGAGGGCCACCAGGGTGCCGCTGTCTTTTTGCTGCTGCAACCCCTGAAGATGAGACTCTCGAAAGGGGGATCGTTTCTCTAAGACGTTTTCGCAGTAGCTGCCCCACATCACATACTTGGCCATGGTTGAGCGCTCCTAAAAGTTCCCCTAAAAGTTTATTGACGATGGTATCAGATTAGGTAGTTTTCTATACAGAAATCAGAGTTTTTAGAGGAAGGTCGCGATCGCCTTTACCCACTTGTAAAAGTGTCACGGCTTCCACGCAGGCAGCCAGTTATTTTGTCACTATCCAATCTAGATAATTTCAGCAAATCTACTGGATATTGGCTGCTAAAAGTGAGCTGCTATAAAGCCGAAGAATCAATGCCAGAGAGAGTTTCCGGAATATCAACCCACCCTAATGAAGTTACTCTTTACCGAAGCTTTAGTTGAAATTGGTGGGGCTTTGCTGATGCTTTACCCGATCTTGAGGGGAATTCTTTAGCTTAGGCAGATGGCTTCATCGGGGTCTCTGATTGTATCAATGTTCGTTGTCTTAATGTTCCTTCTATCAAGCGCTGAGCTTTTACAGCAAGTCTGGCTCAAGGCTTGATAGTTTCTCAGGCAGTCTCAATTGTTGGACTTGCAAGAGGTTTAACCATGAAAAGCATTCTAAGCATTCTATCTACCGTTGGCCAAGGGTTACGCGCTGCGGGCCGCACCCGCCCCCTAGACCTATTTCGGCCGCTACGCCAGTGGGTTGGCCAGCTGCGCATCGAGACTCCCCGCCGGGCGCGCAAGGTGGCGGAGCTGATCCCCGCCCAGTGCCCTTTCGAGCGAGATATCGTGTTGTTTGGCCGATCTGTGGCTCACATTCCGCCCCTGTGCAAACTCAACCCCCTCTACAACGAACTGGTGGAGCTGCGGTTTAGGGCACTGTGCTACCTGGCCGACGAGTGCGGCGAAGATATTTCAGCCTACATTTAACGAAAAGCGGGGCATTCAGCACCTGACAATACTTGTCCCAATGGGCGGCAACCTAGGTATCGGTCTAAATTTGTGTCAGCGGTGCCATGGGCGATCACCAGCTCTCGGTGCCCTCACCATGGCAGAGACATTGCTTGACTGCTGCTGGGGCGGGCGGGTGCAGGAAGACAAACCAATCTACTATAAATAACTTGGCAGTTCGCGCTAGCTCCTACTATGCCCTACGACATTCCTCCCCTGGATCTGGAGAATGAGCTAGACGTGCACCGCCGATGGATGCAGCGGGCGATGAAGCTGGCCGAGGCCGCGGGGGATGCGGGGGATGTGCCTGTGGGTGCCGTAGTGGTTGGCCCCGGAGACGTAGTGCTGACGGAGGTGGGCAATCGGCGCGAGCAAGACCAAGACCCTACGGCCCACGCCGAGGTGCTGGCGCTGCGAGCGGCGGCCCGCCAGTTGGGCAACTGGCATCTCAATGACTGCACCCTCTACGTCACCCTAGAACCCTGCCCCATGTGTGCCGGGGCAATTATTCTCAGCCGCTTGGGGCTGCTGGTGTACGGCACCCCCGACCCCAAGGCCGGGGCGGTGCGATCGGTGCTCAACCTGCCCGATGGCCCCGCTTCAAACCATCGTCTGGCGGTAGTCGGTGGGGTACTAGCCGAACCCTGTCGGCAGCAGTTGCAGGGGTGGTTTCGGCGGCGGCGGCAGCAGCGGCGATCGCCCTCGACCCCATGACAACAGCCAAACTGTCCTGATGAGGGTTTGTGGTTTTGGCAACGGCGGTAGGGTAATGCTATGGCCCAGGTTTAGACACCAGTTGTTTCCTGTTGTCGGCTGCCCAGCGGCCAGCGGCGGGCATACTGAGGGGGCCTGGCGTTAGCACTATAGGCTTAGCTACCCATGGCTTCTGCATCACACCTTGCTATGAAATCTCCTGAGTTTCCTGAATCGTCTGCGGCGGCATTGGTCAAGGTTGAGGCGATCGCCCCGGCCCGCTCTCGCTGCTCGCCTGTGCTCACTCCGCTGGCCTATGCCTTGGGCCAGCATCTGGTGGTACCGGCCTACTTTGGCCCGATCACCATTACCGGGCAAGATCGCCTGCCCACCCATGGCCCGGTAATTTTGGCCCCTAGCCACCGCGCCCGCTGGGACTCAATTTTGCTGCCCTTTGCCACCGGGCGGGCGGTCACGGGCCGCGATCTCCGCTTCATGGTCACCGCTGACGAGGTGAAGGGGCTTCAGGGATGGTTTATTCGTCGGTTGGGGGGCTTTGCGGTCAACGTGCGGCGGCCTACGGTGGCCAGCCTGCGCTACGGCATTGACCTCCTGCTAGAGGGCGAAATGCTGGTGATTTACCCCGAGGGCGGCATTCGCCGAGATGACCGGGTACACCCCTTTAAGCCGGGGCTGGCTCGGCTGGCGGTGCAGGCCGTGGCCGCTAAGGCTGGGCTAGGGGTGCAGGTGCTGCCCGTAGACATTTTCTACGGCGAGGCCTACCCGAGCTGGCGCTGCCCGGTGCAGATCACTATTGGCGAACCGGTGCCGGTGCAGACCTACCTCAGCGATGACGATTCGCCTGAGGCGCTCAAGGCCGGGGCCAAGCAGCTCACAAAAGATCTACAGACCCGGCTAGAGACTATGGTGGCTACCCGGCAGAGCGCGGCTCCATCGCAACCGCCAATGCTGTCCTGAGCCAGTTGTTCTGTCAAGAATTGAACTGCTACTGACTGGTTGACAGGACAAGCTGTGGCTACCGTGGTTTATTGAAGGCATTGGCCCCGTAAACCAGGATGTCTTATGTTTGATAGCCTTTTTACCTCCAATCCGCTGACCACGTTGACCCCCGACCCGCTGCGGCCCCTGAAGGGGGTGATTGTGGGGGCAGGGCAGGTGGGGCTGGCCTGCGCCTACGCCATGATGATTCAGAACGTGCTGGATGAGATGGTGCTGGTTGACATTAACCAGGACAAACTGATCGGCGAGGTGATGGATTTAGAGCAGGGCATGTCGTTTGTGGAGCCGACGGTGATTAGGGCGGGCACCATGGCCGATGCCGCCGGGGCCGACGTGGTGGTGATCACCGCCGGGGCCGCCCAAAAGCCAGGTGAAACCCGCCTCGATCTGGTGCAAAAGAATGTGGAAATTCTCAAAAACCTAATTCCCGATATTGTGGCCCACTGCCCTGGGGCAATTTTGCTGCTGGTGTCTAACCCCGTAGATGTGCTCACCTACGCCGCCTGGAAGCTGTCGGGCATGCCCAAGACGCGGGTGCTTGGGTCGGGTACGGTGCTGGATACGGGACGGTTTCGGTATTTGCTGTCGCGCCGTTTGGACATAGACCCGCGCAGTTTGCACGCCTACATCATTGGTGAACACGGCGACAGCGAGGTGCCCTTCTGGAGCCACGCCAATGTGTGCGGCACACCGCTCTACTACGACGGCATGGCGGCGGGCGATCGCCAAGCGATGGATGAGATTTTTCAGCAGACCAAAAACGCGGCCTACGAAATCATTCGGCGGAAGGGGTATACCAACTACGCCGTGGGCCTAGCGGTGACGCAGATTGTGCAGTCGATTATGCGCGACCAAAATCGGGTGCTGACGGTGAGCTGCGTGATCGACGAAATTTTTGGCATTCAGGATGTCTGCCTGAGCGTGCCTGCGGTGGTGGGGCGTGATGGGGTCAGCCGCCGATTGAATCTCACCCTTAGCCCCCGCGAAGAGGAACTGCTGCGGCACTCGGCCCAAACCCTGCGGGGGGTGATTGACCAGATTCAGTTCTAGAAAGGTTAGGGACGCGCAAGAAAATAACGTACCAATTGCCATCTTTTTCATTGGTGCATTGCTTCGCGAATGCACCCTACAGCGATCAACGCTTCTGGTACCTTCTTTAGACGCACGTCCCTTAGCTCTAGCACCAGGGTCAGAGTGTGCCAGCTAAATACTTATCCAGAGTTTTACGGCAACAGACCCAATGGGCCGAGTTTGCGTCCCTGGAAGGGATGTTTTTTTAGTTGGGATACTCTCAGCCTAGTCTGCGCTTTCCCCCGGCCACAGCAGCCTGACCGCCAGCAGCGCAAAGCCCACGGCGGCGACGGCTTTGACCAAGCGCTCGGGCAAAATCTGGGCGGTGCCCTCGCCGACAATCACCCCCAGCAGACTGGCCAGCAGCAGGGCCGCAGAGGTGCCTAGAAACACGGCGCGGGGAAATTTGGAGCTGCCCCCCAGGGCGATCGCCGCTAGCTGACTTTTATCCCCCAGTTCTGAGATAAAAACGGCGGTGAAGCTGAGGGCGAGGAGATTCCAGTCCATGGAGGGGAAGGGGATGAGTGGGTG
>QBMN01000079.1 GCA_003241845.1 Shackletoniella antarctica | reverse complement strand
GGGATGGGCGACGGGGTGGGGCTTGTGTTGTTGTGAGTGGATGAGTGGGTGAGTGGGTGAGTGGGTGAGTGGGTGAGTGGGTGAGGAGTAGGGCGATATCAATGGTTTGAACTAGCGACCTTCGATGGCGTACTGGGTCACAATGGAGACAGTTTTGTCATCTTTAATTCCCTATGGCCTCTACGGCACCCACCCAGGCGCAGCCTGCCACATCGACTGCAAAACCATGGGCCAGGGCGATCGCCCAGCCTGCCTCAGAATTTGCCGCGACTCCCCTTACCCTGCTAGAAGGCCAGTTGCCCGCTAATCTGCGGGGTACTCTCTATCGCAACGGCCCGGCTCGGTTTGAGCGGGGTGGCGATCGCGTTAGCCACTGGTTCGATGGCGATGGGGCGGTGCTGCGGGTCAATTTTGACGGCCAGAATGCGGTGGCCACCTATCGCTACGTGCGCTCTGCCGGGTTTGTGGATGAAGCTGAGGCCGACCAGCTGCTCTACCGGGGCTACGGCAGTCTGGCTCCCGGCTCGTTTTGGCAGCAGTGGCAGGCCCAGATCAAAAATGCGGCCAATACCTCGGTGCTGGCTCTGCCCGATCGCCTGCTGGCCCTGTGGGAAGGGGGGCTGCCCCACCGCCTTGATCTGGAAAGTCTAGAAACCATTGGGCTAGATAATCTAGAAGGGCTGGCGGTCAGCGACACCTTTACCGCCCACCCCAAGCGCCACCCCCGCACGGGCAAAATTTTTAGCTTTGGCACGGTGCCCGGCGGCAACGCCACCCTCAAAATCTATCGCTGTAGCGCCGTCGGGGCGGTCGAGAAAACCGGCATCATTCCCCTGGCGGGTATTCCGCTCATTCACGACTTTGTGCTGGCCGATCGCTACCTGGTGTTTTGCGTGTCGCCCGTGCGGCTCAACCCACTGCCCGCGCTGTTTGGCCTCAGCAGCTTTAGCGATGCTCTCCAATGGCAGCCTAAGCAGGGCACCCAGATCATTGTGGTTGATGCGGATAGCCTGGAGGCGATCGCCCTCGGCGAGGCCGACCCCTGGTACCAGTGGCACTTTGGCCACAGCTACCTCGATTTTGACGGCAGCGTGGTGTTCGACGTGGTGCGCTATGAAAACTTTGCCAGTAATCAGTTGTTTAAAGAAGTCGCCTCTGGTCAGCTATCGACCGTGGCCGACGCGCAGCTCTGGCAGTACCGCATCGACCCCAAGGCCGCAAAAATTCTCGACCAGCAGTGCTTGGTAGAGCGCCACTGTGAACTGCCCGTAGCCCTAGGGCAAGACAACGAAGCCGTTACCTTTATGAATGTGTACGCCACTGCAGTCACGCCACCGGGGGAGCTGTTTGGTGCGATCGCCCGCTTCGACCCCAAAAACGGCCTCACCATTGCCGACTCTGGCGAGGGCCGCTACCCGTCCGAGCCCATCCCCGTCGCCAACGCCAACCACCCCCAGCAGCCCTGGGTGCTCACCGTGGTCTACGACGGCCACCACCACCGCAGCGAAGTCTGGGTGTATCGGGGCGATCAGCTTGAAGCCGGGCCAATCTGCAAGCTACAGCTGCCCAGCGTGGTGCCCCCCAGCTTCCACGGCACCTGGGTGGATGGGTGAGTGGGTGGATACTCATACCACATCCGAATTGCATAACCCCGACTTCCCAAAGACCAAACCGTAGGGGCGTTGGCATAGCCAAGCCAGAGGCTTCATCGCGTTCGCCCAGAGGTACCGGGGGTAACCAAACAGGATTTAGTATTAGAGGGGTACCGTGAGAGGGAGTTCAAGGAATCATTAGCTTTAGGGACAAGGCACCCAGGTGCGAAGGATTTGCCCCATAACCGATTTTCTCAGCCAGGGAGTATTGGCTGAGAGGGAGTGCAGCGTAGCGGGGCTGACCGTCCAGTTAACGCCTGGGTCAAACAGCATCATCTCGGCGGGCTGCTGGGGTTGAATGGTGGGCGGGGTCTGTCCCCAGCAGCGAGCTGGATGGGTGCTCAGCGACGCCATCAGCGTTAGGGGCGACCAGTCGCCCTTAGCCACAAAGGTATCCCACAAAACCGCCCAGGCCAGCTCTAGGCCGATCGCCCCAGGCAGCGCCGAGGGAAAGCCCACGGTTTTGTCTTCGTAGGTGTGGGGGGTGTGGTCAATGGCGATCGCATCAATCACCCCCGCCTTCACCCCTGCAATCAACGCCGCCTGATCCGCCGGGTTACCCAAGGGCGGAGCCAGCCGCAGGTTGGGGTCATAGCTGTGCAGATCCTGAGCGCTAAATAGCAGGTGCATCCAGGTGGTGCTGGCGGTCACGGGCAGTCCCCGCTCCTTGGCCTGGCCCACCAGCTCTACCCCCCGCGCCGTAGAAATCCGCATCAGGTGAACGGGGGTGCCGACCTCGGCCACACATTCCAACAGCGCTGCCAGGGCCGCAGTCTCGGAGCTGGCCGGGTCGCCCACCAGGCCGTAGATCAGCGAGAACGGGCCTTCGCGGGCCACGCCGCTGTTGCGCAGGGTGCGATCGCAGCTCCACAGCGCCACCGGCTTACCCAAAGGCTGTAGGTACTGCAACAATCGCTGCATTAGCAGCGGGTTCTGAATCGCCCGCCCGTCGGCAAAACCCACAATCGGCGACCCTGCCAGCTCCACCAGCTCCACCATCTGCTGGCCTTGGGCATTTTGGGTCAGCGCCCCCCAGGGGTAGAGACGCGGCAGGGAGGGATTGACTTGGGCGATCGCCCCTCGGCGGGTCAGCAGCTGCTCCACCATCGCCGGGTTGTCGATGGCGGGTGCAGTGGTCGGCAAAATCCCCAGCCGAGTAAAGCCCCCGGCTTGCCCCGCCGCCAGCAGCGACTCTAGCGTCTCGCGCGACTCGTGGCCCGGTTCCCCCGACTGGCTGTAGAGATCTACCAGCCCCGGCAGCAAGACCCTTCCCTGACCCGCGATCATCTCGGCACTGGCGGGGATCACCGTGAGACTAGGAGCAATCTCCACCACCACCCCATCGCTCACCAGCACATCGGCCACCTGGTCGGTCTGCGACACCGCATCCAGCACCCGCACCTGCTGAATTAGCTGAGTCCCGGCTCCATGCGTCCCGGTCACAGCGCCCCCGCTGCGGTCTTGTCGAGCACGCTGCCCGATAGGTGAATGGTGATATTGGCCGTGGTCAGCACCGGGGCGCTATCGATGCCATTGGGGTAGTCGATTACGCTCACAGCCCCATTGCCTTGCTTAAACCGCCAGAATGACTCTGGCCCCAGGCCCAGCACGTGGCACAGCAGCGCCTTATTCACTGCGTCGTGGGCCACCACCAGCACCGTCTGCACCCGATCTTCGGACAAGGAGTGGCCGCCGCTGTGGGCCGCCACGATCTCTTTCCAGGCGGCGATCGAGCGCTGCCACACCTGCTCTAAGTTCTCGCCCCCCGGCATTTGCACCGTTTCAGGCTGGCTCTGCCACTGCGCCAGCATCCCCGGATAGCCGCCCTCAATGTCGGCCTCAAACAGCCCTTCCCACTCGCCGTGGCTAATCTCTTGCAGCTCGTTCACCGCATGCAGAGTTAGATTTCCGTGGTGCTGAAGAATAATTTCGGCAGTTTCCTTAGGCCGCGCCATAAAGCTGGTGTAGGCCGCATCAATCGTCACCGGCTTGAGAAACTCCGCCGCTTGCTGGCCCTGGGCGCGGCCATTGTCGTTGAGCGGCACGTCAATCTGCCCCTGAAACTGGCTCTGGCGGTTCCACTCAGTTTCGCCGTGGCGCACCAGCAGCAGCCTTGGGCCTTGGTGGCCTCGCCGCATAGCGGGCAGCGGGTCGCCCAGATGGCTGGTTAAGTTCATCGCTTCCACCTGCACCGGACGGCCCCAGCCCCCGATAAAGTTGAGCACACTGATGTTGCAGTTAGCCTGGTTGAGGCTGTTAAAGCGCTCTGGCTCCAGGCCAATGGCGGTGCTAATTAGCGCTCGGTTAATGGCGCTATGGGCTACCACCAAAATGGCTTTGCCCTGGTTCTCCGCTAGCAGCCCCTGCCAAAATCTTGCAGCCTGCTGATACAGCGCTCGAATCGGGTAAAACTCTACCGAAACTCCGCCCTGAGGCACAGCCATGACTAAATTGGCTGGCTCTTCGCGCCACTGGCGAAAGGCTTCAGGGTACTGGGCCTCAGCGTCGCTAAAGGCCATGCCTTCCCACAGGGGTAGGCTGATTTCCTTGAGATCCTCGCTAAAGATGGGCGCAGCTAGCCCAGGCGTCGCCTTTTGCAGCTCGGCGGTAATAATTTCCGCCGTCTTGCGGGCGCGCTTGAGCGGGCTGGCCCATACTCCATCAATCGGAATCCCCGCCAGTGCTTGCCCCGCCGCCAAGGCCTGGGCTTCACCCGCCGGGGTTAATTCTGATTCGTCGCAGTGGCCTTGAATGCGCTTTAGCTGGTTGTAGGTGCTCTGCCCGTGGCGAACGATAATTACGCGGGTTTTCAGGGGTCTGTCCTCTCGATTGCTCAACCAACGTCAAATTTTACCCTGTCGAGGAGTGCCTCCGCAGCTTTGCACCACACTTGCCAGCAGCAGGCTGAGCCACCCAGACAGCAAAAAGGCCACCCTAGGGCAGCCCTTTTTCGAGTATTGCGCAGGTATTGCGTTAGTAAGCGTCTTGCAGCTCGTAAAAATCTGGGGAAATGTAGTCTTTCCGCAGGGGCCAGCCCACCCAGTCCTCTGGCATTAGCAGCCGCTTCAGGTTGGGGTGCCCCTCATAGATAATGCCGTACATGTCATAGCTTTCGCGCTCTTGCCAGTCGGCAGCCTTCCAGATCCAGTAGACCGAGGGCAGCCGCGGGTTGCTGCGAGGCAAAAACACCTTGACGCGCAGTTCCTCAGGTTGGTCAGCGCTATCGTCGACCTTGAGCAGATGGTAAAAGCTGACCAAATCCTTACCCGGCCCATCGTCGTAGGCACCTTGGCACTGGAGGTAGTTAAACCCATAGGCGTAAAGCGCTGTGGATATAGGGATCAAAAACTGAGGTTCTACCTTAATTACCTCAATGCCCAAATGATCCCGAGTCATGAGTTCGTGGTCAAACCCATTTTCGCTTAGCCAGCTAGAAGCAGCTCCAGCTTCTACCAGGGTTGCTGAGGTTTCTTCTTCCGCAGAGGGCTGTTCAGGAGCGTTAGATTCTGTATCAGCCATTAGGTGTCCTCACGTTCGGGAGCAAGCTCAGCTACAGTCTCGGTCATGGGCATGCCCATGGCCTCTAGCAGCTCTTTAGGTGGCGCATCATGGTTGCCGGTCTGCAAGTACTGCCCAGTCAAAATTGGCGGCACATTCTTGAGGTCGTGGCTACGCTCGTAAAAGCGATGGGTTTGCAGGGTGTAGGCTCGGTCTTGCATCGACTCAGTAGCCACTTTCTTCCGCAGCTTGATGATGGCGTCAATGATCGCCTCAGGCCGAGGGGGGCACCCCGGAATGTACACATCTACCGGAATCAGCTTATCGACACCGCGCACCGCCGAAGGCGAATCAGTGCTGAACATGCCGCCGGTAATGGTGCAGGCACCCATGGCAATTACATACTTGGGGTCGGGCATTTGCTCATAGAGACGCACCAGAGCAGGGGCCATTTTCATCGTCACAGTGCCAGCGGTAATCAGCAGATCAGCTTGGCGGGGGCTGGCCCGAGGCAGCAGCCCAAAGCGGTCAAAGTCAAACCGAGAACCGATCAGCGCCGCAAACTCAATGAAGCAGCAGGCAGTGCCGTAGAGCAGCGGGAACAGGCTAGAAAGCCTACACCAGTTGTACAGGTCATCGACAGTGGTCAGGATGACGTTCTCAGACAGCCCGTGGGTCACCGCCGGAGGAGCCGAGGGGTTGGCAAGCATTTCCCCAGGGGCCAGGGAAGCTCTATCCGTAGCTGATGGGGGGGTCATGACCATTCCAAAGCTCCTTTACGCCAAGCGTACACAAGACCAATTACCAAAATGGCAATAAAAATTAATGCTTCTATAAATGCTAACAAGCCCAGCTGGTTGAACGCTACCGCCCAAGGATACAAAAACACCGTTTCCACATCGAAAATGACGAAGACCAGCGCGAACATGTAGTAGCGAATATTGAACTGAATCCACGCGCCGCCAATGGGTTCCATACCCGACTCATAGGTGGTTCTGCGGGCGGGGCCACGGCTAACCGGGCGCAGCAGCTTAGAAGCAGTCAGGGCCGCCACGGGCACCAGGCAAGATATGAGTAAAAAAACTAAAAAGTACTCGTAGCCAGATAAGACAAACACAGGCTCACTACCTCAGAGGCGGTACATACGGCGTTAGCTTAATCTGCCATACGCTTCAAACGTATTCTAAGGCAATTTAGCTGAAAAACCAGGGGTACAGCCGAACTTGGATGAGGTTTGTATAGTCAAGTACGGTGTCGGGCGATCGCCTAGAAGCCCCTGGAATTAGTCTAAATCTAGATGAATAGCTCATCTGTGTCATAATTGTTCACAACAAGCGTTTTGGCCTGCCCAGGGCGGTCAAATGTCCGGGGGCTGAAGAGATGCGCCGGCTGCCTGGTTAACTCTTTTCGAATTGAGGTGCCCTAGTCCTATGAGTCTAGTCCTATGAGTATTGAGCCTGAGCCTTCAGCTAAGTCTTCTGAGTCGGTCGAATTTGTCGATCTAGTCGCAGCCTCTGAAGCAGCGCATAGCCCAGAGAGTGGCTCTGTTAAAGATGTCGCTGAAGAATCTTCTATTTCTACCCCCGAGAAACTAGCTCCCGAGGAAATGGACTGCTACGAATGTCGCTCCTGCGGCTATTCCTATGAGCCAACCAAGGGAGACAGTCGGGCGAAGATTGCCATGGGCACCCCCTTTGAGGATTTGCCTTTAAACTGGCGCTGCCCGGTATGCAGCGCTTCCAAAAAGCAGTTCAACAACATTGGCCCGGTCAATGCCCCTTCTGGCTTTAAAGAAAACCTAGACTTTGGCCTGGGCGTGAATCGGTTGACCCCAGGTCAGAAGAATATTTTAATTTTCACGGCACTGGCCCTAGGTTTCATGTTTTTTATCAGCCTTTATGGCCTCAGGTAACCGCCGCGCATCTTGCAGAGTTACTGGGCTACAGGTCTTGCTGTAGGCTAGGTTGACTTGATTGTTGTTTAGGAAATATAGGTTCTGATTATTTATGCAAGCTGCGTTTGACTGGTTAAAGCGAGGTCTGGTGATGCTGGCGGCGGTCGTGCTGTCCACGGGCTGTTCTGGTTACTTCTTGGCGGACGCAGACGTGCATCCCTGGGACGTTGTGCAGGTTCCGGTAGAGGCCACGCTGTCGGATGTGGCGTTTACCCAAGACGCC
This sequence comes from Shackletoniella antarctica, assembly GCA_003241845.1. Lineage (GTDB taxonomy): Bacteria > Cyanobacteriota > Cyanobacteriia > Phormidesmidales > Phormidesmidaceae > Nodosilinea > Nodosilinea antarctica. Next base: position 13,179 of record QBMN01000079.1, on the reverse strand, counting down.
GACCACGGCTGGATTGTAGGCAGCCGCAACACGCTGCTAGAAACCACCGACGGAGGCGAAACCTGGCAGCCACGAGAATTAACTTTGGGCGATCAGCGCTATACGTTCACCTCCGTTGATTTCAGCGGCAGCGAGGGTTGGGTGACGGGCATTCCATCAGTGCTGTTGCACACTCCTGATGGTGGAGCAACCTGGGAAAGTGTTCCTCTGAGCAAGGAACTGCCGGGATCGCCCTTTCTAATTACAGCTGTGGGGCCTAACTCAGCTGAGCTAGCCACCGACATTGGCGCCATCTACCGCACCGAAGATGGTGGCCGCACTTGGCAGGCTCTGGTTCAGGGAGCCGTGGGAGTGGTGCGCAACATGGTGCGCTCCGACAATGGGCGCTACGTGGCCGTATCTTCTCGGGGTAATTTTTACTCTACCTGGGCTCTGGGGCAAGACCAGTGGATTCCCCACAATCGCCAAAACTCAAGACGCCTGCAAAACATGGGCTTTGACAAAGATGGGAAGCTCTGGGTGATTGCCCGGGGGGGGCAGGTGCGGTTCTCTAACACTCGGGCCTCCGATGACTTCACCGAGGCCATTAGCCCTGAGTTTGGCACCAGCTGGGGGCTGCTAGATATGGCCTTTCGCACCTCAGATGAGCTATGGGTGACCGGCGGCGGCGGCAATTTGCTCTGTAGCTTTGACGGTGGCGAAACCTGGTTTAGAGATAAATCCGTTGGTGATGTGCCGTCTAACTTCTATCGGGTGAAGTTTTTAGGGCCTGAGAAGGGCTTCATTCTGGGGCAGGAGGGCACTATTCTCAAGTACAGGCCAGAGGCTGCTTAGCAGAAGTTTGGGGAACTTCGTCGAAATAGCTTGTTAGGGTTTCCGGGGTTCTCTATGATGAAGTTAGATTCTTCGCGTTTAGAGAGGAGACGTTGATATGGCAGGTACTACAGGGGAACGCCCCTTTGGCGATATCGTTACCAGTATTCGCTACTGGATTATCCACAGCATCACCATCCCTATGCTGTTTATTGCGGGCTGGCTGTTTGTTAGCACTGGCCTAGCCTACGATGCCTTCGGCACGCCGCGCCCCAATGACTATTACCCCGATAACCAGATGCAGCTGCCGATTGTGACTGATCGCTTTGAGGCGAAAGATCAGATCGACCTGTTCTTAAATCAATAAAGCGCTTTAGTTACTCCCACGTTTGAGCTAAACCATGCAAAGCAATTCTCCCAACGAGCAAATTACCTATCCAATTTTCACCGTGCGCTGGCTGGCTGTGCACACCTTAGGGGTGCCCAGCGTTTTTTTCCTAGGCGCGATCGCAGCAATGCAGTTTATCCAACGATAAGAGAAACCCATGGAACGCTCTCCCAACCCTAATAAGCAGCCCGTAGAACTTAACCGTACATCCCTGTTCCTGGGTCTGTTAATGGTTTTTGTGCTAGGTCTGCTGTTTTCTAGCTACTTCTTTAACTAGGATGATGCCAAGTTCATCTCAGGATCTGTAGTTTTCCCCAGGCAAAGCTCCATAGCTGAAACCGGATTTGGTTTGGATGGTTCCAGCTAATTAGCTATCTAGGGTTTTGCGGCAGTCGGCCCAGCGGTTTGAATCTGCCTCTTTGACCGGGGTACTTACTTAGCGGGAACACTTTTAGAAACATGCTGTAGCCTATCGCTACTCAGGCTGTGTTGAATTTTTCCCAAAATTGTAGGAGATGAATATTATGCTTCAGAGTGGACGTATTCCATTGTGGATCGTGGCAACTGTTGCGGGCACAGGTGTGTTAGTGGTAGTGGGTCTATTTTTCTATGGCTCCTACGCGGGCGTAGGCTCTGCCATGTAGCTGACCCTGGTCAATGAACTGCGCAAAACTGGGGGTGAGGGGATGTTGGTTCTCTCACCCCCAGTTTTTTATGATGACGCCTAAGTTATTTGAGTCCGATTGCCTCAACGTATCCTGCCACTAGACTGTCGATACCTGTAATGGCAGTACCAACGACAACGGCATAGGCTCCTAGCTCAAGGGCCTGTTGGGCCTGGGTCGGAGACGCAATGCCCCCTTCACAGATCACCGGCACTGGGCAGTGTTTCACCACGGCCTCGAGCAGCGCCAACCCTGGCGGAGTCTTTCCCTGAGTAGCTTCGGTATAGCCAAATAGGGTTGTGCCAACGCAGTCTGCCCCGGCGTCTATGGCCTTCAGCGCGTTGTCTAGGGTGTCAATGTCGGCCATAACGGGCTTGCCAAGGCGGTTGTGAATCTGCTGAATCAGCTGTGCCAGGGTCTCACCGCCGGGGCGCTGGCGCTGGGTAGCATCGACGGCAATCACATCGCTGCCCGCCTGGGCCACGGCCTCCGCGTGGTGAAACTGGGGTGTGATGTAGACCGATGAGGGCGGCATCACCTGCTTCCACAGGCCAATAATGGGGCAGGGGCAGCGCTGCCGCACCGCCTGAATATGGCCGGGGCTGTCGATACGCACCCCCACCGCACCTCGCTTGACGGCAGCCTCAGCCATGGCGGCGATCACCTCAGCATGGTGCAGAGGCGAGTCTGCCGGGGCCTGGCAAGAGACCACCAGCCCCCCCCGCAAGGGTTCTAGAATAGTTTTCAATGGAAAGAGCGCTCCCGCGTTAGGGTTTTATCTAATTTCCCATTTAATTCTATGGCGGTTCGGATTTCAAAAACTTTGCTGGTGGCCTCTATTGGCCTGCTGGCAGCAGTCATTGTGCTCAATAACTTGACTGACTACAACGTCAACTTTGACTACATCCAGCATGTGCTCAGCATGGACACCGTGCTTCTAGACAGTCAGCTGACCTGGCGGGCGATCGCAGCCCCAAGGCTGCAACAGATAGCCTACCTGGCCATCATCGCCACCGAGGCGGCGATCGCCGTGCTGTGCCTGGGCGGCGCAGTGCGTCTGGGCCAGACCCTCGGCAGCAGTGGCACAACCTTTAATCGAGCTAAGGCTACGGCCACCTACGGCCTCACCCTGGCGTTTCTATTCTGGTTTGTGGGCTTTATGGTGGTGGGCGGCGAGTGGTTCACCATGTGGCAATCGGCAGACTGGAATGGGCAACAGCCCGCCTTTCGCTTCATTGGCTGTGTGGGCTTTGTACTGCTCTATCTCAGCCTGTCCGACGGTGATCTAGAGGTTTGCTAGTGGACAGGGGCTACCTGGGGCTGAGGCAAATCGTGCATCAGCACTCTAATGCGATCAGACTGCTGCACATCCAGCACCTTTGGAAAGCCCAGCTCGATGCGGGTTTCTTGGTCAGATCGATCAATTTTGTCGAGCTGGGCCACTATCCTCACGGCTTCACCACCGTTGACCTCAACGGATAACCCAACCGGCTCCCCTGGGCCAAAAATCTCTGGGTGTAAAATCAGCGGGTGATCGTGCTGAAGTACCGCCTGTAGCCCTCGACTGTTAATGGCGTAGGTGAACGCATCTAGGTAGTGCCCGTGGCTGTATATCTGTGCCGTGGCAGCGACCTGCTTAAATACCGGCACCGGGGCCGAGGACTTAGGGTTGTAAAACACCCGCAACAGACTAGTAATCAAAAAGCGAATAGACTCCATTGGTCTGTCAGAGTTGGTTCGAACCTGGGAATACCACTGCTGAACATCGGAGTACAACACCAAGATCAAGTCATCGTACTGGGCTGGGGTAAGATGCTCAAAAGCGAGCGTGATCACCACGGCGTTGTCAGATTCGGGGGCAACCCGCAGCACTCGAGCGCTTAAAAAGACCCGACTGTTGGTGTCGCCGTGGATCTCTACATCAACCACATCAGGCAGGTTAGGCCAGTCTAGCAGTCGTACTCGAGCACCGGTTTCGCTGATATCTACCGTAGTGCCCTGGAGCGTATTCTGCCCAGAGAATAGGGTGGCGGATAGGTGACGATCAAGGCGATGAGACTGACGCAGCTGGGGTTGTTCGAGCGCCACGAGAACCGCCGCGCTGAGCAGCGCTACGTTGACAACGCACCAGACGGCGTTGATCAGCACCGCGTCGGCATCTTGTAAATCAGTGATGATCCAGTAGGGGACTAAAACCAGTGACAGCAGACTAAAGCTGCCAATAATCAACAGAACTTGCACAGAACTCCAGTCAAAGCTGCGCTTTGAGACCTGCACCCCCTTATCGGTAACGTTGAAGCTGCCCATTTTGGGGTTGATCAGGGCCATGAAGGTCACTAGCCCATCCTGAAACGCCATGGCATACTCAAAGATCTCATTCCAAAACGAGAATCGCACGCCCTTGTGAACGATGAAGTTGGCGTTGAGGGCAATTAAAATCGACGGCAGGGCGTAGGTCAAGGTCTCTAGACCAAGTCCTCGCACCGAGTTGATCCCAAAGACGAGAAAGGCAATGGGCGCGATCGCATACATCAGCCGCGGAAACCCAAAGAAAAAGTGGGTCGTGGCGGAGGTGTAGCAAATCCGCTGGGGAATGGTGAGGGTGCGGTTGAAGATAGGCCACTCAAGCCGCAAAATTTGCGCCATCCCCCTAGCCCAGCGAACCTGCTGACCCACGTAGGAAGAAAACTTCTCTGGGGCCAGCCCCGCCACCATGATTTTGTCGTAGTACACCGTTTCGTAGCCCTTGCCGTGGAGGCGCAGAGACGTGTGGCAGTCTTCAGTCACCGTTTCAACGGCAATGCCCCCGACCTCTAACAGGTGGCTTTTGCGCACCACCGCCGCCGACCCACAGAAAAATGCAGCGTTCCAAAAGTCGTTGCCCTTCTGCAAAATCTTGTAAAACAGCTCATTGCCCACCGGAATCTTGCCCTGGGTGAGCAGGTTGCGCTCGAAGGGATCAGGATTGTAGAACCAGTGGGGGGTCTGCACCAGGGAAACTGTGGACTTTTGGAAAAAACCGACGGTCTCCTGCAAGATATTGCGGCTGGGGATGTGGTCGCAATCTAAGATCAGCACCAGCTCCCCAGAGGTGCGAATCAGGGCGTGGTTAATGTTGCCGGCCTTGGCGTGGTCGTTGTTATCTCGGGTCATCAGGTAGCAGCCGAGGTCGACGCACATCTGCCGCAGTTCTTCTCGCCGCTGGGGATATTTGCGCCCGTCGTCGAGCACGTACACCTCTTTCTTGCCCGCCGGGTACTCGATAGCCATGGTCGCCAGCACAGTCTTGCGGACAATTTCAATGTCTTCGTTGTAGGTGGGAATGTAAATATCCACAGCGGGCCACTGCTGTAGTGGCACATGGGCCATGCTAACGGACTGCCGATTGCGAATCTTCAGGGTCTGGAAATAGGCCAGCAGCAGCGTTGCGATCGCATACAACTCTGCTGCGTAGAGCAACAGGCTAAAAATGCTGTTGAGCCAGCCGTCAAAGTTGAGGGTACTAAAGGTGCGATACCACAGGTAACGCAGGGTGACCACCATACTCAACCACACCAGCAAAAGATGCAGTTGTTCGCTCAGGCGGCTGTCTTGAGAGCGCTGCTCAAACTGCACCAGCGCCCACCCCAGACCGATCAACACCACCGCCAGCCAAAACTGTTGTCCCAGGGGCAATGGCGTCACCACCAGCGGCAGCGATAGCACCAGAGCGACCAATATCATGACCGTCAGTCCCCCCTGGCCAGTCCGGCCTAAGACAGACTCTAGCCACCGGGGTAGCGCATCTAGCAGTCGAACAAACCAAGCACGAGAGCGTTGGGCAGGGTTAGAAGCCTGGGTCATTGGATTTCCTCCGGACGGCTGAGACGGTTGAGAAATAGCTGAGATAGACCGTAGAGCAGCAGCGCCAGCAGCAGTATGCCACCGGGCAACAGTACCCAGTTCGCCTGTAGAAAGGCAGTGGAGCGACTGATAGGGCCGCGACGATCAACGGTGTGAGTCGGCCGCTGGCTTAGGGTAGTGACCTGGTAATCGGCCTGGTTATAAATCGAAGGATTGGGAGTTGTGCGCTGCACGATTACCGTATCCCCGGCCAGACGAGAGAACAACGCGTCTTGGCCAAAGACCTGCTGCACCTCAGTTAAGCCCGCCGGTTGCTGGGCCGTTAGCCCCAGCAGCAGCCGCTCATTATTCCAGGGCGACACCTGGGCTTGAATAACGCCAGCTTCGTCAGCAAAGGTTTGCATCTGAGTCTGATTGAGCTGTCGCCCAAACTGATTGCCCAGCACCAGGCCCGAGCCGCTCTGGATCGCCTCGGGCAGGGGGAAGCCGTCGCGCAGCCCAATGGCAACTACATTGTGCTGGCGGGCCTCATTGGGTAGCCCGTCCGCCAAATAGGCGCCGAGCTTCACCGACTGGGCCTGGCTCAGCCGTCCTAGCCGCCCACTGACCTGTAGCAGGATGAGAATGTCACCGTCAGATGGTGTAGCCGGCAACACAAAGGATGCCTGGGATAAGTCCTGAGGCGCCGTCAGGGGAAAGCCAGTCTGCAAACGCTTGAGATCTGGCAGGTTTACCACATTCGCTCGATTGAGTTCCAGACTGCTGTTGCTGTGCACGGTGCCCCACATGGGTTGGTCGGGCATGGCACCACAGTTAATGGCCACATCGGGGAAGGTGTAAAACTGTACTGCCAGGGTAGAGGTGGGGGTGACGAGCTCCGGCGGAATATCTACAGTGACTGAATCAGTGCCGCCATTGGCTGATTGCAGCCGCTCGCCCCCAATTCCTTGACCATCTAAGATGACCGTCACCGATGACCGGCGGGGGTCAATGCCGGGGCTGTAGCTGTAGCGGAGGGTAAACTTGCTGCCCCTCAGGATTTGCTCATCGGGCAAGGATTTCAGCGGAATTTCTATCGCTGGGGGAATCGGCAGTCCATCGACAGTTGTGTCTTGAAACGGCTGATTGTCTTGGGTGGTCAGGTCAGCCAGCAGCAGCTGGCGGGCATCCTTCGGCAGGTAGCCGGGCCAGTCTCTGGGGTCGGGGGTGGGCACCTCAGACACCTGATTTACCAGCGCCGCTTGACCGGTTAGCAGCTGGCGATCAGCGGGCTGCACTAGTGACTGTACGGCCTTGAGCACGCCTGCGGGGTCGTTGCCCGTGGCCACCAGCACCGGCACTTCTCCGTTTGCCGCTGTCGTTACCATGAGTACGCCGACGCTGTTGGGCAGTGGTGCCCCATTGCCGTCGAGCACCTGATTGTCTTTAATCGCAAAGGGTAGGTCTAGACCGGCTAGGGCTGGCTGTTCCGCCGGGGTGCCAATAATCACCAGTCGGTCTTGGCCATTGAGCTGATCGAGCTGGTTGACTAAGCGAGTTTGAATGGGTCTGCCGTTGCTGAGGCGGTTAGCCGCCGCCTGATAGCGACCACTGGCGGTAAGCCAGAGACTATCTACGGTTTTGGGCCGTAGGTAGGTAAGGCGATCAGCTTCCAGCCCCAGGCGGTCAAGAAAGGGATAGGGATAGTTGGTCAAATCTAGGGCAATGGCCTGGGGACGGTAGTTCAACACCACCTGAGAGTCGGGCAGAATCTCCGTCCAGAGAGTAGGGTCAGTGGGGTCAGTGCATTCCGCAGAGGTATGCTGCTGCACCTCCATAATTACGGTATTAAAGTCTTCAATTAGGTTGGCGGGTACGTCAAATAAAACATTGCCAATTTCGTCTTCGGTGCGGTTGAGTGGCACGCTCCCCAGGTGGCGGTTATTCAATCGCACCGTCAGGTTAGATCGATCTGCGTAGAGCGCTGGCGACTGGCGAAACCGAATTTGAATTTTGGCTGACTCTACCTGCCAGTGTCGCGGGCGAGTAAACCCCAGTCGAGCCTGGGACAAAATGCCCTGCATTTGCAGAGCATTGCCGACTACCGGCGATCGGTTGAACTGGAGGATGTATTGGCTTAGAGCTGGTGCTGGCGGGGTCGGTTCTGGCTCTGGTTCTGGCTCTGCGGCGATCACCTCCGACAAAGGCGCAGTCGCTGGCGGGGCGGCTGGCGCAGCCGCTGGCCGACTTTGGGTCGCTGGGCTAGGGCTAGGCCGCTGGGGGGCAGGTCGAGCTGGGCTAGCGGGGCGACTCGGTGGTCTCACCACCGGCGCTGGTGGAGTAGACCGGGGCAGAGAATACTGCTGAATCACCGCGTCTTCTTGGCGCTCAACGGTATTATTGGTCTGGGCCAGGGCCGGTAGCAGACTGACCAGGGCAATCAACGATGCCCCGATTAGACCTAAACCTAGGGGCCTAAGTCTTTTCCACCGGGAGCGCGAATAAGATTTAAGCGGCTTAAACCTATATCTAAATAACCAATTACGCATAATTTCTCCTTGTCGGCCAAGTTGGCCAGCTTTGATAGGGGCGATTTAGAGACCTGGGCTAAAAGGCTCAGGCCAGCCTGAGTGCCAGAGATGGCCTAGGGGAAAGGGCTTGAGACTATAGCGGTAGAGCGGTAGGGCGGCAGCTGCGCCGGAGTTGGCCAATTTGCCTCCATCACCGAAGCGCCCGCTAAAAGCGCTCCCACGCCGGCTGAATCCCCCGCTGCATCAGTAAGCCGCCCTGAATTTGCTCAATTTGACGGGCGACCTGGGGGTTGGCCTGGCCCTGGGCAATCTGCTCCTGCTGCCACCTTTGGAGCTGCTGAATAGCAGCTAAGGGCTTGCCCTGCACAGCGTTAAGTGCCGCCAGAGCCGTGCGAGCCGTAGCATTTTGGTCGTTTACGGCTAGTGCCTGCCGATAGAGATCATCGGCTTGGCGATAGTTACCCTGTTCAAACTCCAGCCCGGCCAGGGCTAATAGGGCATCTTGTTGGTTGGGCTGGCGCTGGAGCACCGCCTGATAACTCTGGCGAGCCGTATCGTAGGCTTTGGTTTGTTGGGCGATCTCTCCCTGCACAAAATACCAGTCGAGAATGGCAGGATTAGCGGCCACCAGGGCAGCGGCCTGGGTCTGGGCCTGAGCCGGGTTGGTGGCCGCAAGTACCTGGAGCGATCGCAGCTGTAGCTGGGGGTTTCCTGGGTCACTAGCCAACAGTATTTGGTATAGCCCAGCTCGCTCAGCCGCCGGCGGCAGCGCAGTAGCCAGGGCGGTGAGTTCAGGCGGCGCAGCGGTGGCCCCATACTGCTGGGCACCCTGGTTCAGCAAGGCTGTGGCCTGGGCCTCAGAGATCAGCCCAGCCTGGTAGGCCAGGGCAGCTCGCCCCAGCGGATAGGCCATATTTTGGGGATTGGCCGCAACCAGCGAGTCGTAGAGAGCCAAAGCCGGTTGTAACTGCCCCTGGGTTTGGTACACCGCCGCGAGGCCCTGGATCGCTCCGGCCCGAATCGGCCCGGCCTGGACGGTATTCAGCAGACTCTGGTAGCGCTGGGCGCTTTGGGCCAGGTTACCCTCCCGGCGTTCTATGTCAGCCAGTAGCAGCTGCGTGGTTTCTGGATCGCGACTGCCCGCCGGGGTGCCAGTGTAGGCTGAAAGAGCTTGCTTGGCTTCAACCAATCGCCCCTGCTGGGTAAAAATCTGCGCCACTCGGAAGTATAAGAAAGACTCGGTGGCTCCGCCGCTGATCAGGCTTTGATACAGGGGCAACAGCTCGGCAATCGGAGGTGTCTGGCGACTCAGAAGCTGCCCCAGGTAGCGCACCTGCACTGGGTCACCCGGCAGCTGAGGAAAAGCTGATCGCACCTGTTGCACCAGATTTGCCTGGGTAGTTTGACCTATTTGGTAGGTCAGCAGCTGGCGCTGGAGAGTGAGACTGGCGTCGCCAGGCTGCTCCTGAGCTAGCTGTTCGACCAGCTGAAGCGCCGCCGGGCGGTGCTCGGGCGAGTTGCCCAGGGCAAAGCTAGCCTCTCGCCGCACCCCAGGAGATAGGCTGGGGGTGGTCGTTAACACCTGCCGATATAGGCTGGCTGACTCCTGGTTATAGCTGGCCTGCTGACCATAGTCACCCAGGGCATTGAAGGCCCGCGCCAGGGTCAGGCGAGAGTCTGTGCGGCCGCGAAGGGGTTGAAGGAGTTCTAGCGCCGGTTGAAATTGACGGTTGGCGGCGTAGGTGCTGGCCAAGGCCCCCCGCAGTCGGATCTGCTGGGTATCTGAGTTTGTCGAGCGGCGCAGTTCTTGCTCTAGCAGTTGGGTGGCCTGGGGTAGCTGTCCGCTCTCCCGTAGAGCCTGGGCGTAGGCGATTGCCTGGTCTCCTCGCACTGCACCCCCCGCCGCGCGATAGCGGTCAAACAGCGCCAGGCCAGCGGCATAATCGCCGCTAAAGGTGTGAGCCTCGGCGGCTGGGCCTAGAATATTTGGGTCGCTGGTACGGGATAGCACCTGGGAATAGTCAGCTAGGGCCGCAGAAAAAAGCCCCTGGTAGTAATAGAGCTTGGCCCGCTGGGCACGAGCCTCAAGGGAGTTTGGTTCCAGCTGCAAAAGCTGAGTTAGGGCCTGAATGCCAATGGGCTGCCAATCGGGCTGAAATTCGCCCAGCAGCCCCAGGGTATTTAGGGCCAGTCGGTTACTGGGGTCTAGGGTAATCACCCGCTGATATACCTGCAGAGCCTCGGCGTCGCGACCGGCTCGACGGTAGGCAATAGCTAGGCCCAACTGGGCTTCGACATTGTTGGGATTTTGCTGCGCAAGCTGCTGAAAGGTCGCGATCGCCCCCGCAACTTGCCCCCCCGATAGCTGAGTGTAGCCCTGACCAACACTCTGGGCGTAAACCGGTGCTCCGGCTCCCGCTAGGGCGATTACTAACCCCGCGATCGCAAGACCTGCCCGAGCTCGGTGGCGGGGCCTAAAGTCATGCCGATAGGCTTTATCAATCAACATGTGACCTCACTCACTCTAAGGATCGACTAGGCAGTAGATTAAAGTCGCTCCGAATGCGGAACCCTGCAAAGGACTCCTGGAACTGATCGCGCTGTTGGAAAGTAAAGCCAAGGCGCAGGTTGGGCATTAGCTCAAAGTCGTAGAACAGCTCTAGGGCATCAGGAGTGCGGCCATTGACCGCCGCCGTAGACAGGTTGCGACCGTAGCCCAGACCCAGGCGATCGTCCTCCATAAACACGTCGAATAAGTTGAGGCCCAGGCTAAAGCTATCGCCCGAAAACCCGCTGCCGCTGTTATTCATCTGCCCGTAGCGGCCAAAAAAGCCCAGATTCGCCTGGGGAATAAACCACTCGGCATTGACACCATAGGCATCCAGCCGTCCTCCCGTATTCTGAAACTCTGTATCGCGGGAGGTGACAAAAGTACCCCGCAGAATCAAATCTCCCGTGCGAAAAGCTACTTCCCCGGCAAAGCCATCGAGGGCAAAGTCAGTAATATTCGCCGCCGACGAAAACACGGCCGCATTCAGGGTGATGTCATCGGTGACGGCCCACTGCACCAATCCCCCAGGCCGTGAGGCGGTGGCGTTAGCGCCAGCAATCAGGGCCGGATTTGTCTGAAACACGGCATTAAAGAAATCTCGAGAAATATCTTTAGAGAAGCTGTTGCGATCAAAATAAGAGGTCAAATCGAGCTGCCCTAGCCTAAACCTCAGCCCTGGGGCACCGGGCACCGATGTGGCCAGGTATAGCTCAGTTAGCTGTACCCCATCTCGGTTGGTTAAATCAGGCCCAGTCACTAGGTCTAAGGCCCCGCCCACCAGTAAATTGGGGGTCAAAAAGGCGTCTCCCGAAATTCGCGCCCGCGCCGAAGAGTTATCGCCCTGGAGCACGTAAAGCCCCTGAATATTGAGATTGGGATCCGGCAATGCAGGAGGGGCGATCGCGGCCTGTGGAGCTAAGGAAGCGCCTTCAAGACCAGAGCTTTGACCGACAAAACCCTGGCCTAAAGGTAACGATCCGCTAGAGTTCTCAGGTGGCAGATAAGTACCCGGCACAACGGGAGGTAGTAGCGACTGCCCCGATATTGCCGCTGGCAGCGGCGGCAAAGTTCCTGCTGTGGTGCCATTGGGTAACGCGGGTACGCCGAGAGGGGCTCCCACAGGTGCAGTTTGGGGATAGACCGGGGCCGCGCTGTAACCGTATCCCCCAGGGGGTGTCTGCGTGTAAACCGGAACTGCGCCATAGCCTCCAGGGGGTCCCTGGGGGTAGGCCGGAGCTGCACCGTAGCCGTAGGGGTTAGGCACGGCACCCCAGGGGACTACTCCCACCGAATATGCCTGAGGTGCGCTCCCGTAGGGCACAGCGGTTGGAAAACCAGCAGCGGGCTGAGGCAAGCCAAGATTGGCACCTGTCGGAATAACCCCAGCGTCTGGTGCTCCCGGAGCACCGTAAGGCATCCAGACCATAACCCAGGTTCCGCCTGGGTATGGCACCGCCGGGTAATAGGCCCCATACCCAGATGGGCTAGCTGCCGCTGGGCCAGTTCCTGGAGGGAGCTGCGCCATGTACCAAGGAACCTGCATCCCAGGAATAAAAGCCGCCTCGGCAGGAGTAAACGCCGGCGGCGGCAGCACTGGCGAGCCTTGGATAGCCGCACCAGCCTCAGGAGCGAGGGTCAGCACATTCCCTGAGAAAACTTCTTCACCCGCAGGAGACAACGCTGGCCAAAGCACAGGTATCTGAGGCTGAACAGACGCGGCGACAAAAACCGGATTGGCTTGGGAAGCAACTCCAGGAGCCGAGGCTGCCTGGGCAACAACCTCAGGATTGGGCGGCAGCAAAAACCTAGGCCGCAATATCGTGCCCTCAGGGCTTTGCCCAGATCCGGCTGGTTCAGAACTTGATTTGGCTCCAGGGGCGGGGGCCTCAGCTATGGCGGCATCAGTCACTGCCGCCGAATTTTCTGTGAATAAAGCCGCAACAGGTTCTAGCTCTGACGCACGGGCACCTCCCGGCAAACTGGCTAGACCCAGCAGCAGAATTGATCCGGTGAAGCGACCGTGAAGACTGTAAGAAGGTTTATTAAATGGGGGCATGATAACGTATAACTCCCTATCAGATGCCCTCGGGCATCGGGTCAATAAACGGTAAATTGCTGTGGCGTTATCAGGAGAGTACCCGTCAAAGCGCTGGTAAAAACAGCAAAGCTAATTTCGCAATTTCTCAATCACCGCTGGTAAAGACAGGCCCTAGGGATTGCGCAAAGAGGCAAAATCTGGTTTAACAGAGAGATGAATTCAAGCAGCTGCCCCTCACTCACTCCCGTCCTATCGAGTGCCTCCCCTGATGGAGTAGAGCACTGGGCAGAGATAGTGCGTCAGCAGCAAGAAACAATCCAAGCGCAGCACCAGACGATTCACGCTCAGCAGGAGACCATCGAGACCCTGGA
>QBMN01000078.1 GCA_003241845.1 Shackletoniella antarctica | reverse complement strand
GTGGGGGGGTGAGAGATCGGGTTGGGGCGCACTGCTGTGCGCCCGTACGGTGGGGGAGAGATCGGGTATGGGCGCACTGCTGTGCGCCCGTACGATGGATGAGAGATCGGGTCAATGGCATAACCGCTCTGCACTATGACTACCCGCGACCACCTCTACGACCAGCTCCAGCGCCTAGATGGCCAGGGCTATGGGGCCTATAAGTCGCTCAAGGGGGAGTATGACTTTGGGAACTTTGTGCTGCACATTGACCATGTGCAGGGCGACCCGTTTGCGGCTCCGAGTCGGGTGCGGGTTGTGGTGCCGCAGGCGGTAGCGGGGTTCCCTAGGAGCCTGTGGGAGCTGCCCGGTCGGGCGATCGCATTGGCCGACTACCTCACCCGCGAGTTTCATCGGGCGACTCAGGCGATGCAGCGCACCTCAGGCTCGGGCAAGAGCGGGCTAATTGGCATTGTGCGGCCCAGTCAGGCGATGCTCAATCGCAGTGCGGCAGGGGTAACAGAAGATGCCGTGGAACTGCGGTTCACCGTAGGCTTACCGGCCTTTGGGCGGCGGATTGCGGGGCGACAGGGGGCGGAGCTGCTGTGTCGGGCGGTGCCGGGGCTGGTGGCAGATACGCTGTTTTACGCAGCGCTGGATGGGGAGATTATTCAGCGCCAGGTGGATACGGCGGAGGATGCGGCGGTGCTGCGATCGCAGCTCTCTGCCCACAACCTAGTCGCCTTTGTCGCCGACGGCGCAATTCTGCCCCGGCGCAGCGGCGTGGATGAACGGCCCCTGGCGGAGCAGGCGATTCCCTTTAAATCTCCCGACTCTTTGAGCGTGACGTTGACTTGCCCCCATGCCGGGGAAGTCACGGGCATGGGCATTCCCCACGGCATTACCCTGATTGTGGGGGGCGGCTACCACGGCAAATCGACCCTGCTGCGGGCGATCGAGGCGGGGGTGTACAACCACATTCCCGGCGACGGGCGGCACCAGGTGGTGACAGATCCAGCAGCCGTTAAGGTGCGGGCCGAAGATGGTCGCAGCATTGCGGGGGTGGATATTTCGCCGTTTATCGGCAGCCTGCCCCAGGGCAAATCGACCCAAAATTTCTCGACGCCCAACGCCAGCGGCAGCACCTCCCAGGCCGCCAACATTATCGAAGCGATTGAAGCGGGGGCCACGGCGCTGCTGGTGGATGAAGACACCTCGGCGACGAATTTCATGATTCGCGATCGCCGCATGCAGGCCCTAATCGCCAAAGACCGCGAGCCGATTACCCCCTTCATCGACAAGGTGCGCCAGCTCTACACCGACCACGGCATCTCCACTGTGCTGGTGATGGGGGGCAGCGGCGACTACTTCGACGTGGCCGACACCGTGATCGCCATGGATGAGTTTTGCCCCCAGGATGTGACGGCGCAGGCGCGGGCGATCGCCGCCGAGTATAAAACCGAGCGCGACCCTGAGGGTGGCCCTAGCTTCGGCACCCTCACCCCCCGCATCATTCAGCCCAGCAGCATTGACCCCAGTAAAGGCAAGCACAGCGTGAAGCTCAGGGCGCGGGATGTCGATCAGCTTCAAATCGGCACCGAAGCCATTGACCTGTCGGCGGTAGAGCAGCTGGTGGAGCCGGGTCAGGTGCGGGCGATCGCAGCGGCGATCGTCTACGCCCAGCGCTACCACATGGCGGCCACCACCCCGCTGCCAGAGGCGATCGCCGCCGTCATGGCCGATGTAGAGCAGTACGGGCTAGACTGCCTCACCGACTGGCCCATGGGCGATCTGGTCAGCTTTCGCGGCCTAGAGCTGGCCGCCGCGATCAATCGGCTCCGCACCCTGCGTACAGAATGACGTACCTACGCCTGGCGCATCGACAGGCTGATGCGCTTTAGCTTGGTATCGACCTCCATTACCCGCACCGTCACGACCTGGCCGACTTTCACAATCTCGTTGGGGTCGCTGACGAAGCGATCGGCCAGCTGCGAAATGTGTACCAGCCCGTCCTGGTGTACGCCCACATCGACGAACGCGCCAAAGTTGGTGACGTTGGTGACGCTGCCCTCCAGGGTCATGCCCGGCTTCAGGTCGGTGATCTCATTCACCCCGTCTTGAAAGCGGGCGTAGGTAAACTGCTCGCGGGGGTCGCGACCGGGCTTCTCTAGCTCGGTGAGAATGTCGCGCAGGGTGAGTTCGCCAGCGGCGGCGGTGGTGTATTTTTTGATGTCGAGGCGCTTCAGGCGGTCGGCGGCTTTAGAAATTTGCCCTGGGGGCAGGGAGAGGTCGGCGGCGATCGCATCGACAATCCCGTAGCTCTCGGGATGTACCGCTGTGTTATCCAAAGGGTTCTTACCATTGCGAATGCGCAGAAACCCAGCCGCCTGCTCAAAGGCCTTTGGCCCCAGCTTCTTCACCTTCAGCAGCTGTTTGCGCGACTGAAACGCCCCGTTGGCATCGCGGAACTCGACGATGTTGTTGGCCACCGCCGGGGTCAGCCCCGACACGTAGGTGAGCAGCTCGCGGGAGGCCATGTTCAGGTCTACGCCCACGTAGTTGACGCAGCTCTCGATGGTTTCATCCAGCTTTTGCTTTAGTCGCTTTTGGTCGACATCGTGCTGATACTGGCCCACGCCGATCGATTTGGGGTCGATTTTCACCAGCTCCGCCAGGGGGTCTTGCAGCCGTCGGGCAATGCTGATCGCCCCCCGCACAGTCAAGTCTAGGTCAGGGAACTCGGCGGCGGCCACCTCGCTAGCAGAATAGATCGACGCCCCCGACTCATTTACCAAAACTTTCACCGGGGGATTGCTCAGGGTCTTGAGCACTTCTGCCACAAAGGCATCGGTTTCGCGGCTGGCGGTGCCGTTGCCGATCGCAATCAGCTCGATTTTGTGCTTACGAATCATCCCCGCCAGGGTATCCGCCGCCTGCCGCCGCTGGTTTTGAGACTGGTGGGGAAACACCGCCTGGTACTCCAAAAACTTGCCGGTGCCATCCACCGCCGCCACCTTGCAGCCGGTGCGAAAGCCGGGGTCAACCCCGAGGGTGGGCTTCATCCCCGCCGGGGGCGACAGCAAGAGGTTCTTGAGATTGGCCTCAAAATTTTGAATCGACACCTCATCGGCCCAGGCTTTTTTCTCGGCCATGACTTCGCTGGTCAGCGACGGCTTGATCAAACGGCTGTAGGCATCTTGCAGCAGCGATCGGTAAAACTGGCGAATATCGGGCACTGGGGTTTTAATCACCCGCTTCTCTAGGGTTTGCAGAATGGTGTCCTGGTCTACCTCTAGCCCTACCTTGAGAATGCCTTCGCGATCGCCCCGCAAAATCGCCAGCAGGTTGTGGGAGGCGATCGCCCGCACCGGGGACTGGTAAGCCCGATACATTTCGTACTTGGTGCTGCCCTCGGGGTGGCCTTTCTTGACGCTGGCGGTGAACTGGCCCTGCTGAAGCAGCTGATCTCTGACATAGCGCCGCAGATCGGCCCGCTCCGCCACCTGCTCCGCCAAAATATCCGCCGCCCCCTGGATCGCTGCATCCGCAGACTCCACCCCCAGCTCAGGCTTCACAAACCCCTGGGCTGCCTGAAGCAGCACCGCCTTTTTCCCGGTTTTATTCAGCTCTTCAATGCGCTGGGCCAGGGGCTCTAGCCCCTTTTCTTTGGCCATGGTGGCACGGGTGCGGCGCTTGGGTCGGTAGGGCAGGTAGAGATCTTCTAGCTCGGTTTTTTGCCGGCAGGCGAGAATGGCGGCCTTTAGCGGCTCGGTGAGCTTGCCCTGGGATTGGATCTCGCTCAGCACCGTCTGTCGCCGATCCTCAATCTCCGTCAGGTATTGGTGGCGCTCGGCGATCTGCCTGAGCTGTACTTCGTCTAGGTCGCCAGTGCGCTCTTTGCGGTAGCGGGCCACAAAGGGTACTGTCGCCCCTTCGGCAAACAGCTCTAAGGTAGCCTCCACCTGGGCGGGGCGGATGTCGAGTTCAGCGGCGATGGTCTTGGCAATGGTCGTCATAGAAGGCTGCTTTATTCTCCGTACTCCTGCAAGAATAGGAGAAAATCCTCTCGGGGTGGGCGACCGTATCAGTAGGCGACCGTATCAGTAGCTAACGATCGCCCCCAGCGATCGCAGCATCCGTGCTTCGGTGTCTGACAGACCGCTGGCCTCGCGAATATTGACGCCCTCGTAGGGGCGATCGGGCCGCAGGGTTTGCTGGCAGAGGCCCGTATCTAGTTCCCAGACGCGAATTTCATCGTCTTGGCTGGCGGTGATTAGGTGAGTGCAGCTGGGGCAAACCGAGATCTGCCAAATGGCCTGGCTGTGGCCCCGGAGGGTGTGGCGGCGCTGGTTGGTGGCGACATCCCAGACTTCTACCTGGGCCTCTGTGCTGGTGATGGCGAGCACGTCGCCCGCCGGGTTTAATGTCACCCCCTGAAGCCACTGCTCGCTAGGGTGTCGCCACTGACCGAGCGGGCGATTCTCCTCCGGAGACACTCCGTGAACGCCGCCGTTGAGCGTCCACCAGCGCACCGTGCCATCGTGGCTAGCGCTAGCCAAAATCTCTAGGCTCAGGGCCAGACTGTGTACCTGGCCCTGGTGCCCCAGCAGGGTATGAGCCCGACGGCGCTGGTCTCGTCGCCAGAGACTGATAACGCCGTCGCGGCCCCCGGCCACAATCCACTCCCCATCGGGGCTAAAGGCCAGGGCACAGGGGCCGTCGACGGTGCCTTCTAACTCCCCGGCGGCCCTCCCCGTAGCCGTGCTCCAGAGCGAAATGCCGTCGGCACTGCCGCTGGCCAACCACTGGCCATCGGGGCTAAAGCAGAGCAGGGCTGCTGGGCTTGTGGTAGCCCAGACCCATTGACTCTGCCCCGTAGCGGTAGACCACAGGCGCAGGGTTTGGTCGTCGGCGCTGCTGGCCAACCACTGCCCATCGGCGCTTAGGGCCACCGCCCGCACCGAGCTGCCGTGCCCCGCCAGGGTGCGGGGGCCAAGGGCGTAGGGGCTGCCCGCCGTCACCTGCCACAGCCGCAGGTGGGTGTCGTCGTGGCCGGTGAGAATGGTGCCGCTGGCGGCGCTAAAGGCGAGGCAGCGCAGCGGGTGCGCCTGGCTGAGAAAGCTGCGCCAGCACTGGCCTCGTTTGGCGTGCCAGAGTTTGATCGTGTAGTCGCTGCCGGTGACAAAGTAGCGGCTGTCGGCGCTAAAGGCCAGGGTCCATACCGGTGCCCCGGTGGAGGGCAGGGTATGGACCTGGCGGCGGCTGGGGATATCCCACAGAGCAACGGAGAAGTCTTGGCAACTGCACACCAGGTGGCGACCGCTGGGGCTGACCGCCATCGCCGGCAGGGCCTGCACGGCGGCGGGCAAAATCCAGCAGGGCAGGCCGGTGGCTAAATTCCATATTGTGAGGCAGCGGTCGTCGTAGCCCGCCGCAAACGGGATTGGCTGGCAGCTGGGGTCGTTGGGGTCGGGGAGGAACCCGGCGGTGCCCAGGCTGGCGGTCGATCGCACCTGGAAGTATTTGAGCAGGGTGCGATCGGCTACATGCCACAGGCAGGCCCGCTGGTCGTCGCCGCCGCTGACCAATTGCCCGCCCGCTTCGTCGTAGGCCAGACTGTGAATTCTACCGCCGTGGCCTGCTAGGGTGCCCTGCTTAAACCCAGAGGCCACTTCCCACAGACACAGCTGACCGCTGTCGTCCCCAGAGGCTAGCTGTCTGCCGTCGGGGCTAAAGGCCAGGGCACCCACCGGGGCCTGGTGGTCTTCTAGCACGTCGGTCTGGTAGGTTGCCCCCACTGGCCACAGCCAGATCTGGCCGCTCTCGGTGCCTACCGCCAATAGGTCGCCCTGGGGGCTAAAGTCTAGGGCACAAATGCCCTGTCCCTCATCGAACATCCACTCCAGCTTGCCCCGGTGCAGGTTCCACAGCAGCAGGCGGCCCTCATGGTCGCCCGCTGCAAGGTGGCTGCCGTCGGGGCTAAAGGCCGCCACTGGGTTACGGCCCAGTGCTGTGGCAAAGGCCGTATCGCCAAACTGGGCCTGGCTAAAGTTGGCCCCCTGCAAACTCACCCGGCGCAGGTCACCCTGCCAAATCGCCAGGTGCGAAAAGTCAACCCCGCTGATGCTCAGCCCCAGATACTGACAGAGGTGAATCATGTTGCCCGCCCCGTAGCCGGGCTGTCCTCGCAGGGGGCGCAGTGCCCGCAGCAGGAGATCGCCCTTGGCGGTCAACCGCTCAGCGGTAGGCTGCCGTCGCCTCAGCTCATCCCCCAGGGGGGCCAGCATGGCGGCCCGCTGTAGCTCTTGCACTACTTCGCGGGCGGTCATCGTCACCAGGGGCAAACGCTGGAGCCAGTCTAGGGTCTCGGCCTCTAGCTCAGCGGCGAGCACCGCCTGGAGTCGTTCTAACACCAGGGCTTGTACCACCGGCTTGAGGCTCAGCACCAGCCCCTGGCTAGGGGCGTGGATGCCCTGCACCCAGCCTCGCCTGAGCACCGATTGCACGACATCCTCCGGTGCCGGGGGATGCATGGCGGCATTGAGGTCATCTAGGGTAAGCGGCTCTTGGGCCAGGGCCAGCCAGTACAGCATTGCCCATTCTTCAGGCAGCAGCCGATCTAGCGCCAGGGTAAAGGTGCGATGCACCGCCCCAGGCACAGCGAGTTTGCCGACGTGCAGCAGCGCCTGGGGCTGCCCCTGGTAGACATCCCCCAAAACGGCCCCCAGCCCCCTCAGCACCAGGGGATGGCTGCCATAGCGCGCTATCAGAGCCACCCAGTCGTCTGAGCTGCTGCGCGGGGCCTTAGCCCCGCGCAGCAGGCCAACGGCGGCATCTGTAGCTAGGTCGTCGAGGGCGTAGTCGCGCACCCTTGGCCCCTGCACCTGGGCAAAGTCGGCGGGTTTCTCACGGCTGACCCAGACCAGACAGCTGCGGTGGTGGCGCTCGGCCCCCTGATGAAACAGGTGCTGAATGGCGTCGGTGCCGGGGCGGTAGCTGCCCGCGAGCTGCTGCTCTGCAAAGAGGTGTTCCATGCCGTCGATCACCAGCAGGGCGCGGTGCTCTTCGAGCTGGTCAAGCAGGCGGTCGGCGGTGGCCAGCGGCGCTGGGATTGCCGGATCAATAGCCAGATCTAGCCAGTGAGCGATCGCCCCAATCACCGCCTGATCGGTGGCCTCGACAGTCAGAGCCAGGTAGCCGCACCGCTCCACCTGGGGGGCTAGGGCCGCTGCGATCGCCGCCACCAGAGCTGTTTTGCCTATCCCCGGCAGACCCCAGAGCACCACCGTACGGCAGGGCTGGCTCTGCCGCTCTCCCAGGGCATCGCCCACAATTAGCTCAGTGAGATCAGCGAGTTCAGCTTCTCGCCCGCCGCAGTCGGCCAAGTCAATGCGCGGAGAATCTCGCACCACCAGAGATGGGGCCAGAGATCGGGCCTGAAACGCGCGATTGGAGGGATGTTCCGGCGCTGACAGCGCCGCAGACTCCTCTAGGTTCCCAGAATTGGGCACAGGCGGAGGGTAACGCTGGGCTAACCAGGTTTGCAGCACATTCTGAAGATTGCGCTTAGTGACCCGCATGCCCTGAATGTCGTCATCGACCAGGTCGGTAAGCAGCAGCCAAAGTTTCGGGCCAACATCTTTTTTGAGATAGTCTTCGGTGTAGCCTGCGGTGGGGGTGGCCATGGCCGAGTAGGTCTTATTCTCCCAAGACCCCTTCAGCACCAGGCGTTCTACATCCTTCAGGGGCCGCCCTTTGCGCTCTACGGCAACCTGGTTGACGAGTACAGCAATTTCCTCAAAGTCCATTGGCTAGACCGTCTCAGATGACCCAGCCCAAGTTTAACCTGAATTTTCCAGAACTATAGCCGCCGCCATTGGGGACGGCTACAGGCCAGGGCGCTGCCCCAGTTTTGGCCACTGGCCACCAGCAATGTCCTAGGCGGACTGGCCAGCGCTAGGTCATTGCTGGCCGCCGTTAAGCTAGCCCTGGCAAAAAAAATTCCCCGACCCGAGGGTAAGGGAATAATCAGGGTGCATCTACCATTTCATATTTCAGAGTCAGCTCAAGGGATCAGGACGGTTTAGAACAGATTTTGCTCAAGTGCCGCCGAGTGGGAAGAGTTAGGCACTGGGCCGGAAACTTTGGAACTATTGATCGTGCTGTTGGCGGCTGGGGCGATCGCAGCGCACAATCTGGGTCAAAAGCCTGATCGCTGGGGCCATTTCGGTACCCCTAGCCCCCGCCGAGAAGGACGTTTCGTCGTTCCGTCGTCCTCCACCTCACGGAAAGGATGGTTCTGCCATCGGTTTTAACCTCTGTGCTGCCAATGGGTCGGTCGGTGGCTCCGGTGAGGTTAAGTAAGCCAACCTGTAGGGTGCATCCGCGCAGCGATGCACCAAGAATGGGTTCTTTTTAGTAACCCAACCTGTAGGGTGCATCCGCGCAGCGATGCACCAAGAATGGATTCTTTTGAGTCAAGACCACAGTCTTGACAGGCATCCCTGAAACCGGCTTTCTTCGGGGCGATCGCCCGACAACCGTGGTCCATCATCAACCGAAACCCGGTTTCTGCGCCGACGAAGAATTCCCTGCTGCTTCGGTATAGTGAGGGCATCCCCCACCCTAACGATTCTATGGCTGGCCTTCCACCGGGTTTGCTGATTCGCACCGCCAAGCAGGTTTGGACGACCCTGTGGCAAACCATGATGGGCCAGATGGCCCCCAGCGGCAAAGGCGGCGACTACCAGCGCCCCGAGAGCGCCTTTCGCCACGAGATTGCGCTCGACAGCACCTATCCGCCCGCCGCCCATCGCTATCGGTTGATCGTGGGGATGGGCTGCCCGTGGGCGCACCGCACTCTGGTGGCGCGGGCGTTGAAAGGCTTGGAGGAGACGATTTCGACGATTCCCGTAGTGCCTTCTCCCGACGAGGGCTGCTGGCTGTTTGAAACCCCCTTTCGCGGCTGCCGCACCCTGCCAGAGCTTTACCGCCAAGCCCAGCCGGGGTATCAGGGGCGGGCCACGGTGCCCGTGCTGTGGGATACGCAGACGGCCACCATCGTCAACAACGAGAGCGCTGAGATCATTGTTATTTTGAACGCCGCCTTTAGCGAATGGGCCAGCCGGCCAGCGGTTGACCTCTATCCAGCAGCGCTCAAAGCCGACATTGACCAGTGGAACGATCGCATCTACCACGCCGTTAACAATGGCGTCTACCGCTGCGGCTTTGCCCAAACCCAGGCCGCCTACGATCGCGCCGTCACCGAGCTATTTGAGGCCCTAGATGCGATCGACCAAGCCCTGGCCCAGCGCCCCTATCTCTGCGGCGACACCGTGACGCTGACGGATGTGCGGCTGTTTACGACGCTCTTTCGCTTTGATGTGGTCTACTACAGCCTGTTTAAGTGCAACCGCCGCCGCATTCAAGACTATGCCCACCTTGGCCCCTACCTGCGGCGCCTGTATCAGCTACCGGGGGTGGCCGCAACCTGCGACATTGAAGCGGTCAAGCGCGACTACTACGGCAATCTGTTTCCGCTCAACCCCGGCGGCATCATCCCCTCTGGGCCAGATCTGGAATATTTAACGGCCCCGTAACCTCCCTAGAGACCCATCCCATCGCTAACACTCTGCTTGCAGCTGAGCTACCAGCAGCAGCAGCTGATCGATTTTCTCTCGCAGCAGGCTGGCGGGCTGATTGGAGTGGTTGATCACAATGCTAAACACCAAAGGCTCGTAGTTGGGTGGCTGCACGTAGCCCGACAGCGACACATTCCCCGTCAGCGCCCCGGTTTTGCCCTGCAAGCGCCCCTCTAACGCGGTGCCGCCAAACCGATTGCTTAGGGTGCCGGTTTGACCGGCGATCGCCAACGACTGCCGAAACACCGGCCCCTGGGGATGAACCGCCATGGCCTGCAAGGTTTCTGCAATCGCCGCTGGCGAGACCAGGTTATGGCGCGACAGCCCAGACCCATCCGCCACCCGCAGGGGCAGAGCATTTACGCCCAGCTCGCTCAGCGCTGCCTTCACCGCCTCGCCGCCGGCCTGGCTAGCCTCCTCCCCAGTGCCCCCGGCCCTGACGCCCAGGGTTTTGAGCAGCACTTCGGCGTAGAGGTTGTCGCTATCTCGATTGGCCACCACCAGCAGTTCCCCCACCGGGGGCGACACCGTCAAGGCCAGCTCTGCTCCGGTGACAGGGGTCGGGTTTTGGGTGATTACCGTCTGCCCTACCGCCACCGACTGCTGCCGCAGCGCCTGCCCTAGGGCCGCCGCAAACTGCTGGGCCGGGTTTAGCACCGCCAGGTTGAGGGTGCGCATGGCCGCCCCCTGGGCCATCTGCCCGGTCACCCGCAGCGTCGGCGAGTCGCCCGTGCGCCCTAGCGACAGGGGCAGGGCCGAGGCCCCAGCCGCCACCGTTAGAGAATCGTTGGCGATCGCCAGCGGGCCAGCGGGCAGCGCCCTGGCTGCCACCACGCTGAGCGGCCTACCCGCCTGGGTCGGGGTAATCTGCACGGCGATCGCATTGCGGTTCAAAATCAGGCTGTTGACCGGGGCGGCGTAGGCAAACTGAGCATCTTCCCACTCCCAGGTGGGGTTGGTGGCAAAGCCAGGAAAGTACGAGTCATCCACCAGCAGGCTGACCTGGCTCACCCCCGCCTGGGCCACCTGCTGCGCCAGGGAGTTGATCTGGGCATCGGTCAGGGTGGGGTCGCCCCGGCCTACCACCCGCAGCGCCGTGCTGCCAGCCGGGCCAGGGGTGCTGTAGATCGAGGTGCGAATGCGGTAGTCTGCCCCCAGCCGGTGCAGGGCGGCAGCGGTGGTGAGCAGCTTGCCGTTGGAAGCCGGGGTAAAGAGGCGATCGCCGTTGCGGTTGTACAGCGGGCGAGAATTTTGCCCCTGGGTTTGCAGCACCATGCCCGTGTAGGCGGTGTCGAGGGGGGGCTGGTTGAGCGCCGCATCGAGCTGGGAGCTGAGCTGGGCTGGGCACAGGGCCGCGTAGGCGTTGCCGCTAGGCATGATGCCGACAAGGCCCGCAGACACCCCTAGCCCCAGGGGCAAAACCCATAGATTTTTAGGCATGTTTAACCCAGGGAAGCGCAACAGAGCTAGATGATCTGCCGCGACGATTCACTCCTTAAACCCCCGATAACGGTTCTTGAGGGTTTCGACTTGCTCCGCGATCTCCGGATCGTACAGCCGCAGGTAGTTCCAGTAGCCGCCAAATACCGCCCGCACATAGCCCTTGGTTTCGGGGTAGGGAATTTTCTCGGCAAAGTCGTCGTCATCGACATAGCCGCCCCGGTTGATCCAATTCGCCACTGCCCCTGGCCCGGCGTTGTAGCTGGCCACCGCAAACAGCGAGTGGTTGTCGTACTTGGCGTGGGTGTAGTCAAGGTACCAGGTGCCCAGCTTGACGTTGTCTTCGGGGTCGTTGAGGTCGTAGGTGTCTAGCCCGGCCCGGTCCTTGATCCATTCGGCGGTGGCGGGCATCACCTGCATGAGACCAGCGGCCCCTACCCCCGAGCTAATTTTGGCCTCAAACCGCGACTCCTGCCGCATCAGCGCCGCTACCAGCAGCGGGTTGAGCTGGCGATCGGCCGACCAGGTGGTGATCAAATCTTCGTAGGGCAGCGGATACACCCCATGCCAAAAGTCGGGCCGCTGCTTGAGGTCTTGGACAGTCTCAAGATCTGCCGGATCATCCTCCAGGCTGAGGCTCGACACCTGGTAGATGCCGTTGATGTTGTCGTTGGCCACCAGGCGCAGCTTGCCGTCGGTGAACTGTTCCTCGGGGGTGGGGTCTTGGTAGTTGCTGTACTCCAGCTGCCACTGCTCCCAGGCGCGCTGGTCTTGGCCCAGCAGGTACAGCTCTTGCAGGGTGTCAGACCCGGCGGGCAGAGGGGTGCGCTGCGACGGCGGGGCCACGGCGGGGGTCTGCGATCGCACCGTCGTAAAGTCCCCCACATTCCAGCCCAGGGCCACCGCCGCCCGCCAGGCGTAGTACGACTCAGGGTGGCGGGCAATCACGCTCTCTAGGGCGCTTTGGGCCACGTCGGCCTGGCCCAGCTGGCTCGCCCACTTGCCCACCCAGTAGCCCGCATCGGCGGCCAGGTCGCTGTCGGGGCTGTGCCTGAGCACCTCGCTGCCCCAGCGCAGGGCCGTGGCCACATCGCCCTGATCGGCTGCCGCCAGAGCATTTTTTAGGCGAATGGCGGCGGCAGCGTCAGAGTCTTTATAGTCGTTGAGAATCAGCTCGCGGGTGGCCTGGGCCGAGGCGGCGCTGTTGAGCTGGTCGAGAATGTCGGCCCGCATCGCCAGCGCCTCTGCCGCCCGGTCGGGGAAGCGGTCAACCACCTGGTCGAGCACCCCCATAGACTGCTCATCGGGCAGGCTTAGAGTCAGCCGCAGCAGGCCGGTGGCGGTTTCGGGCGCGTTGGGAAACTGCTGATCGAGCTGATTGTAGAGGGCGATCGCGCGATCTCGCTGGCCACCGCTCACCTGTAGCCCCCGCGCCGCCCGGTACAGATTGCGGGGCGACGGCAGAGCCTGGGCGTAGGCCGCCCCCGCATCGCCGTAGCTGTCGATGCGCCAAAAACCAAAGCCCACGGTCTGCCAGTCTTCGGGGGTGAGCTGGCGGCCAAACTCATTTTGGAGCCGCAGCAGAGTGGTCCCCGCGCCGGGGTGGTGCAGCCCCGCCCGCGCCATGATCATCAGCAGCGGCAGGGTGTCGGCCCGGTTGGGGTCGGCGGTCAGCCGCTGGTAGGCCACCTCCACCGCCTTGGGATGGTGGGGAAACTGCTGCACCAGCTGATCCCAGTAGGTCGGGTCTTGCTGGCCCAGGTCAAATAGCAGGGAGGCGATCGCGCCGCTATCCCCGCCGCTATTGCCATAGTCATTCAGCAGCCGAGCCTGGGTTTGCTGAGCCGCCTCGGCCTGCCCCGCCGCCCGCTGGGCCTGGGCCAGCGCCAGGGCTACGTCGGGGGCCATCGCCCCATACTCCGACTCCAGCTCTTGCAGCACAGGAATGGCGCTGCCGCCGCGATCTTGATTGATTAAATCGAGCGCCAGCAGATACCTTGCCCGGCTGCGGCTCAGTGCCTCTTGGCCTTCGGCTGCGCTGGAGAGAGCCGACTGGCGCTGGGCAGCGGGTTGAAGCGCCAGGGCCAGCACCGGGTCGTCAGCGTTGTGGGCACTAAAGCCCCCCAGCCCCGGCAGCAGCGATTCTTCTAAAATCTGGG
This sequence comes from Shackletoniella antarctica, assembly GCA_003241845.1. Taxonomy (GTDB): domain Bacteria; phylum Cyanobacteriota; class Cyanobacteriia; order Phormidesmidales; family Phormidesmidaceae; genus Nodosilinea; species Nodosilinea antarctica. The sequence goes on along the minus strand of QBMN01000078.1, from coordinate 7,491 downwards.
GGCCATCGCCGGGCGCTACCGTATTTACCAGGGCGGCCGTCATGCCCAAAGAGAGGGCGCTTACCCCGGCGATCGCCACCAGGGGCAGGTTCGCTTTTAGTCGTTTCGCCATGGCACACCCATAAACAGTGATCAGGGGTTTAGCTCAAACATTCGCCCTGGCCCAGGGTTTACCCAGGGGGCTGCACGCTAATCCGTCCTAATACTAGCGAACCTATTCGTTACTGGTTTCCCCCCCCGCAAACTCGCCCCCGGAGGTTGACCAAGGTTTATAGTAAAAAAAGCATTATGCCAAGTCCAGATCGAGATCTGTAGCTTTTCCCCAGGCAAAACTCCACTTCTGCACGTGGATGAGGTTTAACAAGCAATTTAGGGACGTGCGCCTAAATAAAGTACCGGAAGCGTTGATCACTGTAGGGTGCATTCGCGAAGCAATGCACCAATAGGAAAGATGGCAACTGGCACCTTATCTTCTTGCGTGTCCCTTAGCTCCCAGCTTTGAACGGAATATTGAACGGAATATTGAATGGAATTTCACGCTTCTAACACCCCCCTGCTCGACTGGTCTGGCGACGCCCTGATCATTGGCCTCAGCGAAGCCGCCCTGCCCCTTTCCACCACCCTGGCCGAGCTTAACAGCCGCCTCTCTGGGCTACTGCAAGAACTCATCGACGAAGTCGAGTTCACCGGCAAAGACGGCACCAGCGCCATTTCCCGAGTTGGCACCGGGGCCACTATTCGCAAGCTGGGGATTGTCGGCCTAGGGGCCGCTGAGGCCATCACCCCCGACACCCTGCGCCGCGCCGCCGCCGCCGCCGCTCGCCTGGCCAAAAAAGAAAAATGCGCCTCCCTGGGCCTGAGCCTGCCCCTGGTGCACAATGACCCTGCCCTCACCGCCCAGGCCCTAGCGGAAGGGGCCAGCCTCGCCCTCCACCACGACAATCGCTTTAAGTCAGACGGCAAAGCCAGCAAAAAAGCCAGCAAAGTCACCCTCGACCACATCCACTTGCTCGGGCTGCCCGACCAAAAAGCCAGCCTGCAAACGGCCCAGGCCATCTGCGACGGGGTGATTTTGGCCCGCGAGCTAGTGTCGGCCCCGGCTAACGTGGTGACTCCAGAGGTCTTGGCCCAGACCGCCCAAGACATTGCCACCGCCCACGGCCTAGAGGTAGAAATTCTCGACCGCGAGCAGTGCGAAGCCCTGGGTATGGGGGCCTACCTGGGGGTGGCCAGAGCCTCTGACCTGCCGCCCAAGTTTATTCACCTCACCTACAAACCCGCCGGCACCCCCACCCGCAAGCTGGCCATCGTCGGCAAAGGGCTCACCTTTGACTCCGGCGGCCTCAACATTAAAGGGGCGGGCAGCGGCATCGAAATGATGAAAATTGACATGGGCGGAGCCGCCGCCACCCTGGGGGCCGCCAAGGCGATCGCCCAAATTCAGCCCAGTGTAGAGGTTCACTTCATCAGCGCCGCCGCCGAAAACATGATCAGCGGCAACGCCATGCGCCCCGGCGACATTCTCACTGCCTCCAACGGCAAAACCATCGAGGTCAACAACACCGACGCCGAGGGCCGTCTCACCCTGGCCGACGCCCTGGTGTTTGCCGAAAAGCTCGGGGTGGATGCGATCGTTGACCTGGCCACCCTCACCGGGGCCTGCATCATTGCCCTGGGCGACGACATCGCCGGTATTTTTAGCGAAAACGACCAGCTGGCCGGGGCGATCGCCACCGCCGCCACCGCCGCTGGCGAAAAGTTTTGGCGGTTGCCCATGGAAGAGAAATACTTTGACGGGCTCAAGTCTATCGTCGCCGACATGAAAAATACTGGCCCCCGACCCGGCGGGTCAATCACCGCCGCCCTGTTTCTCAAGCAGTTTGTCACCTCTACCCCCTGGGTACACCTCGACGTCGCTGGCCCCGTGTGGACTGAAAAAGAAAGCGGCTACAACAACCCCGGCGGCACTGGCTTTGGGGTTCGCACCCTAGTGCAGTGGGTGTTAGCCGCGTAGGTAGCCGACCTGAAGGAAGTTCTCTAGGTGTGAGATGGGCTACTGCTAGCCAAAAAAGAATCGGCTACTATTCGATCAAATATTGAAGTCTAAGGCTTTAGAACAAGGCATTGGCCCTCCTAATCTATGGCTTCAGTATCTAACTGATCGATAGTTTGGTTCGGAGAAACTCGTGACTATTTATATCGGGAACTTGTCCTTTCAGGCATCTGAGGACGACATCAAAGGTGTCTTTGCCGAGTACGGTGAAGTCACCCGTATTAGCCTACCCATCGACCGCGAAACCGGGCGCAAGCGAGGCTTTGCCTTTGTTGACCTAGCCGACGAGGCTAAGGAAGACAAGGCTATTTCTGAGCTGGATGGGGTTGAATGGCTGGGCCGTGAGCTCAGAGTTAACAAAGCTCGCCCTCGCACCGATGACGGCGGCGGCGGCAACGGTGGTCAGCCCGATAGTAGTCGGCCCAACCGCAGCAATCGGTTCTCTCACAATCCTCTCTGACGGTCGAATCTAACCGTCGAATTCCTGACAAAGTTATTACAGCTATTGCGACCTGTTTGACGCCGCTGGTCTCAGCTGCAAAAAGACCAGCCAGGTAAATCTTAAAGGCGACGGCGGTGGCCGCAATCACATAACCCCGATTCCCCAAAAGGCCAAACCGTAGGGGCGCATCGCATGCGCCCGGTCAAATCGGGGGTAAACAAACTTTGAGCGGTTTACAGGGGGCGCGATCGCTCTGGTTTGCGAATATCCCACGACAGTTCTAGGGCTTTGCGAAAATCATCCATGGCCAGGTCGGCCCCCTGGCCTAGGCGAATGCTGGTGTGGCCCCGACCAATGTAGGCTTCGGCCAGGGTGGGGCTGAGATTAACGGCCTGGTTGAAGTCTGCGAGGGCCAGCTCCCACTCGTCGAGAAAATAGAGGGCGTAGCCGCGATCGCAGTAGGCCAGGGCATCGTCCTCGCTGATCTCTAGGGCCTGGTCGAAGTCGGCGATCGCGGCCTGGTAGTCTTCTTGGCGGCTAAACACGCGGCCCCGGTTGGCCAAAATGCGGCCGCTGTGGGGGTTAAAGCGCAGGGCCAGGGTGTAGTCGGCGATCGCCCCGGACATGTCGCCCACCTGGGCTCGCAGCAGCCCCCGGCTGTCGTAGAGATCGGCTAGGCGAAAGCGCAGGTTGAGCGGGGTGTCTTCGCTCAGGGTGGCGTCGGGGCTGTCGAGGGCCAGGCCCACCAGGGTCTGGTTGTAGGAGCGGTCTTGCAGGTCGGGGTTGAGCTCGAGCACCGTGGTGTAGTCGTCGATCGCCCCCTGAAAATCGCCCAGCTCGTGGCGCAGCATGCCCCGGTTGATGTAGGCCTCGGCATAGTCGATTTGACAGTCGAGGGCGCGGTTGATGTCGAGGGTGGCCTGGTAGGTATTGCGCAGCTGAAAGTAGGCTACCGCTCGGTAGTTGTAGGCCTCGGCGTGGCGGGGCTGGCTCTGCAACAGCCGCGAAAAATCGGCAATGGCAGACTGGTAGGCCGCCCGGCGAGGCTCGGCCAGGGCGGCTAGGGTGCCCTGCTTGAGATAGGCCAGCCCCCGCCACAGCAAAACTTTGGCGAACTTGGGCTGCTGGGCCAGCACCGCAGAAAAGTCTGCGATCGCGCCGTCGTAGTCTTCGAGGTCAAGCTTAATGCGGCCCCGGTTGCCGTAGGCCTTGACCGATGTCGGCTGTAGCTCGATGGCCCGGTCGAGGTCGCCCAGGGCTTCGGCCAGCTGCCCCACCAGCCGATATAAGCTGCCCCGGTTAATGTAGGCGTTGGCAAAGGCCGGATCTAGGCGCAGCGCCGCAGAAAAGTCGTCAATGGCGGTGCTGGGCTGGCCCCGGTCACGGTAGGCGCAGCCTCGGTTATAAAGCGCCTTGGCGCAGGTCTGATCTAGGGCAATAGCCCGAGAAAACTGCTCAATTGCCGCCTCAAAATAGCCCAGGCGGGCCTGCTCAATGCCGACCCTGAGGAGGTCACTAAGCTGATGATTTTGGTGATGATTTTGGGTGGTCATAGGTCTGCCGGAGAACCAAACACGACACTGGTTGCACTCAACGTGGGCATGGCCCTACCTGCTGCCGATACCCCTGACCCCAAAGTTAATCCCCATTATGCCCTATCTGGTTTGCTGTGGCTGGCGGCAGATTAAATCACATCCAAGTCCAGAAGTGGAGTTCTGCCTGTGGGAAAACTATAGATCCCGAGCTGGACTGAGTATAAACCAAGTCCATGTTGAAAACCGTAGTTTTAGCCCTCACCCCCAGCCCCTCTCCCAGAGGGCGTTCGCGAAGCGTCTCCAAAGGAGACGGGGAGCCGGAAGAAACCTTCAAAGTCCCTCTCCCTAGGGAGAGGGATTTAGGGTGAGGGAAACTCCAGGTTTTAAATCGGATGAGGTTTATCAGCTCGTCTGAGACTTCCCGCTGCCTGTTATGGCGCTGCCTGTTATGGCGCTATCTGTCATGGCGCTATCTGTCATGGCGCTACGGGGCGCAGCGCCTGCACCGTAGCCACTACCGCCGCTACCACCTGGTCAATCTCTTCAGCGGTGGTAAAGCGCCCCAGGCCAAAGCGCAGCGAGGCATAGGCTAAGTCATCGTCTCGCCCCAGGGCCTTGAGCACGGGGGAAGGAGCAGTGCTGGCCGTGCTGCATGCCGCCCCCGACGACAGCGCCACTACGCTCCGCAAGCCCAGCAGCAGCGCCTGACCATCTACCCCCTCAAAGCTGACATTGAGGTTACCGGGCAGCCGCTGGCTGGCGTGGCCGTTGAGGTGCAGACCACCGAGAGATTGCAGCCCTTCCCACAGGTGCTGACGCAGGGTCAGCAGGCGATCGCCCTCGGCCGCCATTTCGGCCAGGCCCAGCTCGACGGCCTTGGCAAAGCCGACGATCTGCGGCGGGTATAGGGTGCCCGATCGCAGCCCGCGCTCGTGGCCGCCACCGTGGAGCTGGGCTGCCAGGGGCACCCGAGGTCGTCGCCGCACGTAGAGCGCCCCAGTGCCCTTGGGGCCGTAGACTTTGTGGGCGGTGAGCGACAGCAAATCCACCGGCATCGCCTGCACATCGAGGGGAATTTTGCCGATCGCCTGGGCGGCGTCGCTGTGGAAAAATACGCCCCGCTCTCGGCACCGCGCCCCGATCTCCGCTAGGGGTTGCAGCACCCCAATTTCGTTGTTGGCTGCCATTATCGACACCAGCACGGTATCGTCTCGAAAGGCTTTTTCTAGAAGGTCGAGATCTACCAACCCGTCGGGCTGTACGGGCAGGTAGGTAACCTCAAACCCCAGAGATTCTAAATATTTGCAGGGGTCGAGCACGGCGCTGTGCTCGGTCTGCACTGTAATCAAATGCCGCCCCCGGCTCAAGCAGGCTTCGGCGATGCCCTTAATTGCCAAGTTATTGGCCTCGGTGGCCCCGCTGGTGAAGATGATTTCTTCAGGGCTGGCGTGGATGGCGGCGGCCAGGGTGGCTCGCGCCTGGGTCACCGCCGCCTCGGCCTCCCAGCCGTAGGCGTGGGTGAGGCTGGCCGGGTTGCCAAAGTGCTCGGTGAAAAATGGCACCATCGCCTCGACCACCCTGGGGTCAACCGGGGTGGTGGCGTGGCAGTCTAGATAGATTGGCCGCTTTCCCGTGGTCTGCTTTCCCATGACCTGCTTTCCCATGACCTGCTTTCCCATGACCTGCTTTCCCATGGCCTGATGAATACTCCCAGTCACCTGATTCTCAACCTGGCTCTGCTGCGTCGCCCGGTGGCCCCGGCCATGACCTGGCCGATTTTAATCGGTGCGCTGATTCCCGATGCAGCCCTGTTTATATTTTACGGCTGGGCCAGGGCGCAGGGGCTGCCCGAGCAAACTATCTGGGGCGAGGCCTACTACAGCGACTTTTGGCAGGCGATGTTTGCCGTGGGCAACTCGATGCCCCTGGGGCTGCTGGGGGTGGCCCTGGGCTATGCTTTCAGGCGCGTCTGGGCTGGCCCCTGGATCGGTTTTGTAGGAGCCAGCATGGTGCTGCACCACCTGTCCGACCTGCCCCTGCACCACGACGACGCCCACCAGCACTTTTGGCCCCTGAGTTCGTTTCGGTTGATTAGCCCGGTGTCGTACTACGACTCTGACCACTTTGGCCTGCTGGGGGCAACGGTGGAGCTGGTGCTGGTGCTGGCGGCCACCGCCTATCTGCTGCCCCGACTCAACTCGGTGCTCAGCAAAGGGTTGCTGGGGGCGATGGCGTTAGTGACCATAGCGGGGTACTTCGCCCTTCAGATTCGCCCTCTGGTCTGACTGATTTCAGAGGGTGGCCCAGGGAGTGGCCCAGGCCCCAAACGACCAGCTCCCGGCCCGAGGGCCAGGAGCTGGTCAAATATAGGTAGTTCAGCTAGAAAGTGGGGTTCTGTATAGTAACGGTCGCATGGGGCTGGCCCGGTTAGTGACTCACCCACGCATAAGATTCCCACGCAGCTGCCCAAATTCCGCAGAGAATTGAGAAAAAATCTGAAACTTTATCGAACGTTTATAGAGGCTAGGAAAGATGGTCGAATGGGCAACAAATCTGGGGGCAGGCGCGTCTGGGGCTTGCCTGTCTAGATTTTGCCTACCTAGATTTTGACAACTGGGCTGACCCTGGCTCGATACAGCAGGCGATCGCCCTGGCGGTAGCCCACATGGCTAACCCGTACCAGCTCCCCCGGCTGCATGACCGCCTCCCTGGGCTGGTGAACCTGGGGGTCAAAGGGCACCTCCGCCCCAACGGTTTCGATGGCGGTGACGCCCCACTGCTGCACCAGAGCTGCCACCGGGCGCACCAGGGGCAGCAGCTTTTGAGCGGGAAGACTGGGGTTTTGCTGGGCCGCGTGGGCGGCGGTGGGCCACTGCACCAGCCAGGGTTCTAGCTGGGCAATGGCGGCTTGCTGTACCTGCTGGCGCACGGTCTCGGCCTGGGTGGCAAGCTGGGTTTGCAGGCGATCGCACTCCTGGCGCAGGGCCTTGACCTGATCGGCCTTGGCATCGCTGCCAGAGGCTAGGGGCCTTCTAGGGGCACTCGGGATTTCGCTAGAGGTTTCGCTAAAGGTATCGACCAGCTCAGCCAGGGAAACCCCAAGGGTTTGGCTAAGATCTTGCAGCGTGGATACCCGGAGCTGCGCCACCTGCCCGTGGCGCAGCCGGTCAATGGCCGAGCGCGGCGCGCCGCTGGTCTGGCTGAGGGCGCGGTAGCTGGCGATGCCCAGCCGGGTCATGTGCGATCGCAGCCGCTCACTAAAATCCACCAGGTCAGGGTTAGTATTTGCCATAGCCCAAGCGAGAAACTCCTGCTCCCTAGAATTCCAAACCTAAAGCTTCAAAGTTAAAACTTCAAATCTAAATCTTCGGGGGGGCGGGTGCGTAGCTCGTCTAGCGCACCGCCAGAGGGAGAACCCTGGTCGCGCAGGCTGTCGCCCAGGGGGTCGCGAGGCTGGGGGG
>QBMN01000077.1 GCA_003241845.1 Shackletoniella antarctica | reverse complement strand
CGCGAGATGGCCAATAGCTATGCGTAGAGTTGGGGAGTTGGGGAGTTGGGGAGTGGATAGGTAGGCGGCTCACCCACTCCCCAACTCCCCCTATCGCTGATCCCCAAAATGGCCGATAGTGGAAGCAGCAGATTTGTATTGAACTCTACAAGATGGCTATTACCCCAGACTCGGTTCGAGAACTGCTTCACTCCGACGACTACGGGGATCGGCTGCGGGCGGTCAATCAGCTCCGCGAACTTGACCCAGCGATCGCCTTTGATCTGGTGCAGCTAGCCGCCAACGACGGCAATGCGCGGGTGCGCTACGCGGCCATCAGTCAAATAGCTAGCCTGGGGCAGCAAGATTTAGCCACTGTAGAACCCCTGCTGCGGCGCGCACTGACCGATGATCCTGAAGCAGATGTACAGGCCGCGGCCGCAGATACCATTGGCGGGCTAAAGCTCACCAGCGCTTACCCCGAGCTGGCCACCCTTTACCACAGCACCGAAGAATGGCTGGTCAAATTTAGCATTGTGGCCGCCCTGGGCGAACTGGGTGAACCCCAGGCCTTTGACCTGCTGCAAGAAGCGCTTGCCTCAGACAATGAGCTGATTGCCACCGCCGCCATTGGTGCCCTGGGCGAACTGGGCGACAGCCGTGCCCTACCGCTGCTGCTTGACCATGCCACCCATCCTGACTGGCAGGTGCGCCATCGGCTGGTGCAGGCCCTAGCTCAGTTTTCTGAGCCTGAAGCCAAAGCCGCCCTGCAAAAGCTCACCGAAGATGACTCTGAGATTGTTGCAGGTGCCGCCCATCAGCATCTGGATCATTAGCCCAGCCGCATCTTTCGAGAAAAAGGGTACTCTGTTAAGTTACTTAACATCACTTAACGCTCTCTCAGAAAAAGTTTTAGAACCATAGAAATTGGCTCTCCTAGAGGCAGGGTTGTCGTTGACAATGATCGAATAGGTAGACGAGAATAAATCCCTATGCAGATAAAACGACGTTGAAACGGCTGTTTTATGCCATAGAAACTCCGTTGAAGACGTCTTGGCAAAGTTTGCTATAGTGAAATGGTGATTGTATTGACATGTCCATAATCATCGAACCCGGTCAAGTTCTGGCTCAGATGGCTGTTTGAATCAGTTTTATTAGGGTTCTAAGATTCTCAGAGGGCATGCACGAAAACTTGCTATGCGCAAGTTCTTAAAAATAATTCATTGGTCATTTAGTTTCCGCAGATTAATATCTGGCCTTGGGGCCAAACTTTGCTAAAACATTCAACTCAAGACATTGGAGATGGCCTGAGTGATTGCAACTTCTCCATCTGTACAGCGACAAACGTGGGACACCCTGAGTTTTGTGTCTACGCTGTATTTGCAGCCTGTACTTGATCTTTTGCTAAAGGACGTGCCGACGCTGTGGCACCCCGAGGTGCGCCTGGGGCTGCAAGAGGCATTGGTCAACGCCGCCAAGCACGGTAACGCCCTTGACCCAGCTAAGTGCATCTCCGTTAAGTACAGGTCTTCAGCGGCTCAAGTTTGGTGGGTGATTGCCGACGAGGGCAGCGGCTTTAGCCATCCGTGCAGCTGTGACGAGGCCAAAGATAGCAACTGCGCCTCTCACCCTGGGGAGTGTGGCCGTGGTCTATACATCCTCTACAAGGTGTTTGACGAGGTGAACTGGTATAACGGTGGCCGAGAGCTACACCTGGGCAAGCTGGTGCGGCAACCTCGCAGACTGCCGCTGATTCGGTAGGTGGTTTAGTCGTTTTTGGCCAATTTAGGCTTGCGATCGCCGTGGCTAGGGCAAGGGGGTGCCTCTAGACTGCGGTTGAGCCATCCTGATGCCTGCTCGACTCGTGCCAGGGCTTCTTCAGAGTTGTCTTTAAGTAAAAACACCAGAGCTGCGGCCAGCTGTTCTTTGGCCCGCACCCGGCGATCGCGGTTGAGCCGATGCCAGTCAGCGGGCTTAATGGCCAGGCGCTCTGCCAGCGTTTGGGCTAGCTCTAGGTCGGTCAGTTCGGCAGCGGGTCGGGCCGCCTGGGCCGTAGACTGGGAAGCCATGGATGGATCGAAGGAAAAAGTCATAGTTCCTGAAACCAGTTGGGGTTAACTAGAAGATATACCCTGCCCCGATGGATGTGCGCTTAGATATATTCTGGGCAGGCTGCCTTTATCTATCTATTTTGCACAATGAACCTAGGCCATCGGCGAAAACGGCACCACAGTCAGCGAGGCTCCCTCGGCGGCATTTCTGAAGATGCTGAGGTTTCACTAGCTGATTTAATGCACCAGCTAGACGGGCTAGAGGGGCGGCTGCGCCAGCTTAAAACCGGGATCGCTAACCTGATGCAGCTCCAGCAGATTGAGGCTGCGCCACCTGCCGCCGATCGCCAAGGGGCTGCCCAAGAGATAGCTCGTCTACAGGAGGCCGCCGATGCCTTTGAGCTAGAGTTGGTCAACCGCGTTGTGAGTTGGCAGCACCTGCAAGAGCCATTCTGGCAGGCGGTGCGCTTTGGCGGGTTGGGCATCGTGGTGGGCTGGCTCTTGGCCTGGCTAGCCAGGGGCTAGGGTATTGCCCTAGGGGCTAGCTCAAGGCGTTTCTGAGCTTAACAATCTGCCATCCTAGGCCGTGCTCCCTCAGCGTTGCCGTTGACTATTTGGCCCCCAAAATAAAATCGGCAGAACTTTTGCCGGTTGCCCTAAACCAATTACCCATGCATGCTAGGATTATAAATCGTGGATAGAGCGGGTCGGTGCCCGAGTGGTTAATGGGGGCGGACTGTAAATCCGCTGGCTACGCCTACGCTGGTTCAAATCCAGCCCGGCCCATCCACGACCACTGCCCTTATAGCTCAGTGGTAGAGCACTCCCTTGGTAAGGGAGAGGTCACGAGTTCAAGTCTCGTTAAGGGCTTTCAAAGGTTTCACACTGGTAGTGAGTGTAACTATGGCTGCCGCTGCTAGAACGCTCTAGTTTTGTGCATTGGTAGGCGCTTAGGTCTAAGTCGGCATGGAGAAACCACAGGTCAAAGGGCCGAGCCGTGGTTGATAGCATCTCAGCTAGCTTTGCTTCTGGAGGGCTAGCCGGGTTGCTAGGTAAGGCCCAAATGAAAAACCGGGGTGGGGCTAACCACTGGCTTTCTGGATGCTCTGGGTGGAAATGGCGGTGGATCTCCCAGCCAATGCTCAGTAGCTCAAGGCCAATCACCGTAGGCTTTGCCTCAATTGGGTTGGCAAAGCCCACCAGCACCGGATGGGTTGACTCTGTTTGGAGAGTGCGGACAAAATCGGCTGGCTGATAGTATTTGGCAAAGGCTAGATTGCTCACGACAAAGACAGCGCTCGCCAGACCCGCCACCCCAATCACTTGAACACTGCGTCGTCCCGAAATTTTTTGCTGGGTGAAGGGCAGGCGAACTGAGCGCTGGTTACCCTCGGAGTCAGGCCAGTAGCTGGCCAGCAGACCTCCCAGCAGCACCATGACGCCTGGATGAAAGACAAAGTTGTAGCGGTGGCCTCGGGTAATATCCATGGCCAGCCCGTAGGTGACGGCGAAAAATAGAGCGATCGCCGCCAGCACAAACCCTCCCATGACAAACAGACCAAATCGGCCTGAGCCTGACTGGCTCAGCCGGTATCTAGCCGTGACTAGCCGCGCCACCAGCCACAGCAGCACCGGCAGCAGCACCAGCACCGACAGCACAATCGCCACGACGCCTATGGTGCCCTGGGCGCGGGTAATGGGGGTAATCACCATAAAAATCAGCCCGGCCAGCATTTGGGCGATCGGATCTAGCCACTGCCTGGGCTGACTGAGGTCAATAGCCAAATTAGACGACTGACTGCTGCCGTAGAAGTTGAGCAGCACCGGTAGCCAAGCCAGACAGGCGGCCAAAGTGCCGAGCATGACCCAGTACAGCCGTCGCCAGGGTCGTCGCCCCAGAGTCTGAAGCTGAGTTCGCCCCTGGTGCCAGGCCAGGGCCGCCAGCACTAGGCCCTGGGCCAGCATAGCCAGAGCCGTAAAGTAGTGGGTGGCAAAGGCCAGGGCGTTGACCCCTACCCACAGCAGCCCAAAGGCCACGGAAATTGGCTTGGGTGGTGCTTCTCCGGTCTGGGGCTGACGCAGACTCCAGGCTCCTACGGCAAAGCAAGCCAGGCCCAGCGAAACCAGCAGGGTAGCCATGCCGTAGTGTCGGGCCTCTTGGGCCATGGCCACCCCAAAGGGAGACACGGCCATGAGGGCGGCGCTGATTTGCCCGGCCAGCACCGAGCGAAACCCTAGCCACCCGGCCAGATAAACCGCTGGTACGCTCAAGGCCCCTAGCAGAGCGGGCAAGGCCCGCGCTGCCCAGGGTGAGGCCATGCCCTCCACAGCTGGAAACAGCTTCATCCAGAGGTGGGCTAGGGCAAAATAGGCCGGAGGGTGGTTATTTTCCTGTAAGAGGTAGTGAATGGTTGAACCTACGGTGGCCTCTGAGCGGGGCTGCAGCGGGATCAGAAGCTGGTTGAGGTCGATCACCTGGTCAAGGGGCACAGAGTAGCTGCTGTTGCCCAGGGTGAATATCACAGTGGACACCTCATCCATCCAGAGGGGTTTGCCCACCAAGAATGACAGCCGCAGGGCCAGGGCTAGCAAAAACCATACCGCTACCCAGAGCGCTGTAGACGACAGCCGCAATGCCTTAGGCAGCCGCAACGATTTAGATAAATGCATAAACTCTCAACAATATCACTGGACAATGGTTTACCGGATAGTGGTTCACCGGCCTAGGGTTAATTTAGACGACTCAACTTATTTTTAAGTGCATCGCTGGCAGTCAGGATGCACAAAATTTAACCCTGGTGATGCATGGGGCATAGGCACACCATACCCTACAGCATCTTTTGACTAGGACACCTACTTACCAGAACAGATGGTTTACCAGAACAGATGGTTCAGCCAATTGCTAAACAGCTTTGGCCCCTTGGGTTCTTGGTAGTGGGCGGGCAGCAGATCTTGGAAGGCCTGTTCTAGCTTGGCTAGGGCGTCGTTGATCGCCATGCGCTCGGGCCGGGCCTGGTGGGGCACCTGTACCGGCGGCCCAAACCGCAGGGTGAGCCGTTTGCGAAAGTACAGGGTTTTGGTGCCAATGATGGCCACGGGGTAAATGGGCACCCCTGATCGCATGGCGTAGAGCACGGTGCCCCGCTTGAGGGAGTGCATATGACCCTCGCGCTCTCCTAGACGGCCCTCGGGAAAGAGCATAATGCCGTCGCCCCTGGCCAGTAGCGCTTTTATCGCCTGGTCGACTTGCCGCATTTGGTGAATTGAGCTGCCGTTGGGCACGTGGTCATGAATTTCGGTGGCCAGGGGCCTGAGGTCGTCGCGGCCCTCGTCGGCAGCGGCCATAACGGCTATTTCTTCCTTCCACCACCGCTCTAGGGGGATTACCCCCCCGGCCCAGCCAATCAGCCGCCGCTTCCAGCTCTTGTTGTAGAGGGTGCGGGCATCGCCGAGAATGTAGTAGTAGGGGTAGGGCGGGCAAAAGGCGAGGATTAAAAACGGGTCGAGGTGGCTCAGGTGGTTGGCGGTGAGCACGCTAGGCCCGGTGGGAATGTGCTCAGGATTTTCAATCCGCACCCGAAAAAAGCTCTTGATCAGGCGACGCATCATCCAGCGGCGAAACCGACCGCTGACCCGCTGATCGGCAGTGCCCTGGGCGATCGCACTCAGCTCAGCTAAATCGTTAGCAACGCACTCGCGCACCACCGGCTGTCGGGCGGTGGCGACACCTTCATGCACTCGGGCGATCGCCTCCGGGGTCAGCCCCACCGCCGGGTCACTCGGTTGTATCTGGTGTATCTGGGCAGAATCCAGCATGGGCATACCCTCCTTGACCTAAGGAAAGTCCTGAGGTCAAATCTGTGATCGTCGAACCTATGAGCTAAGCATAGCCAAGGTTGCCGATAGTTTTTCAGGATTTTGGCTTCAGGGGGTTGGCTTCAGGATTTTAGCTTCAGGGTTTTGGTGAGTGGGACGGCCACGGGCGCACACTCAACGCCCGTGGCAGGCTTTGTACTTTTTGCCGCTGCCGCACCAGCAGGGGTCGCTGCGCTTGGGTACCAGGGGCGGCAGGGCGTCGCCATCCACATAGAACCAGCGGTCTTTTTGCCGGGTAAAGCGCGATCGCTCATGCACCTGACCCAGCTTCGGGTCTTGGTAGTAGGCGACAAATTCCACCAGGCCCTGGCTATCGGTGCCCAGCCCCGCCTCTGTAGACAGCACCCACAACCCCAGCCAGGTGGTTGTGGCAGTGCTCTGCAAAATTGCCGCCCGCTGGCCGGGGTAGCGCTGGGTGGGGTGGTGGGTGGCAATGAGATACTCGATGTTGCCCTGGTGATAGGCCGTGTAGCGAGACCGCATCAGTCTCTCCGCCGTCGCCGCCGTCACCTCACCCGCAAAATAGGCCCGACAACAGCCCGCAAACGACATGCCACTTCCACAGGGACAAAGGATCGCCATACCCACCTACCCACCGTACGGGCGCACAGCAGTGCGCCCCAACCTACCTACTACCCCCGCGCCTGCTCCGGCAAAATCAGCGTCTCGCCATAGGACTCGCGCCGAGACCGAGGCAGCGGCTGATAGGCCGCCGCATCCACCCGCTTGATGCGGTCAAAAAAGGCTTCGTAAAAACGCTCCAGACAGTCACAAAACCACGCCTGGTAGTCGGGCCAGCGATCGCGGTTATCCAGCTCAACCTCGGCCAGGGTACAGGCCACCATGCAGGCATCATCCCCCGCACCATCCCAAATCAGCGGCACGCCCACCTGGTCAGCTATGGCCTCGCGCTCCTGGGCCAGCAGATGAAAGTGGGGCTGGGCATCGATGCCCGAGAGCAGCAGCTCGGTATAGAGACTGCCGTGGTCGCGATCAAGAATGGTATTGAGGCGAAACCCGGCGCGGGCAATGGCAAAGCCCATGGTGGCTGCGGTAGCAGGGGATCCGGGTTTGACCAGGGTGCCCCGGCGATCCATGCGATCGCAGAGGCCAGTCCAAAAGTCCAAATTCTCCTGCTGAAGCTCGCTCAGCGGCTCCGGCTCCGGCTCACGGGGTGGATCTTCAGGGAGCATCGCGTCAGGGGGCGGATCGGCTTCATCCTCCTCATCCTGGGTCTCGCCGTCATCCTCAACCGCACCACAGGTGGGAATGAAGTTAGCCGCCATCGCCGCTTTGCCAATTCGCCACAGATCCACCGTGAGCCCTAAAAAAGTGATTTCGCTGGTCTGGTTAAGCCAGTCAACAGTCAGCACAGCCTCAGCAGAAAACTCCGGTGCCACCCACAGGACAATAGCGGCATCCTCAGCGGCTGCCCAAGTCAACAGCAGGCCCAGATCAGCGGCGGTCAGGGCATCTAGGTGAGCGGACACCAGAACGGTGGCGGCGGTGTTGTCCTCGGTTAGCAGGGTATAGCCCTCGACGGGCTGGTCTGCGGTGAGCGAAAACCCCAGACCAACCGATTCACCCAGTAGTTCTAGGGTCTCCTCATCGGTTAGCCACTGCTGAAAGTCGGCCTGGGTCTGCCAGTAGTCGGTGGGGTCGAGTTTTTCCAATCGTCCCAGCTTGGGTTTGGCAGATCGCTTTGGCACGGGTGATTCGCTCTGGCATAGGTCAGTGGCTTGATCCTATTATGGCGCGGCGGTGTCACACCAACTCAGCCTTCCCTGTACCCCCGCCCGCTGCTACCTGCGCGACTCCACAAGTGGCTTAACCCCAGGGAGTTGGCCCCAATCCCGTGGCCCGTAGCTCCTAGTGACTGACCAGGGCCGCCCGCCACAGGGTGTATCCCTGGGCGCTCAGGTGCAGCCCGTCGGTGGTCAGCTCGGGCCGCAGCTGCCCCTGCCCGTCGCTAAAGCTGGGGTGTAGGTCAACAAAGGTAGCCCCCTGACCCTCGGCCAAAGTAGCTAGCTGGCGGTTGACCGACTGAATGCGATCGCTGGGCAACTCCCTTAGCCGCGTCGGCAAAATCGAATACACCACCAGCCGCGCCTGGGGGTGCTGCTGCTTGAGGCGGGTGATTATTTGGTAGAAGTTATCGACCACATCGGCCTCGGTAGCCCCGTTTTTGAGGTCGTTAATGCCTGCCATGATGTGGATGGCTCGGGGCCGGGTGGCCGCAAAATAGTGCAGCCGCTGCAGCATTTGGGCGGTGGTTTCTCCCGAAATGCTTTGGTTGAGCCACAGCTGGCTGGGTGGCAGCTCGTCTAGGGGCAGCCACAGGGCCAGCGAGTCGCCCACGACTACGGTGAGCGATCGCTGTCCCTGAATGCGGGCCATGGTCTCAGCCTCTTGGGTCAGCAGCGCCTGCCACTGGTCGTAGGTGGGGGTGTCTAGGGCTCGCTGCCACTGATCACGGTACTGCTGGGGCGCAACCTGAGTATAGAGACTGCCCGCTTGCAGGGTCGCAGTTCGAAACTGGTAGAGCTGCGATCCGTCTACCGGCTTTAGCCCGACACTGCCCTGGGGTAGTGCCGGGGGGCGCTGAGGGAGCTGCGGCAGCGCTGGCCGCACGGGCGTTCTGACAGCCGCTGGTCGGGGCCAGCGGTTAACCGCCGCATTCATCGATAGCGGCGGCTGATCGGCGGAGTTCAATGCCTCCTGCGATGTTCCTAAAGAAACGGCCCCTAAAGGAGCTTCCCCTAAAGAAACTGTTGCCATAGTTGTGGCCGAGCAACCCCCTAGGGCCGCCTCATCTTCTAGCGCGCCAGATTCTAGTGCGCCAGATTCTAGTGCGACAGATTCTAGTGCGACAGATTCTAGTGCGACAGAGCAATTGTCTGGCCCGGTAGTCATCACCGTGCTGGCCGCCGCCGGTGGGTTGCGCCTAGCCGCCTGGGGGGGCGTCACTCCACCGATCAGTAGTTGAGTCGCTAAAAGCCAAATATCCATGCACGCGCCCTGCCCAGAACTCCCACTTCCTTTTTCAGGCCAACAAACAGCGCATCAGGATAAAGATGGTATTAGATGCGGTTGCGCCCCTTGACAGAGCTGCAACCGACTCGCAATAATTAAAGACTGTATTTATGCGCTCGGATCAGGTTTCTAAGGCTAACGCCCTAAGCAATGGTTCTCCAGATTTGGAGTCAGTTGGCACCTGTACGGCGGTTATGAGGTAACAAATGACATACGCAATTGTTGAAGCAGGTGGCAAGCAGCTGCGGGTAGAGCCGGGCCGTTTTTACGATATTGACCGCCTTGCCCTAGAGGTAGACGACTCAGTTGCCCTAGAGCGGGTGCTGTTTGTAGACCACGACGGCGAAGCCCTCGTCGGCCAGCCGGTGGTCGAAGGAGCTACGGTCACCGGCAGCGTGGTTAGTCACCTGCGGGGCCGCAAGATCATTGTCTACAAGATGCAGCCCAAAAAGAAAACCCGCAAAAAGCAGGGTCACCGCCAAGAACTCACCCGAGTAATGATCAACTCCATTGAGGTCGGCGGTAAGGTGATCGCAGGCGAAGCTGCGGCTAAAGAAGCACCCCCCGCAGAGGTGGAAGCAGCTGAGGCCGACGCCGACAGCTAGGTTTCCCGGTACGCCCTTGGCCACGTCCAGAGTGGAGCCTGTAGCATTCCTACAGGAAAAACCCCGCCGCTGGGCTTGAATTTGGTTTAGATTAAGCAGTAGCTAGGTTAAAGGAATACACCCATGGCTCATAAGAAAGGTACAGGTAGTACTCGTAACGGGCGCGACTCAAACGCCAAACGCCTAGGCGTCAAGCGCTACGGCGGTGAGTCTGTGCGTGCTGGCAATATTTTGATCCGCCAGCGGGGTACCAAGATTCATCCCGGTGAAAACGTTGGTCGTGGCAGCGACGACACCCTGTTTTCTCTGGTAGACGGCATCGTTACCTTTGAGCGTCGCGGCAAAAACAAGAAGAAAATTAGCGTTTATCCTGCCGCTGTTGCTGCACCTACTGCGGTCACTGTATAGTCACCTCGCACTTGGTTCCAACAAAAAAGCTCCTCATTTTGAGGAGCTTTTTTGTTGGGAAATTTGGGGAAATGATTCACAGAAACCCGATTGCCTTGGCCACCGGGTTTCTATGGATTGCCTAGTCTAGGTAGCCCATCAGCACCGATGGCGAGGGATCGATCTCATTGGGGGCAATGGGGCGATCGCCGGGCAGCGTGTGGAGATCAGATATATGCATAGTACTTACCTCTATCGGGCGGTGACCTGGCAGCGTATCTGTAGTCGAAATCTCGAAGGTATTGGCCCCAATGGGGCGAACGCCCGCCCGATCAATGGTGCCCACAATCTCAAAGCTACCCAGAGAAATGGGGCGATGGTTAGGCAAACTATCGGTCTCGGTTACCCGAGTATCATCGGGTAGTAGAATAACATCGCTGCTCTTAGGGCTAGCTTTAACAATACCGCCCGCAGCGGTAGCCCGCTTACCGCGAGCGCCCCGAGTAGAACGGCTCGTGGTGGGTTCCTTTTCGGGGGTCTCGGCATTGCCGTTGCTAGAGTCGTTGGTTGTGGTCATAGGAGTAAAAAAAGTCCTTATTGCTGCAAACAGCCGCCCAGGGGGCAAAACGCTGATGTGATGGTGAAATGATTTAAACCAAATCCAACTCCAGAAGTGGAGTTCTGCCTGGAAGAAAACGACAGATCCCGAGCTGGACTTAGTGCAATCACCTAAAACCTGTCTGGGGCGCGCGCTGCCCATGGACAACCCCCACCAAAAACAGGGCTATTAGGTAATTATTATACTTTGATGACTACACCATCGAGTTTACGAAAGGTTATTGCGACCATAAGAGATTCATACCAGGCGTAGCCACGGGGATCGCTGCCGCGTCTGGCCTGTTTTTTGGCCCGTTTCTTGGCCCGTTTTTGGGGCAGAGTGGTTGACGCAGCCTGCCCAGAGGGCAACGATGGCGAGGTTGGCATCATCCTCGGATGAATGATCTATAATTGGTCTATAAGTAAATTCAAGGGGCTGTAACGGTTTCGACGTTTTGACGAAAGTCACGCTGTGATACAGGCCGAGAGTGAGTCCACTCTCGTAAATCAAGGCTCAAAACAAACGTAAATGCGAACAACATCGTACCCTTTGCTCGTAAAGCTGCACCTGTTGCTGCCTAACTAAACCTCGTTTAGTGAGCGTCTATAGTTTGACTCCGTTAAGAGCTATGGACAAAACCCCAACGGATGCTTTAATGAATCTCCTCTGGTGGATCCATTAACTAAGACTTAGCCAGAGCATCCCGCCGTCCGGGATAAGTGGCGGTTCCTGTCCCTAGGGTTAGAGGGACTAAGCCTGTGAATGAGTGGTGTGTTAATACTCAAAGCGGACACGGGTTCGACTCCCGTCAGCTCCATTGCCAATCAGCCGCAGCTTCGGTTACGGCTGATTTAGCATAATCACCTAAGTCCAACTGAGCGATCGCCCGTCAGGTGATTCCCAGCCATCGTTTTGATGCAACAGTCGGCGGGCTGAGATCCTTGGCGGCAGACTATAAATTCTGTGTTCGATTATTAAATATCTTTCCAAGTGAGAGGCCCGATGTTGGGTCTCTTTTTTGATCTGTCTATACTGAGAATATCAGCCCCAGTCGCAGGCTGTGTTGCCCTCATCGTCAGCCATTGAGCGCGCGCCATAGAGGCGTTGTCGTATTTATCAACCTATTTAAAATCATGCGGTTTCCCATTCTGTCTTATCTTTACCAACCTGTTTTTTGTCGCGGCTACAAAACCGTGTTAAACCCCTGGCGGTTTTGGTACAAGCACCAGGTGCGCTACCTGGAGCGCTGCTGGCTGAGAGAATATCGACCGGAACAGCACCATCAGCTCTAATCGACGGTCTACCCTAGGTAGCGATCGCTGTTGATGGCACACTTCTATACTAAATCCCATTTAAGTACCCCTAGTTCCTCGGGGCAAACGCTGTGAAGCCTCTGGATTGGCTATGCCTATGCCCCTAAAATTTGGCCGCTGGGGAATCGGGGTTATTCGGTTCAGATTTGGTATTAGAGCGTTTTGAGCGGTGCGAATACCGTCAACGCTTGGGGTAGACACTCAAACTCCACGGGGTTGGCCTCTAAAATCTCGCCGTCGATCACTAGCTTTTGCGGTGGGTTAGTGGTGACTTTGATGCGGTTGGTGCGTAGGCAGGTGATGTCATCTCGCTGGGTAGGGTTGCCCCAGGCGGCGGCGGCCATCAGCGAGGCCATGGCATTGATGCCCTGGAGCCGGGTAGTGCTGATGGAAATAGTCACCTCAAGCAGCCCGTCGTCGGGAATCACCGCCCCCAGCCCCTGGGCTAGCACTGAGGTAGGTGGGGCCACGTTGGCCACCGTAATCGCATTGGTGGTGACGGTGGAGACTTCGCCGTCGATTTCGAGGGTGGCTTCGAAGGGTTCGGCGGCGGCAAGCTGGCGCACCCCAGAGAGCACGTAGGCCAGGTTACCCAGTTCATTTTTGAGCTGGCGGCTGGCTCCGTCAACCATGCCGGCCTCAAACCCTACCCCAGCCAGCAAAATCATGGGGACATCGTTGCAGCGGGCGGCGTCAATGATGTGGGTGTTGCCCGCTAAGATAGTTTCGCAGGCTCCCCGCAGGTTGGTAGGTATACCCAGCCCCACCGAAAAGGCATTGGCGGTGCCCCGGGGGATAACGCCTAGGGGAATGCCGGTATTCATCGTGGCCCCAGCGACCGCCGATACGGTGCCATCGCCACCAGAGGCGATGATCAGGCTGCGGCCCATGTCGTGCTCATTTTTAGAGTGAATATGTTCGATGATTTCGCGGGCCTGGTCGGCGGGGTCGAGGTCGGGTTTGGTCATGATCACGTTGACCATGATCTGCGGCTCTAGCACATCTTTGATCAGGGCGAGGTCGGTGTTGGGGTTGCCCTGACCGGCCACCGGGTTAAAGATCAGGTAGGCGATCTGGCTTTCGGCAATGCCCCGCAGCAGCAGCGTCGCGGATATATCGTTGAGGGCAATGGGAATGCCCTGGATTTGGCAGGCCCGCAGCACCAGGGGAAAGCTGGGAAAGGCGGTGGCGATCGCCTCTGGCTCGGTAAAAAAGAGCACCCCTGCCACATCCCCTGCAAGAATGTGAGCGGCCAACTCAATGTCGCCCCCCAAGCTGGAGTCCCGGAGGGTGATTAGATCGATTTGAGCGAGATCCCAACCCTGCTCAATGCCCTGGGCCATTTCTGCCGGGGCCATAATTTGAAAGTGGGTCAAGACCCGCTGGTGTTTTGAGAGCCAGGTGAGCACGTGATCGACCTGGGTGGGTTGAGCGAGAATCCCTAGGGTGCTGGGCATGGCCGCATTTCAATAGTTCTCCAATGTTACCACTCGGGTTTGATGCCTGGTTTGGCTGGCCGATATAGCGATGGCTATACCCAGTCCAGCAGGGCGCAGGCAATGCGCCCCTACGGTTTGGCCTTTTGGGAATCCGGGGTATGCGATTCGGATTTGGTATCACTTCTGGATTTGGGTGAGGCATAGCACTGGGCTAGGGGAGTGATTAGTTGCCCTCGATTGTGGGGTTGCCGTCGCTCAGGGCCAGCTGCCGCAGGGTGGTTTGCCAGTCGTTGTTGAGGGTGGGCAACCACAGCCAGTGGAGGGCTAGGGTGTTGGGGTTAACCATGGCGGGGTCGAGGGCGAGGGTTTGCCGGTAGTAGCGTTGGGCCTGCTGCTCAAAGGGGGCGCGCTCTTCGGCCACGATAGTAATGTTGGCCTCTTGCTGGTAGGCCATGGCCAACCCAGCATAGGCATGGATGGTGATCGGGTTGGCCATCTGGGGAGCACTGGGGTTGATATCGCGGCGCTGACCCTGGTCAATGGCGATCGCCCGCTCCCAGACCCGTATGGCCTCGCCGTAGTCGCCCAGGGCGTAGTGGGCAAACCCCAGCCCCACCCAGGCCTCCACCAGGTCGGGGTTGCCCTGGGTGGCATCGAGCCAGGAGCGCAGGGCATCGCTGGGGGTGGTGCCAACGGTGGGGTCGGCAACGATTTGCTGCCAGGCCAGGCGACCGAGCACGTAGGCCATGTCTGGGTCTTGCTTCTGGGGTGCAGTCAGAGTGCTCAGGGCGGCGGCGGCGGTGGTCAGGTCGTTGCGGTCGAGCAGCTGCTCGATCAGGGTTCTGGCGCTGGCGGTGCGATCGAGGGCGATCGCGTTGATGGCGCTAGAGAGTAGGTCGGTGCTGGGTTGGGTTGCCCCCGCACTGCCAGAGACCGGGGTTTCGGTCGCAGTGGGCAGGGCGGGCGGCGTTGAGCGATTAATGGCTGGCAAGATGAGCAGGGCTAGGCCCAGCACTGCCCCCAGGCCCGCCAGGCCCAAACTGCCCCACACCAGAAAATGGGAGGGCACAGACCAGCTAGGCCAGAGCTGCTGAGGCCTAGAGGTTTTGGCCGGGGCAACGGTTGGGTCGGCAAAATCGGCGGGCCGGGCGGGCAGCCCAGGCAGCGCTGGGTGGAGCGGTTCTGGCTGGGGCAGCAGGTTTTCGCTAGGGTCGGCGGTCAAAGGCGGTTGAGTTGAGGTCGTGACTGGCTGGGAAAGCTGCTGCACCAGGTTGGCCACATGGGCTGTCGAAGCCTCGGCCTCAGGCTGATCGCCCTCTTGCAGCCAGGCGTAGAGGGGATCGGCGGCTCCATCGCTGGGGAGATCAGCGGCCTGGCGGGTCAGCATTTCTGCGGCCAGGCCCGAGATGTCGGGGTCGGTGCTGTAGTCGGGCAGCAGCAGGGCTACCTCACTGAGATCGTCATCCCCCAGGTCGGCACCGTTGAGGTGGCCGAGGGTGGGGCGATCGCCCTCTAGAGCCAATTTTTGCCCATCGCCCCGGTACAGATAGCCGTCAAAGTCGGGCCGCAGGTAGAGCAGAGGCAGCACCCAAAAGGGCTGGTCTGAGCCGTAGGCCGACATCAGCCCCTGGCGCACCCGGCTGAGGCAGAGGTCAATGGGATGCCCCTGGTGCAGGTTGCGGTAGAGCAGTTGAGTAAAGGTGAGGGCGACATCGTCGGGAATACGCTCGGCCATGGCGATCACCCCCGGCACGCCTCGGTTGACTAGAGCCTGCACCAGGTTTTGATCAAGCCAGTTGGCCTGGGCGTCATCCTGGGGAGTGTAGGCTCCTCGGCAGGAGTTAAACACGGCTAGACGAATGCCGTTATTGACCAACAGCCCGGCCAGATCGCCGCCGCTAAGGGTCTCAGCGAGACCGCTTTGGCGATTGACGAGCAGCAGGCTACCACCGGTTTCGTCGGTCTCGCTGTGGCTGGCGTAAGCTTCACTGTGGCCCGCGTAGTGCAGCACTTGAAAGTTGCCCTGCTCTAGGGCCTGCACTAGCTCAGGCCGCCCCGGCTGTTCTAGCAGGGTGAGGTCTAGGGGAATGGGGCCGGGGCCAGCGGGTTTGGCCTGGAGGGTCTGGACTAGGGTTTGAATCTCCTGGCGCAGGGCTAGCTGGGCTTGATTACTGGGGGATGCCATGACGACTAGCACCCGAATCGGCACGCTAGCCGGGGCTAGGGGTACCTGAGTGGCCAGGTCAGTCACCGTCTGGCTCTGGTAGTAGCGGCACAGAGTCACGTCAAGCCCGGTGGCCAGGGGGCGATCGTCGCCGTAGAGCAGTTCCCAGGGCAGGCGCTGGATGCGGCTATCTTTAAACCCCAGGCGCAGGCGCAGGGGCTGCCGCCGGTTTTGGGCCACGCCCTGGGCGGCCACCCAGCTATCGCGAATGCGCCCCTGAAATAGGCCCTGGTAGAGGGCCTGGCCCAGCTGGGTCCACGGACTGTCGGGCCGGATGCGATCCCTGTCCTGATCCAGGCCCTGGGCGTCGCCGGGGCTAGCCAGGAGGGCTACCAAAGGATCTTGAAACAGGGCCTGGGCCTGGGCCAGCCAGGCGTCTAGGGGCCAGGTGACCTGGGCCTCAGCCAGGGGGACCCCGGTGGCTACGGCTTCGGTGCGCAGCAGATAGGTGTCTGGCCCCACGGGGGTAATCGAAAGTTGAAATTCCTGGGTCACGGCCTGGGGTTATGGACGGTAGGGATGGTCTGCTTTCACGGTAGCTTGCCGGATGCGGGTCAGGGATAGGGGCGTCGTTAACAAACTCCGGCTAGAGTGCCCTGGGGGCGAGGGGATAGCGTTATGATGGCTTGTCTTTATTTACACAGCCCCGGTGTCAAATTCCTGGAGTAATTCTATTTTTTTGCGACGTTGGCACTGGAGATTAGGTTTCCCTGGGCGTTTTTTTGGACGTTGCTCAGGGGAGTTGACTGGGCTGAGACGGCGAAGGCGGGCCGGAGCCTCGCTCAGAGTTGGCTACCAAATGCTGGGAAAATCCTTCGGCCTTGGTCTTTTGAGCACAGTCGCCGCCCTGGGCATGGCCGCTCCTGGCGCAGGTGAGATTATTTCGGTGGGGTTAGATGGGTTAGACCTGGCCCCGATGTCAGACGCAGAGCAGGCTCGGCTAGAGGCCCTGCTGGGGGTGCAGCAGCCCGAGGTGCTGAGCACCTTTAGCCCCGACGGCACCACCCTAGTGGTCGCGATCGCCAGCCGGGCTTACCCCGACGATCGCAGCCTGCACTTTCTCAACGTTCGCACTGGGGAGCTGAGTGACGCCCTGGCCTTGCAGTATGACCTGTTGACCCCCGATCTGCCCCTGCGCTGGGTTGACAATGACACCCTGCGCTACGGGCAGCAGGATGTCTATGGCCCCTGGGAAATCATCACCGTGAACCGGGTGACGGAGATCGCCTCGCGCACCCACGTCTACCCCACCCAGGCTGAGGACGGCGAAATACTGGGTATTGCCCCAGATTTCTCGAAATTTGCCGTGCGGGTTTACGGCGAAGCAGAAGATGGCGAAGCAGAAAACGGCGAGGCAGAAGACATTGTCTATGTCGTGTTTTTGCCCTCGCTGCGGCGGCTAGAGGTGGCTCGACTACCCGAGGATTTAGAGATTCAGCCGCCCACCTGGTCGGCCAGTGGCGATCAGGTGGCGCTGGTGACATCGTCTGGAGAAGAGCGGCGGCTGTACGATCGCACCCCCTACAGCCCGAACTTGTCCAACCCGGTGGTTCAAGATGCCCTGGGGCGGTTGGCCCCGGCCGACAACCCCTTTCACGAGCACAGCGCGGTGCGGGTGTTTGATTTTTCGCGGCCTGAGCCGCTGCGGCTAGAGCTGACCGCCTCCGAACAGGGGGAAACCTTTGGGGGGGCTAGCCTGAGCCCCGACGGGCAGCGGCTGCTGGTGAAGCGCTATCGACCCAGCCGGGTGGCGGGGCGCGAGCAGCCCTCCTATGTGTTTCCAGAGTCGGCCTACTACCAGGTAATAGATCTGGAGGGCCAGGTGCTAGATACCATTGCCGCCGACCCGCTGCGGGGGCCAATGGAGTCGAGGGGATGGTTTTTGGGGGGCGATCGCCTGCTGTTTTGGGGCACTGAGGGCGTGAATCGCCTGCTCTATGCGTACGACCTGGGCGATCGCCAGCTCACCCCTTTGCCGCTGCCAACCGGGTCTGTGGATCCAGATTCGGTGGTGGCCAGCGACGATGGCGGCACGATTGTCTACAGATTTTCGTCGGTGACCCAGCCGCCAGAGCTGTTTGCGGTGGATTTGGCGGGGGTAGATTTGGCGGGGGAGGTGCGATCGCTCACCACCGCCAACGCAGATCTTGCCAACCGCAACCGGGTGCAGATCAACCCGGTGAGCTTTACCACCAGCCAGGGAGAACGTCCGGGCCTGCTGATTCAGCCCCAGGGCAGCGCCTTTCCGCCCCAGGGGGGGCCGATTGTGCTGTGGCAGCAGGGGGGGCCAGGCTTCTCAATGACCAACGAGTTTGCCACCGAAGTAGAAATGCCCCTAAACCTGCTGCCCAACTTTGGCCTGGCGGTGCTGGTGGTGCCCCTGTCTGGCCGCGAGGGCTTTGGCCCCGAGCGGTACCGCGCCCTGGCCGACGACCAAAACTTTGGCCGGGTCGATGTGCAAGAAGGGGCCGAGATCATCAGCCAGATGATTCGGCAGGGATGGACCACAGCAGGGCAGGTGGGGGTGACGGGCTGCTCCTACGGCGGCTACTACACAGCGCAGCTGATCGCTCAGTTTCCGGCGCTGGTGGCGGCGGCCAACCCCCAGTGCTCGCTGCTCGACACCTTGACCGAGTGGCAGCTGGGCTATTCGTCGCTGCTGTCATACCTGGTAGGGCAGACGCCGATGGAGGCCCCGGAGATCTACCTCCAGGCGTCGCCGCTGTACAATGCCCAGGCCATTCGCACGCCTACGCTGCTATTTCACGGGGCGGACGATTTTTTGCAAATTGACGTGGCCCGCAACTTCCACGATGTGATTGACTCGGCAGAGATTCCGGTGACGCTTTACGAGTTTGAGGGGGTGGGCCACAGTCTCTACGGCTCGGGCTACCAGCCCCTGGCGGCGCAGCTGCAAATTGAGTTTTTTCGGCAGTATTTGCAGCCCTAGGGGCTGTAATCGGGGATGACGTTACCGGGCTTAGGGAGGCTTAAGGGCGCTATGCTGCGATCGCACATCACCACCGCCAAAGGTACCTGGCCCCGGCTACTGGTGCCTCTTTTAGCCTGTTTGATCGGCCTGGCGATCGCTCTGGGTACCCTCCCTGGCCTGGCCCCAGCCCCAGCAGAGTCGCCAACCCTGGCCGAGTTAGAAAATCCAGCCGCTGTCACCCTGGGCGATCGCCTCCTCCACCTGGCCCTGTTGCGCTTTGATTCTGGCGATTTCGTGCAGGGTAGCGGCTTTGCCCTGGGCGTCGCCGATGCGCTCTTTGATGTCTAAGGACTGCTGGAAGAGGGCGACCGCCTCCTCCACCTGGCCCTGTTGCGCTTTGATTTTGGCGATTTCGTACAGGGTGACGGCTTTGCCCTGGGCGTCGCCGATGCGCTCGTAGATGTCTAAGGACTGCTGGAAGAGGGTGATCGCCTCCTCCACCTGGCCCTGATTGGCTTTGATGTTGGCGATTTCGTGCAGGGTATCGGCTTTGCCCTGGGCGTCGCCGATGCGCTCTTTGATGTCTAAGGACTGCTGGTAGAGGGCGATCGCCTCCTCCACCTGGCCCTGTTGCGCTTTGATGTTGGCGATTTCGTACAGGGTAGCGGCTTTGCCTTGGGCGTCGCCGATGCGCTCGGTGATGTCTAAGGATTGTTGGAAGAGGGCGATCGCCTCCTCCACCTGGCCCTGATTGGCTTTGATTTTGGCGATTTCGTGCAGGGTGTTGGCTTTGCCCTGGGCGTTGCCGATGCGCTCGTAGATGTCTAAGGACTGCTGGAAGAGGGCGATCGCCTCCTCCACCTGGCCCTGTTGCGCTTTGATGTTGGCGATGTCGTGCAGGGTGGCGGCTTTGCCCTGGGCGTCGCCGATGCGCTCGGTGATGTCTAAGGACTGCTGGAAGAGGGCGATCGCCTCCTCCACCTGGCCCTGTTGCGCTTTGATGTTGGCGATGTCGTGCAGGGTGGCGGCTTTGCCCTGGGCGTTGCCGATGCGCTCGGTGATGTCTAAGGACTGCTGGTAGAGGGCGATCGCCTCATCGACCTGGCCCTGTTGCGCTTTGATGTTGGCGATTTCGTGCAGGGTAGCGGCTTTGCCCTGGGCGTTGCCGATGCGCTCTTTGATGTCTAAGGACTGCTGGAAGAGGGCGATCGCCTCCTCCACCTGTCCCTGTCGCGCTTTGATGTTGGCGATGTCGTGCAGGGTGACGGCTTTGCCCTGGGCGTTGCCGATGCGCTCGTCGATGTCTAAGGACTGCTGGAAGAGGGCGATCGCCTCCTCGACTTGGCCATGCTGGGCTTTCAGATGTCCCAAATAGAAGCAAGAAAGAGCTTTTAGACCAGGATCAACGTTATTGTTCAATGCGAGAGCGGTGTTCAAGCCCTGTTCAGCTTGATCCATCCGTCCCAACATAAAATCTAAACAGCCCTGCCAGGTCAGGTACTTGATACGAATCATCAAATCACGCCGGGTTTCGGGTTGCCATGCTGATTTGGCAAAAATTTTGGCGGTGGGTTCCAAGGCCGCTTGGGCTTTCAAATATTCTCCAGAAAAAATGTGAACAATCCCCAATTCTATTAACGCCTGGGCGGCAATGCGGAGATCGGCCTTGCTGCGGTTGGCGGCTAGGGGGTCAAATTCTTGGGCTAGTTTTTCTAATAGCTGAATGCGTTCTTGCTTCTCTAGCTGGCTGGCATTACCAATTAGGCGCTGAGCATGGAGCGCATAGATCGACGCCTCATCTTGACGGTCTTGGCTGGCAAGAATGCGAAACACCCCCGACTTCCAGCTCCAGAAGTCGGGGGCATATTTGATCACCCGGTTGATGGCGTAGCTGGGCAGGCAAAACAGCACCGGGTAGGGCACCGAGTCGGCTAGGGCATCGCGCACAAAGTTGAGATCTTGCAGCACTGGGGGGTAGTCGCCAAATAGGCCAATGGCGTTCTCTAGCCCCTTTACCAAAATCACCCGTTTAGGCACTACCAGCATTGAAATAGGCTTGGGTAGCTGGTTAATGCGCTGGGTCAGCTCATCTTGCAGGTAGGTGAGGTTGGGGTCTGAGATATCAAAAATTCGAAAATCGACCAAACGACACTCTGGCCGCTGAAGCAGCACCTTGAGCAAGCCATCAATATCTTCAGGAAAGCTAACCTCTATAAAC
Organism: Shackletoniella antarctica; assembly: GCA_003241845.1. Lineage (GTDB taxonomy): Bacteria > Cyanobacteriota > Cyanobacteriia > Phormidesmidales > Phormidesmidaceae > Nodosilinea > Nodosilinea antarctica. The sequence goes on along the minus strand of QBMN01000077.1, from coordinate 129 downwards.
CCGATGGTAAAACCCTCGGCAAAGTCGATAAACCGGGCCAGCTGGGCAATGGTTGCTTCATTTTGGGCTTCCCAGGGGGAAACCACCTGCTCGGCTGGCCGGATCGGGGGGGCTGGCGATGGCTGGGGG